>NZ_LNFY01000001.1:326127-652255 GCF_011057685.1 Thermotoga sp. Ku-13t | reverse complement strand
GGACGTCACACCCGAAGCAACCGCGCAGGTCATAGAAAAGAGGCTCTACGGCATGGAAGTGGCGATGATGCTCGAGGCGCTTAAATACACACCCACGGCGATGCTGTCGCGGGCGGTTGTGGGTGTGAGAAAACAGACTCTGATCATCAATTTGCCGGGCAGTCCAAATGCCGTGCAGCAGAACCTGAAGGCGATATTGCCGGCCATACCGCATGCGATCGAAAAGATTAAAGGTTCGACAAAAGATTGTCACGCTCCAGAAGGTGAGTGAATTGAACAGGTCGAAATTTCTCAGGCTCGCCACGCTCGACAGGGTCTACTCGGAGTACCTGCAGTCTGTGAAAGCCATCGATGAGGCCGTAGATGTTTCCGTGCTGGAATCACTGAATTTTGTGGCTGCCGAAGACGTATTCGCACCGCACGATCTACCCGGTTTCGATAAATCCCTGGTCGATGGTTATGCAGTCAGATCGAAAGATGTTGTCGGTGCGAGCGCCAGCTTTCCATCGATGCTGCGTTTCGCCTTCGAAATCAAAGTGGGAGAAAAGCCAGAGAGGTCCCTCGGCGAAAATGAAGCTGCCTGGATCGCCACCGGTGCCATGCTGCCAGACGGTGCCGACGCTGTGGTGATGGAAGAGCACACGCAGAGGTTCAACGAGTTCGTCGAGGTGATGAAACCCGTCGCCGTGGGCGAAAACGTGCTCAGGAAGGATGAGGACGTGAAGGAAGGTCAGCTCGTACTCAGCAAAGGTCAAAGGACCGGGCTGGGACACATCCAGCTCATGCTGCAACTTGGTATCGATAAAGTGAGGGTGTTTCGACGTGCGAAAGTTGGGGTGATAGCGACGGGGGACGAGATCGTCGAGCCTTTCATTAAAGATAAGTCCGTTGTACAGGTGCGCGACAGCAACAGCTATGGACTCGTCGCCTGGCTGAAATCTATGGGCTTTGAAGCCGAACGCGTCGGTCTGTGTCGTGACAGCGAAGATGAGCTCTTTCGTATGTTGAAAGATTCTTTCAGCAAGTACGATGTGCTAATCATCAGTGGGGGAAGTTCCATAGGAGCGAGGGACTTCACCGAAGCCGCGATTGCGCGTCTGGGAAAACCTGGCGTGCTCTTCCATGGAATTCTGATTCAACCTGGAAAACCCACGATCCTCGCCCTTGCGGATGGAAAACCTGTCATGGGGTTGCCAGGAAATCCTGTTTCTTTCGCCGTCAGTGCAAGGTTTGTCCTTCTACCTGTTTTGAGGAAGATGGAAGGTGAGAAGAACGTTCTTCCGAAACCTTCAGGGATGGTGAGGTTGGCGAAGAACGTATCTTCAAGGCAGGGTAGGGAACATTTTGTCAGAGTAAAAACGTTCGTGAAGGATGGTCAGGTCTGGGCCGAGCCATTGGAGAGTGAGACTGCTCAGGTGTCGAACCTGGTCGAAGCCAACGGTGTGGTACGAGTGCCATCGAACGTTGAAGGTTTCTATGCGGGCGATCTGGTGGAATTCTACACGCTCTGGTCCGGGTGGTGATGTAAGATGGTCAAACAGGTTTTAGCGCTCTGTCTTTACTTCGGCGCGTACTACGTGATTCTCAGCCAGGCTCGAAGGACATCCGTCAAAGTGTTCTTGCTCGGTCTCATGGCTGCCGTTCTGAAACTCTCAGAAAGTTTGACGATGGAGAACATATCGCACGTGGTGGACTTCAACACCATAGGCCTTCTGCTGGGCATGATGATCATCGTGTCAGTCCTGAAGACCACGGGTTTCTTCCAGATGGCAGCCATTTACGCGGTTCGGTTTGGAAAGGGGGAACTGAAGAGAACCGTCTCATTGTTGATGGTCTTCATAGCGGTACTCTCGGCAGTGCTGGACAACGTCACAACACTTTTGATATTTGCTCCTATTCTCTTTCTAGTGAGCGATGCGGTCGAAATAAACCCGTCCAAGTTACTGATGCTCGGTGTGATCTCATCGAACATCGGTGGCATGTCAACGATGATCGGTGATCCTCCGAACATCGTCATAGGAAGCGCGAGCGGTTTGAGTTTCAACAGTTTTATCGTTCACCTGGTACCCATATCTTTACTGGTTCTGTTGATAGCCGTAAGGATGTTATTAGGTACTGTATCCGGAGAGCACGTATCCGAGGCGGGTCTGAAGAACCTGGCGGCGACCGATCCGAAGCAGGCCGTGACGGACAAGAAGTTGCTCATAAAGATTGCCTTAGTCTTTTTGGCAACGATTCTTGGTTTTGCGTTCCACAATGTTCTGGAGATCGACATGGCTTTGATCGCGCTCCTCGGAGCGGCTTTGAGCCTCGTTCTCGCAGGAAGGAGTTTTGAGGACGTCGCTAAAGAGGTCGAATGGGACACGCTCTTCTTCTTCATGGGATTGTTCTCACTCACGCACGCCGTGCAGGTGACAGGCATTCTCGATCGGTTCGCCGGTCTCATCTCCAGGCTACAATACGTACCAGTTCTGTTCATCGTCCTCACCTGGCTCAGCGCCGTTATGGCCTCTTTGCTGAGCGCGGTACCGACGGCGATAACTCTGGTACCGGTGATGAAGTACTTGATCGGTCTGGGTTATCCTGTTCAGCTGTGGTGGGCTCTGGCTTTGGGTATTGGACTGGGCGCGAATCTGACACCCATAGGTGCGGCCGTTAACATAGTCGGTGTTTCATTGTTGAAGAAGTTCACTGGAAAGAGTCTTTCGTTCGGAGATTTCTTCCAGACTTCCCTTCCGTTTGTTCTGATAGCCCTGGCGATCTCGAGCGTTTACACCTTGCTAATTGGTTTGCTGGGATGGTGAGGACCTCTTGGAACAGCTTTTTCAAGAATACTTAGAATATCTCAGGTACGTCCGCAGAGCTTCTGAGAATACGATCACAGCTTACGGGATCGATGTTGCGCAGTTCTTGCAGTTCTTGCAAGAGAGAGGCATAGACCTGGCAGCGTTCGGCGTGAAGGATGCCGAAGACTATTTGAAGCATCTTTCGAAAAGTTACGACAAACCGCCGAGCGTTTCAACCCTGGCACGGAAGATTTCATCGCTCAGGAACTTCTTCGATTACCTTCTGCTCAGACACCACGTTTCCAGCAACCCGTGGCTGAAGGTCAGAAGTCCGAGACTCAGAAAGAGGGCACCGGATTTTCTGACGAAAGAAGAAGCGGAAAAATTGCTGAAAGCCAGTGAGCAAAGCGAAAGAGACCATCTGATCTTGTGCATGCTGTACTACTGTGGTTTGAGAGTCAGCGAACTCTGCAACCTCAGGGTTAGAGATGTTTCTTTTTCACCGGCGTTTGTGAGGATAGAGATGGGCAAAGGAAGAAAGGATCGAATCGTTCCTTTGAACAGGCATCTTGCGAACGAACTGAAAATGTACGTGGAAAGGAGCAGAAAAGAGAGCGATGAGTACCTTTTCGCAGACAGAAAAAGGTTGCACCCAAGCACGGTGTTCAGGATCGTTCGAAAGTATGCTAGTCTCTGCAACATAAAAAAGAAAGTTCATCCACACACGTTGCGCCATTCGTTCGCCACTCACCTGCTGCAGAAACGAGTGAGTGTCAGGGTCGTCCAGGAACTTCTGGGGCACGCGAACCTTTCGACCACGAGTACTTATCTGCACCTGCTCGACGAAGAGAAGTTCGCAGCGGTCAACGTTCTGGTGGAGGAGGAATGAGTTGTGTCGGGGAAACTCACCGTCATTGTGGGGCCGATGTATTCGGGCAAGACCACGGAACTGCTTTCCTATCTGGAGATCTACAAGCTCGGAAGAAAAAAGACGCTGCTCTTCAAGCCTGCTCTGGACGTTCGTTACGGCACCGGTGTTGTCAAGACGCACTCCGGCCTCGAGGCTCAGGCGATCTCCGTGGAGTTTTCAAAAGATATGATTCCGTATCTTCAGGAAAAAGTCGATGCGGTGTTCATCGACGAGGTCCAGTTCTTCGATAAGGATCTGGTCAAACTGGTCAGGAAACTGCTCGACGAGAACGTGAACGTGTTCTGTGCTGGGTTGGACCTGACCTTCAAACAGAATCCTTTCGAAACGACGATGTTGCTGCTCGCGTTCGCGAACGAGGTCATAAAGAAAAAGGCAGTCTGCCACGTGTGCGGTGAGCACAACGCCACGCTCACCTATAAGATCTCCGACAGCGACTCCGAGATCGATGTGGGTGGCAAAGAAAAGTACATCGCGGTCTGTCGGGATTGCTACAACGGGTTGGTGAAGCAGGGCCATGGAACAGGTTTTGGTGTTACCATCGAAGATCGTTGAGGATTTCGTCGACGATAGAAACGGTGTGTTTCAGATCGAACTGGACAGGGTAAGAGAGGCGATCGAAAAGAACGCCTTCTTCATCGACAGACAGATCGCCGAGTTCGATGAAACCTTGCGTCAGGTGATACCTTACGTATTGATGCGTGAGAATGACAAGTTTCTCCTGCTGAGAAGAACGAAGAAACAGCAGGAAAAGAGGCTTCACGGCAAGCTCTCTCTCGGTGTGGGAGGTCACATCAACTCGGATGACGGTGATGCTCCCTGGCAAGCGTTCCTGAATGGGATAGAGAGAGAGATCCACGAAGAAGTGAACGTCGAGCTCGAAAGGCTTTCCTACGTTGGACTTCTGAACGACACGAGCTCGCCCGTCAGCCGCGTTCACGTCGGACTCGTCTATCTGGCAGAAGTGAAGTTTTTGGGTCTGAACGAGCCGGACATGTTCGATTTCTGGTTCGCCGATCTATTGGAGATAGAGCGAAGAGAGGAAGAGCTCGAAGGATGGTCGAAACTGGTCCTTGCTTTTCTGAGAGGGCATACGCGAAGTTGAACCTCTATCTGGACGTGGTTGGCAAACGTTCAGACGGTTATCACGACATCATCGGTCTGTTCCAGACCATCGACCTGTACGATGAACTTCTTTTCCTTCAAACAGACAACGCCGGAGAGATCGTTGTGGAATGTGATGTTCAAATAACGGGAGAAAATCTCGTCGAGAAAGCCTACAGAAAGTTCTTCGAACATTTTCCAGTCGATTTCGGTTTGAAGGTGATACTCAAAAAACACATACCCATCGGATCCGGGCTCGGAGGCGGTAGTTCTGACGCCGCAGCCACGCTCAGATTTCTTGCGAAGAGTACGAACGTTTCACCGTCCGAACTCATCGAGATCGCCGTTCAGGTTGGTTCGGATGTGCCATTCTTTCTCTTCGGTGGTACCGCGATCGTGGAAGGGAAGGGCGAGAAGATCACGCCGTTACACCCCATAACTGGTTACACGGTGGATCTGTTCTGCCCGGGCGTGAGTATGAGCACGGCGAAGGCTTATTCGATGCTGAAAGAAGACGATTTCCGCAGGGGGCCAAAACCTGTCGAGAGGCTGTACGAAGCTTACATCAACCACGAACACGACGTGATCGCACGCATGTCCTACAACGTCTTTCAAGCTCTCGTGTGCTCGATCCACAGGGAAATCGACGAAGCGTTGAAAACCGCGTGGAGCACAAACCCCATAGTTGCCCAGCTCACGGGTACCGGTTCGTGCGTTTTCGCCGTGCATGAAACACATGGGCGTCACCGTTTCTGCTGAAGGCCCATCAGCGCGGCACCGAGTGCTCCCGTCGTCACAGGGTTTTTCGGGACGATGAGCTCGACGCCGAGCAGCCGTTCCAGCGCATTCTTCAATCCTTCGTTCAGTGCGACTCCGCCCGTGAGCACCACCGGTGGAACGCCTTTGATTCTTTCGTACATGGTCGCAAGCCTTCTGGCGATCGCGCTGTGCGCGGCGAACAGTATGTCCTGCCTGCTGTAACCTTTGCTGCGCAAGGATATGATCTCACTCTCGGCGAAGACCGCGCACACGCTGCTGATGTTCAGCTGCTGCTTTGCCTTCAAAGATTCCTTGCCCATCTTCTCCAGGGGAACCTCAAGAATCGATGAAACGATCTCCAAAAATCTGCCAGTACCCGCCGCACACTTATCGTTCATCACGAAATCGACGATCTTTCCTTTTTCGACTCTCATCACCTTGCTGTCCTGTCCTCCGACGTCTATGATCGTTCTCACATCGGGATAAAGGTGGCTGACGCCCACCGCATGACAGGTCAGCTCGGTCATCCTTTCGTGAGCGAAGTCGATGGTACCGCGTCCGTATCCTGTGGCAACGACGAAGCAGTTTTCTTCATTGAACTTCAAAGTTTTCATCGCATGGTCCATCAAACGCTTCGCACTTTCTCTTGGATCGGCACCGGTTCTGGAAATTTGTTCGAACAGGATTTCTCCACGTTCGTTCAGAACGACGATCTTCGTGCTTGTGGAACCACTGTCTATCCCGATGAAATACGAAGATCTGAGATTCTTTCTGTCACCTCTTTCCCTTACTCTTTCCAGTAAGGCTTCGATCCTGGTTCTGGACTGCTCCAGAGCGTTCGTGAAGTCGTTTTCGATCGTCACAAACGGTACTGTCAATTTTCTCAGCATTCCTTCGTCGAAATGGTAAAAATCGCAGAATTTCACTGTGTGGAGGACGATGACATCCGGACGAAACCGCCCGATCAAGGATTGCAGATGTCTTTCACGTGCGAACCTTCCACAGGGAAGTCTTTTGTTCAGGATCCTTCTTGCGATGGATTCGAAGACGTCCGGGCCCGTCTGCACGTCCGAGATGAGTGCGTAAGGACCAGAGCAGGTTGCATTCAGGGTAAAGTCTCCCGCTTCTTCCACGATCTTCACCACTTCATCGCTCGCCCAGGAACCCAGCAAAAGGACGAGTCTACCTCTCTTTTCGAGCGAGCCTATCCATTTTTGGTTTGAAAGTTCCTCGAAGATCGCCTTCGCCCTGTACGGATCTTCAGTCATGGCTCGTTGCAGCTCGCTTGATCTATCGACGAACCACTGGTGCGTCTTTTCGAGCTGGTCCAGAGATACCTCCCTCTTGAACGTGGTTTTGAGGAACTCCCACAGCCTTTGAAGCTCCCTCGCGAAGAAACGTACCGAGATTTCGTCGTTTTTCACAGGAACGTGCAAATAGAAAGAACGATTCTTCTTCAAAAAATCGTAGGATCTTCTCATCGAATCGCACGAGTCTGTCCATACCAAAACCTCATCAGGTTTGACGGAGCACACTGCGGTTCTGCAGAAAGCGCACACGTTGGGATGGAGGTATTGAAATTCACCCGAGCCTGGTTCTATCCTCCTGAAAGGGATTTTCAGCGCGTGAAAGAACTCGAACGGAACCAGAGGACAGTTGTACACGATCATCGGATCATCTCCAGGAAAGCCTCGACTCTCGTTTTGAACTGTTCAGCAGAACTGTTCGTGTGATCCACACAATCTCCGTCGAGCGACAGAAAAGGGATCTTCAGTTCATCGAAAGCTCTCTTTATGAATTCGACCGAACCGCTCGATTGTTTACACCCAAGATGGTTGAAGTGTATCACACCATCAGCTCTGAAGTCCAGAGTGAGTCGCTTCGCAAACTGGATTCTCTTGTCAACCCCGCTCAGCAAAGGATTGAGCAACAACTTTTCGGCAATACTTTTGAACGGATGGCTCACATCCACCTTCCAGTCCATCCAGTCCCACGAGAGTTCGCAGGCCACCACCGTGTACCGGCTGTGTTTGGAAAAGATTTCGTTCAGAACGTTGTCGTAGTAGGGACTCAGGTGCATCCAGAAAAATCTTTTATCGATGTGTTCGACCTGAGTTTCAAGCTGTTTTCTGAGCGACCGAACGGCCTTCAGCATGTACACATCCGGCCTGACGTGAAGAACATAGAGCAGATTCACGTGCTGGTACAGATGCAGCTTGACGGGTCTTTCACACAGCTTCGGATAGATTTCTCTTAATGTCTCGAAGATCTCTAACTCCATCTTCAGCTGCTCTTCGAATCTTCTATGATCGAACTTTCTGTTCAGCTGGTTTTCTAATTCGTAGACTGCGTTTTCCAGCTGTCTTGAAACGTATTCAACCCCAGACTCGTCGAAAGTCCGCGGAACGTCGAGCACCACGGGCTCGACACCGTGTAGCTGGGCCATCGTTCTGAACACGGGAATGTTGCCGTCACAGAGCATGTTCGTGACCGCAACAGCTTTGACGTTTCTCAGCATCCTCAAAAGGTTCAGACCGAGTCCTGCACGGTGGAAGGAGCAGGTGTTCTTCGAAACGCCCATTGCCTCCGCTCGGGCGAGTGCAAAATCTTCCAGCTGCATCGCAGCGAGCGTGCCCGCAAGCCCTTCGGCGGAGACGCACTTCAAGCCAAAACCGGCCATGATTTCCGTTGGGAAGAACAGATTGACCAGCGCGATCTCTTCATCGTTGAAGGCGGAAGCAACGATCGAAAGCGCTGAAAGATCGATCCAGCTCGAAAAATCGTTTTTCACAGCTGCGACAGTCTTGCGACGCGCAAGTTCCAGCTCAACACCGAATTTGAGCAACTTCCGCGCCGTGGTCGGTCTCTTCCAGAAGAATCTGATCAGTTTACCGTAAGCTACGCTCTTCTTGCTCATCCGTTCGAACAATAGAAAAGGAGGTCTTTGAACGAGACACCGTTGGCGAGCCTTTCGACCTGGAAGATGTCAGCCACAGTTTGTCCAAAATCGGCGAAGGATTCTCTGACGCCCAGATTCACATCTTTGCACACGCGTTCACCGCAGACCAAGATGGGCACTCGCTCCCTCGAATGGTCCGTCGATGGTGTGGTGGGATCACAGCCGTGGTCCGCCGTGATGAACAGAACGTCGTCTTGCTCCATGGCACTCCAGATTTCGGGAAGCCTCGCATCGAACTCTTCGAGTGCTCTGGCGTATCCTTTCACATCGTTCCTGTGCCCGTACTTCATGTCGTAGTCGACCAAGTTGGTGAAGATCATGCAGTCGTGTCTTTTGTTCTTCATCACCCAGATCGTTTTGTCCACACCGTCCATGTTGTCCTCGGTCTTGAAACTTTCCGTTATTCCCCTTCCAGCGTAAAGATCGTATATTTTGCCCACTCCGTAAACTGGAATATTGCTTTCTGTGAGTACATCCAGCAGTGTGCGACCCTCCGGTGGCAGAGAATAATCGTGTCTTCTGGGCGTTCTCACGTAGTTGGGCCACTCGCCCGTGAAGGGCCTCGCGATCACTCTGGCAACCTTGAATCCCATCTCGTCGAGCAGGTTCCGCGCGATCTCACAGTATCTGTAAAGTTCTTCAACTGGGATTATTTCTTCTTTGGCAGCGATTTGAAAAACGCTGTCTGCGGAGGTGTAGACGATCAAAGCTCCCGTTCTTTCATGCTCCGGCCCGAGTTCTTTGATGATCTCGGTGCCCGAGGCAGGTTTGTTTCCGATCACTTTCCTGCCAGTTCTCCGTTCGAATTCCTCTATCAATTCCTTCGGAAAACCGTTGGGAAAAAGATCGAAGGGCTTTTTCAGCACGATGCCCGCAAGTTCCCAGTGCCCCGTCGTCGAATCCTTCCCGGGGCTCTTTTCGAGCATGATGCCGTAAGCACCCATGGCAGGCATTCTCGGAACGCCTGGTATCTCGTCCAGATTGCCGAGGCCCATCTTCGCCAAGTTTGGTAAGTTCAGACCGCCCACCGCTTTCGCGGTGTTCACGAGCGTGTTGCTTCCCTCGTCACCGTAAAGATGTGCATCAGCAAGTTCACCTATACCAACACTGTCCAGAACGATCGCGATCACCCTCATCTCCAGATCCTCCTCACCCGAATCCTCCTCTGGTCCGGCAGCAGAAGACCCAAAAGAACGAAACCAACGCAGAACCACACCACGAGGTCTCCGTACCTCGTGTAAAACGTGATCTCTTCGCGCGGGATCAAGCTCACTTCCAGCGCATCGTACATCCTCACGGGTGAGACCTTCACGATCCTCCCATAAGGATCCACAACACCGGTTATGCCCGCGTTGGAAACCTGAACCAGCTGGCGTCTGGTCTCCACCGCTCGAAACACCGCTTTTGAGAAATGTTGCATCAAGGCGATGTTGTAAGCGAACCAGCCATCATTCGTGCAGACTATCAAAACTTCGGCACCGTTGACGACGAGCTTTCGAGACGGCTCGCTGAAGTACGATTCGAAGCATATTTGAAATCCTATCGAAGGATAACCTTCGACCTTCACGGGTGAGAAAGCTTCACCGGGCTGGAAGTAAGCCAGACCCCTTAAGAAGTTGAACGCGCCGAAGATCCTTTCGTAAGGCAACATTTCCACGAACGGGAAAAGCCTGACCTTGGAGTAGATCCTCCTGATACCCCATTCATCGATCAAGAAGAGGCTATTCTTCGGCCCTTCTCTCGATACCGCTCCGAGCACGATCTTCAAGTTCTTTTCGCTGGCGAGTTTGTGGAGATTTTCTCCAACTTCGTCTCTCGTCGGATCTGAAGGAAACACATCTTCCGGCAGGACAACCAGCACATTGCCGAGTTTCTCCAGGTGTCCTTCAAGTTTGGAATAGAGCTCCATGCTCGAGGATCTGTACTTTTCCTCCGGTGTGACGTGAGTCTGCAGCGCCACCAGCTTCGTTTCACCGTCTTGAGGCAGGGGCAGGAAGTTCTCCACGCTGCGTGAAACAAGAACGATCAAGAGCACGGCCAGGGCAACCCTTTCGATCGGTCTTGAACTCTTCTTCATCATCGTGTACAGCAACCTGTTGACCAGAACAATCAAAAACGTCAGACCGTAAGAACCTAAGATGGGTGCGAGCTGGAGCAATCCGACTTCCCTGTACAGAGCGTCCGCCAAGGTTCCCCCCGTGAATCCCATCTCGCCGAGGCCTCTCAGATAATCCACAAGGGTATAGAGAGATGCGACGAAGAATGCGTCGAGCCAGATTCGATTTTCAACTGATCTTTTTCCGATCGCATACAGCAAACCGAACAAAGCAAAGGGTAACGCTTCGATGACCAGCATGAGCACGAAGACGAAGAAACCCAGCCAGCTTGGAAACCTCGAAAACGTTCTGGGCAGATTCTCCACGAGGACTGGCAGCACCCAGTAGAGGTTGATCGCACTGAAGAAGAAAAAGTACAGAAAACCGTACAGTGTACTTTCGAGAACGCTTTTGTTCTCCAAGGCGATGAAGAGGAATATCAAACTGAACCATACGAAAAAGCCAAAGAGGAAACCTGGCATCGCCAGAGCTGTCAAGACACTCGAAAGGGCAAGGAAGAGAAAACTCATTCTCGAACACACTCCTGAAGGATGAACCTTTCCAGAGCTTTCGCCACACCAGAATCGTCGTTGCTTTCTGTAACGTACGTTGCGATTTCTCTAACCTCCTCTGGAGCGTTCATCATCGCCACAGAGATGCCAACCATGCGCATGATCGAGACGTCGTTCAGATTGTCCCCTACGTACATCACTTCTCTTGGGCTGATGCCGTACATGTCCAAGAAAAACTCGAGCGCTTTCTCCTTCCCAACGTTGGGTCCAAAGATCTCCACGAACGCTTCTCCATCTCTCTTCTGGTTTTCCACGACCGTGTAACCATCGTGGGCGATCGAAGAAACGTCCCTGATTGCTCTGTTAACATCGTCGACGCTGCCGACGAGTGCGACTTCCACCACACTGTTTTTCTTCCTCAGCTCTTCGATCAGGTCCTTAACCAGCGTGATCCGATGTGTGTTCAATCTGAAATATTCGTCAAAAGCACCGTGATAAGGTCCTTCAACGAGCATGTCTTTCTCCGAAAAGAAGGATTCGTAGACCACGGGATAGACAGAATGTGCACGGCATGATTCCACAAAGTGGCGTGCCAACGTTGAATCAAGCTCGATGCTTCTGTAGACCTTCATGCCCACAGGATCGATGATCAGAGCTCCGTTCTGAAAGACGGCTGGAATGCTTATCTCCAGCTCCCTAACGTAGCGAGCCGCCGAACCAAAACTTCTACCGGTGAAGATCGTGACGTTGACTCCGAGCTCGATCGTGCGCCGTATACTCTCTCTGTTACTTTCCGATATGCATTTCTTGCTGTCTAAAAGCGTACCATCGAGGTCTATGCAAACGAGCTTGATCAAGCGCCTCACCGTTCAAAGTATAACAAAAAGAGGGAGCTTTCGCTCCCCCTGGTGCCGAGGGCGGGACTTGAACCCGCACGGGCCGAAACCCACATGGCCCTCAACCATGCGTGTCTGCCAATTCCACCACCTCGGCAGTCCGTATGAAATTTTACCACGCGACCGTCATCACTGTCAATCTGTACACAGGCCGCCTTTACCCATCGCCTTCGCTCTGTAAAGTCTTTCGTCAGCGACTCTTATGAGTGTTTCAAGATTGTTGCCATCTTCTGGAAACTGTGAAAGCCCCACCGACACACTCAGATTCAGGGTGAGATTCTCAATCTGGAAGGGCTTCTTCACTACTTCCTGCAGCCTCTGTGCCACGCTGTAACCTGCTTTCTTGTCTGAGTTGGGAACTATCAGCAGCATTTCGTCTCCCCCATAACGGATCAGTATGGTGTCTTTCCTCGCGTTTTCCAACAACCTTCGGGCAACTTCTTTGAGCACCTCGTCTCCCACAATGTGCCCATAAACGTCGTTTATTTTCTTGAAACCGTCCAGGTCGAGCATGATCACACAGAATCTTTCACCGAGGCTCTGCAGATTATGAGAAATCTCTTCCAGAACGTTCCTGTTGGCCAAACCCGTCAATCTGTCAATCTTTGCTCTGGATTTCCAGAGATCTATCTGTTTCACCTGCCGGGTCGTATCGATCAAAATAAAGATCGTCTCAACCACTTTCCTGGCCTCGAAACGTGGAATCGCGTGCACTTCGAACCACCTGTTTGTTTGATCGATGGGCAGCGAGATCGTTTTCACCACGTTCCTTCCAACCTTTTTGATCTGATTCAGTGTTGTCTCGAACATTTGAACGACCTCTGGCAGCAGTGTGTCTGAATCTCCGGTTTTTTGCACGAACATTTTCCTGAAAGCTTGGTTCATGAAAATAACCTCTTCGTTCCTGAGCACCGCGATGGGTTGTGGCAGCAAGCTCAGGATGATCTGCAGTCTTTCTCTTTCTTGCGATTGCAGTGATAAAAGTTTCTCTCTTTCTTTGTGGTAACGATTGAGAGATACCGTGAAAAACAGCGAGACCAGAACGTAAATGACACCGAACGCGACGATCACACGCCGAAACTGTCCTGCGATCTTTTCGAACTGTTCCTCTAACGTTTCGCTGTACAGACCAGTACCTATTATCCAGCTCCAAGGTTCGAAGGTTCTTATCGCTGAGATCTTTCTCTCCAGCCTCTGTTCCCCGTAGACGTACCAATCGTACTCGGCGAATTTTCTGTTCTGCTTTGCTGCTTCAACGATCGCGCGAACTGCGGCAGCGAAAACCGCATCGTTCGTATTGAACCCGCTCTGTCCTTCCAGCTCCGGTTTGTAAGGGTGCGCCAGGAGAATTCCTTCTTCGTTCAGAACGAAGAAGTAGTCTTTACCCTCTGGACCGTACCGAAGAAGCTTGAGCTCTTCGAGGGCGTTGAGCTGGGCGGTTTGCTCGTCAAACGTGCCTTTCTTGTGGCTCGAAAAGTAATGATCCAGCAACGTGATCGCTATGTCCAGCTGGTGCGTCAAGCCGTTGAGTTGATGATCCAGAAATGTCTTGTGCAATTTTGGAAGTACCAGCCAGATCGGATAAACTATCAGTGTGAAAACCGCTGCGACGAAGATCAATACCAGTGGAATAGCGTTCGTGATTCTGAATCGCACGTTGTACCACTCCCAATGCTGTACTTCAATGCGATTATACCTTGTACTTTCATCGGGGTGGTTTGGATGTACTTTCTCGGCGTGGACGTTGGAGGTACGAAAACACACGTTCTGATCGTTGACGAATCTGGAAACGTGATCGTCTTTCACGAGGGACCCGGCGCGAATTACCAGGGAATGGGTGTGGAGAAAGCCATTCAGAATCTCAGACAGACCATAGCAGAGGCGCTGGAGAAAGCGTCGCTGACAGTTGAGGAGCTGGACGCGAGTTTCTTCGGCGTGGCTGGGGCCGACTTCGAGTACGAAAACAGAATAGTGCGTTCGATGCTCGAAAGACTCGGATTGAAAAACTACGCTTTTGACAACGATGGTAGGATCGCTTTGAGATCTGGAACTTTCAACGATGTTGGCATCATGATAAGCTGCGGCACCGGTGGGATCAACTACGCGTGCGATGGAAAGAAGATCGAGAGAATTGGGGGATTCTCAACATTTTTCGGTGAGAGGCTCGGTTCGTACATCGTTGCGGGTAAGGTGGCCTCTGCGATCGTGAGGGCGAAGGATGGAAGGTCGGAAAACACGATCATGGTGGAAATGTTCGAATCTCAGGTTCAAACGAACATCGAAGACATCATGCATTTCGAATACGAAGGTGATTACGAAAAGATGAGGGAATACGTAGTTTTACTGATAAAAATCCTCTTCTCTGCCGCCCGAAAGCATGATTTCGTTGCTCTGAAAATACTCTCCGAGATCGTTGAAGAGGTCCTCAGCATCGTCAGGGCGTTCAGATCGAAACTGAGTTTCACACCTCCGATAAAGCTGGTGCTTGAAGGTAGTTTCTTCAAGAACGCGGATCCCATGCTTCTGGAAATGATCCAGACCGCCCTCGGAAGAGATTATCAGCTGATCGTTCCGAAGCATCCACCGGTGATCGGGGCGGTGCTTCTGGCTGCCGAGCTGGCAGGTTACAGGTTCAGCGAAGAGTCGATCGAAAGGTTGATCTGTCACTGGGGGGATGGTGCATGAAGATGGCGATCGTGGGGGCAGGTAGCAGTTACACTCCAGAGCTCATATCTGGTCTGTTGCAGATCTCGAACGAGGTCGAGCTTAAGGAAGTCTGGATGCACGACATCGACGAAAGAAAGCTTCAGATCATGCACGCTTTCTGCCAGAGGCTGGTGAAAGACAGGTTCAAACTGTTCAAAACCCAGGATTTCGTTGAAGCTGTGAAACAAGCAAAGTACGTGGTCTTCCAGTTCAGGCCGGGTGGTTTGAAGGCTCGCAGGCTGGACGAAGAAATCCCACTCAAATACAACCTCATAGGACAGGAGACCACGGGAGTTGGAGGCTTTGCCGCGGCCCTGAGGGCGTTTCCCGTCGTTGAACGGTACATCGATCTTTTGGACAAACACAGCGAGGCGGTTGTCATCAACTTCACCAACCCTTCGGGTCACGTGACGGAGTTCGTGTTGAACTACCTCGGTTTTGAACGGTTCGTAGGTCTCTGCAACGTACCCATCAACCTTTTGAACCAGCTCGCCCGTCTCCTTTCCTGCGAGGTGAACGATCTTTTCCTGAAGTACTACGGGCTGAACCACTTGAGCTTCGTTGAGAAGGTGTGGTTGAAGAACGAAGATGTCACGCAGAAAGTTTTCCAGCTGGTTTCACAGTACGACACTCCAGAGATGCCGGCATGGATCTTGGAATCGTTGAGACTCATCGTGAATCCGTATCTTCGGTACTATTTGTCGACGCAGACGATGTTCGAAAAGATCATTCATGAAGGCACGCGTGCCGAAAAGGTGATCCAGATCGAAGAACAACTCTTCAAAAAGTATGAGACGGAGAGTGAGATTCCAAAAGAACTCTCCCTGAGGGGCGGGAGCCTTTATTCCACGGCGGCGGCCATGCTGATCAAAGATCTAGCCCTTTCGAACAACTCGGTGCACATCGTCAACACGAAAAACAGAGGCGCGATCGCTAATTTGCCGGCCGATTACGTGCTCGAAATACCTTGCGTGACGAAGGCCAACGCTGTCTCACCGCTCAGCATGGGTGATGCGGATCATTTCGCAGCTGGACTCATCCACACGATAAAGATGTACGAAAGGCTCACCATAGAAGCGTATCTGAAAAGATCGAAAGCGATGGCGATCAAAGCTCTACTTTTGCATCCGCTCGGTCCGAGGTCTCACAACGTGAAAGAACTGCTGGAAGACATATGCGACGCCAACAGGGAACACTTCCAGCTACATTGAGAGGATGATCGCTCCTGCTGCAGATCACAGGAGGTAGTCTGAGAGGAAGAAAAATCGAGCCCGTTCCGGATCCAAGGACGCGCTACACCAGTTCAATGGTGCGCCAGGCGCTGTTCAGCATGATCGATGTGTCTGGGAAAAGCTTTCTGGAGCTCTTCTGTGGCAGCGCCGTGGTCTCCATCGAGGCGATCAGCAGAGGCGCCAGGAGAGCCGTGGCGGTCGACGTTTCGAAGCTCGCCGTTCAGATCGCGAGGAAAAACGCCCAGAGGCTCGGCGTGGATCTCACAGTGCTGTGCATGGATTACAGAAGGTTCCTTGAAAAGAACATGGAGAGATTCGATGTAGTTTTTTTGGATCCACCGTACGATCTGGACTTTGTGAGCGAAGCGCTGAAACTTTTGTCAGGAAAAGACGTGGCAGAGACGATCGTCGTGGAAAAGTCGAAAAGAGAGAAGGTGGCGATCCCGGATCGCTTCGAGCTGATCAAGCAGAGGACTTACGGTGACAGCGAATTGCTCATCTTGAGACGTTCACCGGCTTTGGGACCAGAAAGTAAGGAAGCTCACCCGGTTTGATGTTCAGCCTTTCTCTCACGTTCGAGGGTGTGGCGTTGAGCATCTCGAAGCACAGATTGCCGATCCTCACACCCCAGATGCCTTTTTCTTCATAGAAACTGATGGGTTGACTGGATCTGTAGACCACGTTCACCCCATCGCTCGCAACCCTCTTGATCGTGTAACTTCCTTGCTCGGACTCCACCCTGTACCAGACCTGCTTCTCCCTGCCCTCAACCTTCTCCCAGAAACTGATCGCAGAATCACTCACACGCGCTGTGCTGATCGATCTGTACCAGAAATCGTGCCTCAGGAAATCGACCACCATCATCAGATCTATGTCCTCTTCCAGACGTTTTGTCACCTGGAAGAAGTGCGTGATCGTCGTGTTCAAACACAGCCCAGCTATCGCGATGAAGCAGAGCGAGACGATCAGATAGATGAGCATCTGGATCGTTATAAAACTCACGCGCCAGTTCGGTACAGAGCTTCGTACACCTCCGCGTTCAGAACGGCACATCCTGCAGCACCCCTGATCGTGTTGTGCACCAGGGCAACGAACCTGAGCGCACGATCGGAAACCTTCACCAACCTTCCTACGCTCACCGTCATACCGTTTCCTAAATCTCTGTGGAGTCTCGGCTGTGGAGCGTCTTTAGCTGGCAGATACATCAAAGGTTTTTCCGGGGCCGTTGGAAGTTTGTATCCTTTCAAGGGCGCAAAGTTCTCTATGGCCTGTATCAGCCTGTCGATATCGACTCTTTCACTCGTCTCGATGTAAGCACTGATCATGTGACCATCCTGAACGGGTACTCTGTTGCACTGTGCGACAATCTCGAATCCGGCAAACTCGATACCACGCTCTGTGAACTTGCCCAGGATCTTCTTCGGTTCGGTGCACATCTTGTCTTCCTCGTTCTTTATGTATGGTATCACGTTGTCTATGATGTCCAGGGAGGCGACCCCAGGGTATCCTGCGCCCGAAACGGCCTGCATCGTTACGACGCTGACGAACTCTATCCCGAAAAGGTCTGCGATGGGCTTGAGCGCCATCACCAGACCTATCGTGGAACAGTTCGGGTTAGTGATCAGCCTGCCAGGTGTTTTCTGTAGCTCCACCAGTTTCATGTGTTCCAGGTTCACTTCGGGTACGAGCAGAGGTACATCTTCGTCCATCCTGTGGCTCGCCGCGTTCGAAAAGACCGTATAGCCCCGCTCCACCAGGCGCTTCTCAACCGGTCCAGCCACGTCGGAAGGCAGTGCCGAAAAAACGTAATCGCAGTCGAAGTTCGAATCGACACTGACGATCTCCATGTTCTTAACCTTTTCCGGAATTTCGCAGGGTAAATGCCAGTGGACTATGTCCGCGTACTTCTTCCCGGCCGACGCTTCGGAAGCTGCGAGCAAAGTTATTTCGAAGAACGGATGGTTCGCGAGCAGCTGTACGAACCGCTGCCCAACCGTGCCTGTCGCGCCAAGAATCGCCACCTTTCTTTTCATTTCTCAATCCCTCCTCAGGCCTGTTTCGAATAAAGCAGGCTGAGCATCGCTTTCGTTGCCTTCGCCCTTCCCATGGTGAAGATGTGGATGCCCGGAGCGCCTGATGCGAGCAGTCCTTCTGCAAGTTTCGCGGCGAACCTCACACCAACCTTGAACTCTTCCTCGCTGCTGCGTGCCTGTTGCATCTGCGATACGAAGTGCGCAGGTATGGTCACGAAGAACTTCTTCGGGATGGAGTAGATGCTCTTCAGATTGACAACAGGTTTTATCCCGGGTATGATGGGAACGTTTATGCCGAAATCTCTCGCGAGCTGTACGAACCTTCTGTATATCTCCACGTCGAAGACCATCTGGGTTATAACGTAGTGTGCCCCGGCGTCGATCTTCCGCTTCAAATTCAGAAGGTCTTCCTCCATGTTCGGCGCTTCGAAGTGTTTCTCAGGATAACCCGCGACACCGATGCAGAAATCTGTGGGCACGCTCTGTTCCGTTGGATAAAGATAGATTCCTCTGTTCAGGTTCGCGATGTGTCTCACCAGCTCCACCGCGTGCCTGTAAGAACTTCTATCCTGCTGTTCGCTCATGGGATTTTCGTACTCGCCTCTGACGGCAAACACGTTTCTGATACCTATCAGGTGCAGGTCTATCAACAGATCTTCGATCTGGTATTTGTCCATACCGTAGCAGATGACGTGCGGCACAACGTCGATCTTGTAACGGTGCATGAGTGCCGCGCTCAGACCGACCGTGCCGGGCCTCTTGACCTTGGTCACCTTCACGATCTGACCATCGATCTCGACGTAAGCGACTTCAGGGGCGTGCCTCGTGACATTGATGAAGGATATGGGAAAATCCATCAGCTCATCGACCGTTTTGAAGATCTCTTCAACGTCGTGTCCCCTGTTCGGCGGCAGGACTTCTATGGACAGGATCGGACCTTCCTTTATTTTATCGACCAGCTTCATTCGCATCACCTTTCAGGAGAACGATCTCGAATTGTCCTTTCACCCCAAGTTTGTCCTCGAAAATGACCAGAACACCGAGTACATTTTCGTTGATCGCACATTTCAACAAATCCTCCACATCCTCCTTCTTTTTCACCATGTTGCAGTAAGCTGTGGCGAACGCATCTGCGATCGTTGCGCTACTGCTGATCACAGTTACCGCGTCCGCGTTGCCAAAGCTCAGGGAATGTCCAAACCTTCCAGAGGAGGTGCAGACACCCCAGCTACCTTCTGGAATCTTCAATCCCACCCTGCCAGAGAGGGGAGAGCTTCCCGCGTACACGGCCGAAACGATGTCGCTGCTGCATTTGATGAAAATGTCTCCCCCGTTCTCCACGATCACCTCTTCGCAGTCGAAATTCTTCAACAGGAACTCACCGACCTCGTCTGCGAACGCTCCAGCCACCGCCGCCGTGGGACCGACGCCGGCAAGCTTCGCCGCCTCGACCATCTTCATCGCGACCTTCGGTCCGTCGGACAATTCCACCGGCTCGAGCGAAGAAAAGAACTCCGGCCAGACTTTCGCAACCTCCAGAAGCTGTCGGTACAGATCCTCAACGAACCCGAGTACAGCCTCTGGCATCTGTGGATCGTACCTGTCGACACCGATCCACAGGTCCGTTTCTTTGTATCGAACGGTGAAAGCATGTAACCTCTGACTGTGAAAATTTCTGTAAAACCTTCTCACAGCGGAGGCAGCTTCACCCCAACGGGACATACGTCGCTGCACAGTCCACAGTTCGTGCAAAGATCTCTCTCAAACTTCAGAACATCGTCGACGAGCTTCAACGCGTCGAAGGGGCACACGCCCACACACATGCCGCAGTTCACACAAGTTGGTTCTTCCATTCTGAACCTCTCGGCTTCTTTCACTTCCTCGAGCCCCTTCATACTCCTCGGCTCGTCGAACAATTTGACAGGGTTCGTGAGCGTGAACTGACCTTCGTGGATCCAGCGTTTCAAAACTTCTGCGATTTCGCGTGCCATCGCAAGGCTCGAGATCGGTGCAGTCTTCACCTTTTTACCCTCTATCTCGATCCAGCCGGACCTGAGTTCTGCGTAGTTGACGAGCCTCAGCACGGGCCTTCCTGATTTTCCGTAGTCCCTCAGCTCCGTGGTTATTTCTTCGTTCGATCTGCTCACATAGTAAGCGATCTCCTCGTTCAGGACGGGTATCGGTACACCTATGCCGATGAACATCGTCACACCGTAATTTTTGAAATACGCAGCCCTCAGATACCTCGGATTCATCCTCTTCGCATCGCCTATCACAGCGAGGGTCCTCGCAGCGGAGATGGGTATGCCGTGTTCGTTCGTGTGCACGTTGTTTCTGAACTGCGTGCCTGGCCATACCACGTAACCTTCCGTGCCGCAGAGGAAGATCTTCGTTCCCAGTCCGATCGTGAGCAGCTTTGGATCTTTCAGCAACGGGCTCAGTTCGCCCGAGGTGGAATAGGTGACGTTTCCAAAGTTTGCGAGCAGTTTGCCCATGTAGGTGTATATGGTCCTGTCAGAACTGTTCGTGGCCGCGGCGTAGTTCTGGTACGCGTTCCTCGGGTTGAACATGAAGAAGTCGTTTATCATGTCTTTGTTCACATAACCTTCGAACTGCTTCCTCGGATAACAGTCCGTTCCTTTCCCTTCCGCCTTCAACTTGAGGTTCTGCCCTCTGATGAGCAGTTCTATGATGTGTGCTCCGCCGAAACTTTTATCCTGCTTCGATTCCTGCGTCGCACCTATGTAACCGTCCACGGCCGCCAGACCGCCGTAGACCTCCACGCCTTCGATCTCTATCTTCTCCATCCTCATGGGTGGTCTGGTGTGGCCGAAGTTCACGAACGCCCCACTCGAGCACATAGGTGCGAAGGTGGCCGTCGTCACCACGTCGACCTTCCTGGCGACTTCCTTAACTCCCTCTTCTTTCGCCAGTCTGACAACCTCTTCTGCCGTGAGTACTACCGCCTCACCGTTCAGAATCTTTTTGTTGATTTCTTCAATCGTTCTCATCTTCAACACCTCCAAAGAATTCTTCGTGTATCGCCCTGAGGGCTTTGTCTCTGTCCTCAACGCTGACAATGAAGTACACGGTCACTTCCGATGCACCGGCCGAGATCATCAAAACGTTGATCTTCTCCCTGGACACGGCGGAGAAGATCCTCGCGGCTATTCCGTGTTTCTGGAGCACACCGTTTCCCACTGCCGCGATCAGGGATATGTTCGTTTTGAAATCGATCTGTTCGACCTCCGGGATGTTCAGCTTTGAAACGATCTTCTTCGATTTTTCCAGATCCTGCCGCGAAATGAGCACGTTTATACTCGTCTGAGCCGTTATCACGGACTTTATGTTGATGTTCTCGGCGCCAAACGTCGATGCGATCTGACCGAGCAAACCCGGTACACGACCCACGTTGGAACCTTTGAACTGAACGACGGCGATGTCGTCGGTGAAAGAAATGCTCTTGACCACGTCCTTCGTCGTCGAACCGTTCGCGGTTATGATTGTGTCAGGTTCGTCGATGCCTTTGAACTGGTTTATGTTGAACACGTACAGCGGTATGCCCTTCTTTCTCAAAGGTTCAACAGTCGCGTGGTGCAGTATCTTCGCTCCGAAATAGGAGAGCTCTGCAGCTTCATCGTAAGAAAGCATCTTCACGGGTTTGACGTTCTTCACGTGCTTCGGATCACACGTCATGAAACCGGACACATCTTTGTACAGATCCACCCTTTCCGCGTCAAGACAGTAAGCCAGCGAAGTCGCTGTATAATCGCTCCCACCACGGCCCAGTATAGTGACTCTTCCATCGTGAAGCCCGTAAAAACCAGGAACGACGTAGTTTCTATCCTTCTTGAAGAACGCAACCGCGTTCCGACGGCTCGCCTCAAGGTCGACCGTTGCGTTACCGAACTTGCCGTCTGTCACAAGTCCGAACCACTCGGGCAAAGCTTCTTCGAAGTCCAGACCATGTTCGTTGAAAAATCTGGTTATCATCAGAGACGAACAGCGTTCACCGTGGCTGACGATGTAATCCTGAAATTCTACAGGAACTTCTTTCAAAAATTTTGAACCCAGCAGGACGTCTCTGATCTCGAAAACCCGATCCTTCAACCCTTCATCGTCTCTATCTAGGAAGGATTGATAGCGCTCGTACAGAGATTGAAGAAAGGCATCCACATCAAGCCGATCGATCTTCGAAACGGCGTCTATCAACTGGTTCGTGACACCGTAGACCGCGGATACCACCACAATCAGACTGCCTTTGTACATCCTCACAACGTCCAGGATCTTGAAAAGGTCGTCTCTGCTCTTCAGATTGGAACCACCGAACTTGAGAACGAACCTGCTCAATTCCTCTCACCTCCAACCAACCTTTTACAGAGGTTCAACGCTTCTAGTGCGTCCTTCGCGTAATACACCTGGAACTGTTGCGCAAGCTGCTGGTTCATCGACGCCCCACCTGCCACGATGAAGATGTCCACACCGCTTCCTCTCAAAAGGTCGGCGGTCTCTTTAACATAGCCCACGGTCGTCGTCATCATCGCCGAAAGGCCCACGATGTTCGGTTTGATCTCCCTCACCGCCTCGAGTATTCTCTCAGCCGGCACGTTCTTTCCAAGGTCTACCACTTCGAATCCTCCGCTTCTCAGCACCGTGGCGACGATCTTCTTTCCTATGTCGTGTATGTCGTCCTGCACCGTCGCAAGAACCACGGTTCCGAGCTTCTTATGCGAACCTCCTATCAGGCTGTTTAGATAGTCGAAGACGGGCTGGACCGTCTCCGCTGCGAGCAAGAGGTGTGGTAGATAAATCTTCCCGGTCGCGTAGAGCTGACCGACTCTCTCCATCGCCTTCGCCAGGACGTTCTGGCTCACGTACAGTGGATCGTGGTCCTTCAACAGGTCTTTGACCAGTTCCATGATCTGCTCGCGATGACCTTTCAGTATGTAATTCACCAGGGGTTCCTCTTCGAGCTGTTCCAGTTTCACGATCTGTTCTCCCCTCAGAGTCAGCGCACCTTTCAGAACGTTCATGGTCGTCTGTTCCTTGCTGTTCAGTATCGCCGCGTTCAGGCCAGCGTCGACACAGAGAGACAAAAACGCTGCGTTCACACTTTCTCTCTCGGGCAAACCAAAACTCAGGTTCGAAAGACCTATGCTGCTCTTCAGACCAAGTTCCTTCAGCTTTCTTATGGTTTCCACAGTGACACGGTGATCCTTTTTCGCACCGATTGGAAGGACCAGAGGATCGAAAAAAACTCTGTCCAGATCCACGCCTTCAGACTTCAAAATCTCCGCAGCCTTTTTCGCGATTCTCACCCTGCCTTCGCTGTCTTCCGGAATTTCTTTCTCCATGCACAATACAATGAGCATGCCGCCGTAGCGTTTGATCAGCTCTATTCGTGAGAGTAGATGCTTCTCATTGCACGTTGCGGAGTTCAGAATGGGCCTGCCGACGTACTCTCTGAAACACACCTTCAGAAAATCCAGCGTCTGAACGTCTATGGAGAGCGGCAGGCTCGCGTATCTGTCCAGCTCGTTGATCAAAACCTTGAAGTGTTCTTCGCTGAGCACTTTTTCGAGTCCGAGGTTCACGTCTATGATCGCGCACCCTTCCTGTTCCTGTTCCTGTGCGAGCTTGATCAGCTGGGAGAAGTTCATCTGTCTGATCTCTTCCTGAAGCTTTTTCTTCCCCGTCGCGTTGATCCTTTCCCCAATGATGAGAAAAGGTTCAACTGGTTTCAAAACTGTTCTGGAGGAAAGAAACTGTTGCTCAACGACCTGCCTTTCAACCGGCCTTCTTTGTCCCACGTAGCTGGTCATCATCTTTATGTGCTCGGGACCCGTACCGCAGCATCCACCGACGATGTTCGCACCCATTTCAACGAAGTCCCTCATATAGATGGCGAACTCCTCGGGGCTGGTTCTGTAAACGAGCCTGTTCCCGACCAGTAACGGTTTTCCCGCGTTCGGTTCGACACAGAGTGGTTTTCTGCAGTACTTGGCAAGCCTTGAAAACACAGAAAGCATCTGCTTCGGTTCGAGCGTGCAGTTTATTCCTACCACGTCCACGTCCAGATCGTTCATGAGTGTAGCGAAGATCTCCACCGATGTTCCCGTCACAGATTTTCCATCCTCTTCGAAGGTCATCGATACCACCAGCGGAATTTCTTCAGACACATCCCTCACAGCGAGTATCGCGGCTTTCAACTCTTTCAGATCGCTCATTGTTTCGATGATGATCCCATCCACACCCGCATCTATCAAGATGGAAGCCTGTTCTTTGAAAACTTCGTACGCTTCTTCAAAGTCGATCTCCCCCATGGGCTTGACGAAACTGCCCGTCGAAGACATGTCACCGAACACGAGCTGACCGTTCTTACAAACAGATTTCGCTATCTCTACTGCCTTTCTGTTGATCTGTTCTATCGATTCTGCCAGGTCGTACTGGCTGAGTTTGAATCTGTTCGCACTGAAGGTGTTTGTGAGCAGTATGTCCACTCCCGCGTCGATGTAATCCTGCTGGAGCTGTCTGACCATCTTGGGATCATCTATGTTCAAAGTTTCGATCAGTTTTCCTTGAAATCCTCTTTTGAACAGCTCGGTACCGTAGGCACCGTCCAGGAAGAGCACTCGCTTTTCGAGAAGGCTCAGAAATTCATTCCTCTTCATCGTACCACCCTATCATGCATGTTGTGGTCTTCCGCGGAACCATGACACCGCTGTCCAGAACCTCAACGTTTCCCACCCGCAGAAGCTCCACTATGTATCTGTTCCACCTTATATCCACATCGCCGTAACCTGGTGAAAAACGCATCGTTCCTTTGCCGAACCTTTCTCTCAATTTCCTGTCGAACGCATCGTTCAACGCCTCCAGTGCCTCGGAAGCCCACGCGTCTATAACGGCCGCATCGTAGGTTCGATTTTCTTCGAGCAGTGAATTAACCAGTTCATCGATTTCTTTTCCCAGTGTCGAAAGAAAAAGGCTGACACGTTTCACACCATTGAAGGAACGGGGAACTAGGGAGGAAGGAAGTTCTTCTACAGGAAAAACAGCATGATGAACGATGGGTTTTGAAACCTTCAGTCCCTCGAGAAAGAGCTCGTTGAAGCGCACGAGCATGTCTGTCTCGGCAACGACGTTTCTGTACCGCGTTCTCAATCGCGCGAGGAACACCGCTTTGTCGGGCATGTACTCTTCGAGTTTTGGAACGTAAAGTTCGACCAATTCTCGTCCCCCTTTGTCCACGATGATACAACATTCACGCTGAAACATTGTGAAACGTGCACAAACAAAATTTGAAGGTTCATTCAACCACCTGGCTCGCGGCTTTCCTGAGTCTGTTCATCACCGAGAACAGTATGCCTTTCTCCGGCAGACCGACCACGATGGCAACATCCGCAGCGTAGTTGTCCACGGCTCTGAGCACCCTGAAGAGATTCTGAGCGATCGTGTAAGGTTCTGAAAGTTTTCCCATGACGATGATCCTTCTTCCGTAGAAGTTTCCCACCATTTCTTCGGGACAAACGATGGGCGCATCTGGATGCATCATCAGAACGCTGTCAAGTTTCTTCTCATCTAAGACCAAGATCAAAGGCTTGTTCGGCGCGTAGTGTCTGTACATCATGCCTGGTGCGAGCGGTCTTTCGACCTGGGCTTTTCCGAGCAGAAAATCGGGTATATGCAGTTCCGGAACAACTTTTTGTATCTCTTCCACCGTGGCAGGGCCCGGCCTCAAAAGTGTAGGCCTTTCCCGGGAAAGGTCTATCACGGTCGATTCCAAACCCAGGGGAGTTTCACCAGCATCGATGATCACATCCACTGATCCGTAGAGGTCCTCTATGACGTGCTGTGCACTCGTCGGACTCGGTCTTCCAGAAAGATTCGCACTCGGTGCAGCGATGGGCGTACCGCTGAGTTCTATGAGCATTTTTGCCACAGGATGACTCGGCATTCTCACTGCGACCGTTTCCAATCCGCCAGTGACTTCCTTGGGAACCTGGGCCTTCTTTTTGAAGATGATTGTCACGGGGCCTGGCCAGAACGTTTCGATCAAGGTTTTTGCCTTGCTGATGTCGTCTTCGATCAAAAGATCGAGTTGTTTCAGATTCGATATGTGCACGATGAGTGGATTGTCCGCGGGTCTTCTTTTGACCTCGAATATGCGAAGGACCGCCACCCTGTCGAAGCAATTTGCTCCAAGACCGTACACGGTTTCCGTCGGGAAGGCGACGGTCCCACCTTTCTTGATCACCTCAGCCGCCTTCTTGAGTATTTCGGCAGAAGGGTTTATCGGATCTACCTTCAGGATCATGCTCAAGATGAACACCCCTTTTTCACAACCATTCTACCTTAGGAGTGACACACGCATATGTAGAAAAGTTCACCGGGAGGCAGATCATGTTCAACGCCAACTTTCAGATCATAAAGGTTGCCATGGACGTTGCGATGCTAAGACAGAGCGTTCATGCTCAGAACATAGCGAACGCCGAGACGCCTAACTATCAACGCAAGTACGTTCTGTTCGAAGAATTTCTGAAAGAAGCTTCGAAAGTTCGTCTCGCCACGACAAACGAAAGGCACATAGCCTCAGTTCAATCCATTCCGCGGGCACGCATCGAAGTCGACAAACAATCTTTCTACAGGAACGATTTCAACGGTGTGGACATCGATTAC
Source organism: Thermotoga sp. Ku-13t (assembly GCF_011057685.1). Taxonomy (NCBI): domain Bacteria; kingdom Thermotogati; phylum Thermotogota; class Thermotogae; order Thermotogales; family Thermotogaceae; genus Thermotoga; species Thermotoga sp. Ku-13t. Next base: position 625,568 of record NZ_LNFY01000001.1, on the reverse strand, counting down.
GAAGTGTCCCAGATGGTCGCGAACGGTCTGAGATACGAGGTGCTTTCGAGGCTCATGTCCAAGAACATCGAATACTACAACACGGTTTTGAGGGGTGTATAATATGAACGAGTTCACGATTTTCAGGGTCAGCGCTTCTGGAATGACGGCTCAGCGCCTCAGGCTCGACGTCATAGCGAGCAACATAGCGAATTCGGAGACCACCAGAACCGAGCGCGGTGAACCTTACAGAAGAAGGATTCCGATCTTCGCCGAATATCTCATAGACAATGCTGGCACCTCGGCTGTGAGGGTGGTGCGCATAGAAGAGGATCCTTCACCGTTCAGACTCGTTTACGATCCATCGCATCCAGACGCCGACGAGAACGGTTATGTGCGATATCCCAACGTGAACGTGCTCAGAGAAATGGTAGATCTGATCAACGCTCAGAGATCTTACGAAGCCAACGTTTCGGCTTTCAACGTCACGAAATCAATGATAAACAGCGCTCTGCAGATCGGAAGGGGTTGATCTTGAGTGATAGATGGAATCAGCAGGATTGAACCTTCTGGCATTCAAAAACCTCAGGATCAGAAAGGCTCAAGAAGTGCCCCAGACTTCGCCGAGATACTGAAAGAAGCCTTCGATAAGGTGAACCAGGTGCAGAAGAACGCCGAAAAGATGGCTTCAGATTTTGCCCTGGGAAAGATCAGCAACATCCACGAAGTCATCATCGAAGCGGAGAAAGCCACGATCGCTCTCAGACTCACCACCGAGGTGAGGAACAGGATTGTTGAAGCCTACAGAGAGATCATGCGCATGCAGTTGTGAGGCAGTCGTACACACTGTTCACTCAAGCCTTTGTTCCATGATCGCTGGAACAATCGTGTACGGCGACTAGTTCCCCCCGAAAGTTTCTTCAGTGATTCAGCGCTCCGCTTTCCGCAAGCTCTTCAAGTTGGATTTGAAGAGCAGATTGTGTGTTGATTCACCTGATCCCGGTTTTTTCAGCATTTTCATACCCTCATGCTGGTTGAATTTCGTTTCCACATCCGAACTTGGAGCTGTTCGTCGAAGTGCTACAATCGAAGCAAGGGGGATTTCCTGTGAAAAGGTTGCTCGCAACGATCTTCGTCCTGGCGATCGTCGTAACTTTGTTGTCTTTCACACCTGGCGTTCCCAAAGACGTACCTTCTGTTTACACGGGGATGGTGGCCACCTCACATCCTCTGGCATCTTTGGTTGGCGCCAGGATACTCCAGCAAGGTGGAAACGCGGTGGACGCCGCCGTTGCGATTCAGTTCGCGCTGAACGTCGTCGAGCCTATGATGTCGGGCATCGGTGGCGGAGGTTTCATGATGATCTACCTGTCTAATGAAAACAAAGTTGTCGTGATCGATTATCGCGAGAAAGCGCCTGCCGGAGCCAAACCGACGATGTTCCTCAACGCGGAAGGTAAACCTTTGCCTTTCAGAGCAGCTATACTCACTGGTCATGCGATCGGTGTTCCAGGTACACTGAAAGGCATGGTTACAGCACTCGAAAAATTCGGTACCATGAGCCTCGCCCAGGTGATCGAACCAGCGATCGAGCTCGCCGAAAAGGGCGTGATGGTGAACAGAGTCCTGGCTCAGTCAATCAAGGACAGCATGTACAAGTTCAACGAGGCGGCCAAGCAGGTGTTCTCACCGAACGGTGAACCGTTGCCTGAAGGTGCGCTACTCGTACAACCGGATCTGGCCAAGACGTTCAAGCTCATCAGAGACCATGGGCCTGATATCTTCTACAAGGGCGACATAGCCAAAGCCATCGTCGAAGCTGTCCAGAGTCGTGGAGGCACGATGACCCTTGAAGACCTCGCAAATTACGAGGTCAAGTTCAGAGAACCGATACGCGGAACGTATCGTGGCTACGAGATCGTGTCCATGCCTCCTCCAAGCTCAGGAGGGCTCACGCTCTTGCAGATGCTGAAAATACTTGAAGTTTACGACATTCACGCGCTTGGGCACAACACTACGCAGACTCTGCATTTGATGATCGAAGCCATGCGTATTGCCTACGCCGACAGGGGTAAATATCTGGCCGACGCAGATTTTGTCCAGATACCGTTCAAAGGGTATCTGGACGATCGCTACATCGAACAGAGACGATCGCTCATAGATTTCCAAAAGGCAAATCCGAACATAAAACCGGGTAACCCCTGGGAATACGGAGAGACGGACGTCGAGGCAGATTTCGACAGATTCGCCGCGTTGAATTGCGAGAGCGAGACCTCTCAAACCACACACTACACGGTCCGCGATAAGTGGGGTAATCTGGTCGCCTGCACGACGACGATTGAAGATGTTTTTGGATCCGGTCTCATGGTACCGGGCTTCGGTTTCATACTCAACAACGAAATGACCGACTTCGACTTTGTACCAGGTGGTGCGAACGAAGTTCAGCCCGGGAAGCGTCCGAGAAGCAGCATGACACCTACTATCGTGTTCAAAGACGGAAAACCGATCTTCAGCGTTGGTTCACCCGGTGGAGCGAGGATCATAACGACGGTCATGCAGGTGATCATGAACATGATCGATCACGGTATGAGCGTTCAGGAAGCTATCAACGCACCGAGGATCTTCAGCTCGAGCTATCCGACGGTGCAGTGGGAAGCTGGCATAGCAGAACACGTGAAACGCGAACTGGAGCTTCGCGGGCACAAGATGGCAGAGAACCCGATCGTGATGGGCAGTGTACAGAGCATAGTGATAGACCTCGAGACCGGTAAACTTTACGGTGGGGCGGACCCACGAAGGGAAGGCACAGTTATAGGAGTACCATGAATGTGTTTTTGTCGGAAGACTTGACGGAAGAATTGAACTGGTTGTAGACTCTAAATGTGGTGCCGGGGTGGCGGAACAGGCAGACGCTGCGGACTTAAAATCCGCTGGGGCGAGGCCCCGTGTCGGTTCGAATCCGATCCCCGGCACCATTTTTGTTAACTGTCTTGACAGATGAAAGACGAGATGATATACTCAATCCAAACAAATGCGAACGGGGGTTTCTATGAAAGCGATAGCCGTCAGGACCAGGTTTGGTGAATTTGCATACGCTTACTGGTGGTTTAGGGGAAGGCCCTCTTCCGGGATTCCCCCTAAGCCACTTGGCACATAGGGGAATCCAGAGTAAAAAGGAAGAGGGCATCCAGAAAAAGGATGCCCTCTTTTTTAAACCATTCAAACATGTGGAGGTGTGGGTATGTTGAGGAAAACTTTAACCGCCGTGGTAATTTTACTGATTGTATCGGTTTTGAGTTTTGGAGCTGTGAGAATCGGCATCACCCAGATTGTGGACCATCCGGCACTCAACGCGGTCTTTGACGGCATCGTCAAGGCGATCGAAGATGCGGGTTTCAAGATCGGCACCGATGTTCTCATCGACAGACAGAACGCTCAAGGTAGCGTACAGAACGCCGCAGCGATCGCGAGGAAGTTCGCAAGTGAGAAAGTGGACATCGTCGTCGCGATAACAACTCCGAGCGCCCAGGCCTGTGTTCAGGTGATCACGGACAGACCCGTGGTGTTCTCCGCGGTCACCGACCCAGTTGGCGCTGGACTCATCAAACAGATGGGAAGGAACGATTCCAACGTTGTGGGCGTTTCTGATATGGTACCGGTTTCGACACATTTGAAGTTGATCAAGACGGTGTTTCCCAACGCAAAGAGGGTGGGGGTTCTCTACAATCCTGGTGAGTCCAACTCCGTTACGCTGACAAACATGGCCAAAGCTGCCGCGCCATCGCTCGGATTGACGATAGTGGACATGACGGGTACCAACGCGAGCGAGATGGTCGCCGCGGTGAACAGCGTCGGACCAGATGTGGACGTGATCTACATCGGTACGGACAACACCGCCGCAGCCTCGATGCAGGCGATCGGAGCTGCGGCACTCAGGTTGAAAAAACCCATCGTGGCAGCCGACATCAACATCGCACGTCAAGGTGGACTGATAGGTTTCGGTTTTGACTACTTCCAGGTGGGTGTCGAGACGGGAAAACTCGTCGTAGAAATCCTGAAGGGCAAGAAACCCAGCGAGCTGGAATCTCACCTGATTGGTCCTGAATCTCTGCTGTTGTTCATCAACCTCGATCTGATGAAGGAACTGAACGTGAGCATTCCTCAAGAAATCATCGACAGGGCCAACATCATCGTTCAAAACGGTCAAGAGGTGAAAAGATGATAGCGATCCTCGAGCAGGGCTTGTTGCTGGCTCTGGCCGCCATGGGTGTTTACATATCTTTCCGCCTTGTGGATCTTCCCGATCTGACGCCAGACGGTTCCTACATCGTTGGTGGGGCTGTCGTGGCGGCCCTTCTTCGTTCCGGCCATGGGTGGGTCAGTTCGGTGTTTCTGGCTGCGCTTGCCGCCAGCGCAGCCGGATTCATCACCGCGTTGATAAGCACACGTTTCAAAATCCACACGCTCCTCGCATCCATCATGGTCATGACGGGTCTTTACTCGGTTGCCATACGCATCATGAACTCGCCGAATCTGCCGATCCCACGCTTCAGTACCGAGAAGGTGCTCTCTTACGAACAGATCGTGGGAAAAACTCCTCTGGACGACATTCTTGGAGGTCTTGAAAACTTTCAGTACGAAAAGGAAGGCGTGAAGGCTGCGATCGTGCCGTTCAACAACAAAGCTGATGGGCATGACCTGTTTCTCATTGTCCTGTTTGTGGTGGCCATCGGGTTCCTTCTATGGTTGTTCCTTCGTACCGAGCTCGGTACGATGCTCAGAGGTTATGGTCGCAACAGGTTTGCTGTGAAGGTACTGGGTGTGAATCCAAATTTCTTTGCATTGATGGGCCTCACGGTTGCGAACTTCTTGGTGGGCCTGTCTGGTGCATTGTTCAGCATGTACAGTGGTTTTGCCGATGTGAACATGGGCGCGGGCATGGTTGTGGTGTGCCTGGCATCGGTAATACTCGGGGAGATCATCTTTGGCTCGAGAGAATTCGCTTATGGACTGTTCTTTCCAGTTGTGGGCGCTGTGGTCTATCAAATTCTTTTGTCGCTCGCGATGAAGTACGGCTATCGCATCGGTTTCAGACCGAGTGATATGAAGTTGCTCACCGCGATGTTCGTTGTCAGCGTGATAGCCGCAAGAAGGTTCAAAAAGAGCGAGGTGACCGTATGATAGAGCTCCAGAAAGTCACAGTCATTTACAACAGGGGCACACTCGATGAGAAAGTCGCGTTGAGGGACATCGATCTGTTCGTTGAGGAAGGTCAGTTCGTTGTGATAGTGGGGGCCAACGGGGCGGGAAAGAGCACGTTGATGAAAGTCATCGTGGGTGAGGTAAAACCGACTTTCGGAGTCTGTCGAATCATGGGTCGGGTGTTGAGAGAAGAGAAGATTTTCAAATGTGGCAGCATCGTCTGTCAAGATCCGAACCTTGGTATCTTTCCAAATCTGAGCATCGAAGAGAACCTCATGCTCGCAAGGAAAAAGGGTTTCAGAGGTCTCACCTTCGGCCACGTCGATAGCAGAGCGTTGGAACTGCTCAAATCCTGCGAGCTCGGGCTTGAGGAGAACCTGAAAAAGAAAGCGTCAAAGCTTTCAGGTGGACAGAAGCAAGCTCTCGCAATGGTCATGGCGGTTTCTTCGAATCCGAAACTTCTGCTACTGGATGAACACACGGCTTCGCTGGATCCAAAGAGCACCGAAAAAATCATGGAACTGACCGACAGGATAAACAAAACCCTGGGCACCACGATCCTTATGATCACGCACGACATGAACATCGCTGAGCAGTACGGTGATACCGTGATCGTCATGGAAGATGGGAGGATCATAACGCGTATCGACAAATCGAAACAAAAAATCCAGGCGAGCCAGCTCAAATCGATGATAAAATCCAGATTAACAGCGGCAACCTGAATTAAGGAGTGATCGAACGTGGTTGATCCTTCCATTCTGCTTTCCGCTGCCGAGATTTTCGGCACACCTTTTTATCTTTACGATCTGGATTTCATCCGCGACAGAGTCAGAAGGCTTTACGATTTCTTCAGTCAGTTTGACTTTCAACTCGCTTACGCGGTGAAAGCCAACTTCAATATCGATATCCTTTCCATGCTCAACGAACTCGGCACCATGGTCGATGTAGTTTCTTTCGGTGAGTATGGACGCGTCAGAAAGGCGGGTTTCACACCGGATCGGATCGTTGTGAATGGGAATTGCAAGAGCGCAAGTGAGTTGAAGCACTACGTTGAGGATGGGGTGTTCTGTATCAACCTGGACAGTCTCGAAGAGCTGCTCAGACTCCAATCTGTGGTGGACAGACCTGTGAGGGTTGCAATCAGGGTCAATCCGGACGTGGATCCGAAGACGCACCATCACATCGCCACAGGTTTGAAGGAGAACAAGTTCGGTGTTGATTACGAAACCGCGGAAACGATGGTGAGAATAATTTCGAAGAGCAAGTTCATCCAGCTCGTGGGTTTGCACTGCCACATAGGTTCTCAGATCGTGGAAGTTGGTCCTTACAAAGAAGCATTCGAATCGATGAAGTCTTTCGCTTCAAAATTGGATCTGGACCTAGAGCTTGTGAACCTCGGTGGAGGCTGGGGTATCAATTACGGTGACGGAAGAGAGCTCGATCTGGAAGAGTACAGAAAAACTATTTTTCCTATCCTTGAAAGCTTCAACTGCAAAATACTTTTAGAACTCGGCAGGTGGATAGTGGGGCCTGCGGGTTATCTGGTTTCGAAGGTTGAGTATGTGAAAAAAACGAAGAACAAAACCCTCATCGTGATCGACGCGGGAATGTCACACCTGATAAGGCCAGCGCTCTACGGCGCGAGGCACAGGATAGAACCCCTCTATTCCTCGAACGGTAGAGCTACTATCGTCGCGGACGTCGTCGGGCCAGTTTGTGAGAGTGCGGATACCTTCGCGAAAGGTCTCACACTCCCACAGCCACAAGAGGGTGAATACGTGGTCATAAGAGACGTGGGTGCGTATGGTTATGTGATGTCCTCACACTACAATCTTTTGAGAAGGGCTCCAGAAGTCCTGTACTGCAGCGAATCTGGCTTCAGACTTTCTTCAGCTTGACGGCCGTTCCGTAGGCGAGCACCTCGGCCGCCGACTGCATGATCGATGCACTGCTGAACCTGACACCGACGACCGCATCCGCGTCGAGCTTTTCAGCCTCGGCAATCATCCTTTGAATTGCTATGTTCCTCGCCTCGGTCAGCAACTCCGTGTAGGATTTGATCTCTCCACCGGCCAGCGTTTTGAACGCGGCGGCGATGTCCTTGCCGAGGTGTTTGGAATAAACCACGTTGCCCATCACCATACCGAGCGTTTCGACGATCTCGTAACCTTCAAGTTTTTCCGTCGTGGACAGCAGCATTTCATCAACCCCCTTTCAGAATTCTTTTTTCAGAAACAGCACATAACTACAGATCAGCAGGGCAACGATCAGGGTAAGCAATCCAAGCGTGTAGGGAACGTCCGTGTGCCCCGTGGCGAGTATCTTCCCGCCGAGTATGTAAGCGTAAGTGTTCATGAACCTGAGTGGTTTGAAGATCCCAACCACGGTGGTGCTCGCGAGGATTCCAACCGTGGTCAGAATGGGTTTTACCTGATCATCGTACACCACGGAGAACGTCGTCGTGAGCATGAACCAGAAGAGCGAGCCAACGATCGTGTGAACGGTGTAAGCTGTGAGATATTCATATTTGAAATCTTTCGAAGCGAGCCAGGAATAGATACCCGGCAGCAACGAGAACACAAGCATCTGAACGATCAGAACCAAGCTGGCAACGGAGGTTTTCGACCAGAAAACCTTTTCTCTACTGTTTCTGGCCAAGAGGAACTCCATGGTGCCGTTCTCGGTCTCTCTGGCGAACAGGGGGAATGCCATGATCATGGCGAGTATGGGCACAAATTGACCGAGATTTTTCCCGAACCATTGTGTGTAGATGAAGAAACTCCAATCGGAAAGTCTTTCTATAAAGGTTTTTGGAAGCAGTCTCTCGAGGAACTTTGGCATGTTCTCCAGTTGTGTATACTCGTTCAACATTTCGAGGGTAAATCTGTGCAGCGGTGCCACCGTGAAGAAGAACCCCACACCAAGGCAGAAGATGACGATCGATCTAAGTCTCATGTCTGCCAGCTCTTTGTGGATCATTCTCTCACTCCTCTCGCCAGCGCTTCGAAGATCATTTCGAAATCCGCCGGTTGAAGCTGTCCAGCCGCCTTATCTTTCTGCACAATGTAGACATCTTCGTTCTCTATTGATTTGTAAAGGTATCCATCGATCTTCTGACCTTTGGGTACGACGCACGCAACGTACTTCTCTTTCAAATTGTCCAGACTGTCCATTTCCACGATCTTTCCCTTCACCATGATCGCGATCACGTCCGCCACCTTTTCGACTTCGGAGAGAATGTGGCTCGTGTAGAGCACAGACTTTCCATCCTGAGGTAGTTTTCTGATCATTTCGAGCACCTTGCTGCGCATCAGCGGATCCAGCCCCCAGGTGGGTTCGTCCATCAGGTATAGATCCACATCTTCTGCGAGGATTAGAGAAAGGTACATGAGTGTGTTCATTCCGTGCGAGAGGTTCGAGATCTTCTCTCTGAGAGGTATCTGAAACTCTTCGAGCAAGTCGAAGGCCTTTCTGGCATCGAAACTGCGGCTGATGCTTTCACTGGTTCGCACCATCTTCTCCACCGTCATGTATCTGTAGAGCTCTTTCTGCTCTGGCAGGTACGAATAGGAGCCGTTGATCGAGATCTCACCAGCGTCGGGTTTTCTGAGCCCGAGAATGCACTTGATCGTCGTTGTTTTTCCTGCACCGTTCGGCCCGAGCAGGGCAAAGATTTGACCCTTTCCAACCTGGAAGGAAACGCCATCGACCGCACGCTTTTTCTTATAGCTCTTCACCAGTCCCTTCACACTGAGAACCATCGTCCCGCCTCCCGTAGACTTCTTCAAGCATAACTACGAGTCGTTCGAATTCGATCCCGACTTTCTTGCATTCTTCGACGGTGATACGAAACCTATCGAGCGTCGATTTCACCAGTTCGTTCAAGTTCAGTTGCTTCACAACGTATCCTTCGCCCCGGACAGGTTCGAGCACACCTTCCGCCACGAGTTCTCTGTAAGCCCTCACGACGGTGTTGACGTTCACACCCAGATCATTTGCGAGCGTTCTGATCGAAGGAATGAAATCTCCTGGCTTCAGCTCTCCGCTGAGTATGAAAATTTTCAATTTTTCCTTTATTTGCTTGTACACCGGCACGTGCGACGAGAAATCAACCCTGAACCACATACAATTCACCACTGTAATATTACAGTATCACAGTACACCTGTCAATGAAACGGGCGTCTACTTGATTCTTGTTGCTCGAAAATGTTAACTTAACTATCAAGAAAAACTTCACAAAGGAGGGATCGTTGTGCTCAGGGTTCTTGGAAACGTGTTCTCAAAATTCGCAAAGAAGTACCTGCCGGATGCTTTGATCTTCGCGATGATCCTCACTCTGATCACCTTCATTCTCGGAATAGTGATCCAGAAGAAAAGTCCCATCGACATGATCGTGTACATGGGTGATGGTTTCTGGAATTTACTCTCGTTCGCAATGCAGATGTGTCTCGTGCTGATGACAGGTCACATCCTTGCCCAGACGAAGCCTATGGCGGCGATCCTGAGGACGATCGCGAGAGCTGCAGACACACCATTCAAAGCCGTGGCGCTCGCTTCCTTTGTGATGATGGTCACGTGCTATCTGAACTGGGGTTTTGGGCTCATATTCACCTCTTTGCTCGCCATTGAAATCGCGAGGAACATGAAGGGTAAAGGCCTCCACTATCCCTTGCTGGTTGCATCGGCCTATTCTGGATTCCTCGTCTGGCACGCCGGCCTTTCCGCTTCAGCACCGTTGCTGGTGAACACCAAAGGGCACTTTCTGGAATCCAGGATCGGACTGATTCCAGTCTCTCAAACGATCTTTTCACCCATAGGTTACGTACCGGTACTCGTTCTGCTCGTGACACTGCCTTTCATCATGGCAGCGATGCATCCAAAGAAGGAAGAAGCGGTGGAAGTCGATCCATCCGTTTTCGGTGAGAAAAAGGAAAAACCCAGAAAGAATCCTTCCAAAATGACGCCCGCCGAGAAGATGGAAAACAGCGCAGTTCTTTCCATGATCATCGGTATCATCGGTTTGATATACATCTTCTACTATTTCTTCGTCAAGAAAGGTTCTCTCGATTTGAACATTTTGAACTTCATTTTCCTCATGCTCGGCATCCTTCTGCACGGAACGCCGAGGAATTTCATCGATGCAGCCATCGAGGCCGGTAAGACCGTCTGGGCGATCGTTGTCCAGTTCCCGTTCTATGCCGGCATCATGGGCATGATGACCAAGTCGGGTCTCGCGGCGACGATCGCGAACTGGTTCGCATCCTTCTCCACCGCCAGGACGCTTCCTTTGTTCACCTACTGGAGCGCCGGCTTGATCAACCTGTTCATTCCATCCGGTGGTGGGCAGTGGTCGGTTCAGGGTCCGATCATGGTCGAAGCGGCCATGAAGATAGGCGCATCCGTGCCGAAGGTGATCATGGGTGTTGCCTGGGGAGACGCCTGGACGAACATGATCCAGCCCTTCTGGGCGTTACCGCTGCTTTCTGTCGCTAAACTTGAGATCAGAGACATCATGGGTTACTGTGTCATGGCGTTGGTCTGGAGCGGTATCGTTACCAGCGTACTGTTCCTCATCCTGTAAGGAGGTGAACCAATGCGTAAGGTTTACATTGTTGGGGCAAAGAGAACCGCCATAGGAACGTTCGGAGGTAGTCTCAAAGACATACCCGCGGTGCAGCTCGCCGTCACCGCTGCGAAGGCTGCGATGGAACAGGCCGGTGTGAAGCCTGAATGGGTCGATGAAACGATCGTGGGAAACATCCTCATGGCAGGACAGGGTATGGGACCTGGAAGACAGGTTGGCATCTACGCGGGCATCCCCGCGGAAAAACCAGGTTACACGGTGAACATGCTCTGCGGTTCTGGTATGAAGGCCATCATGATCGGCGCGACGGACATCATGCTTAATGAAGCAGAAATCGTTCTTGCCGCAGGTATGGAGAACATGTCCATGGCGCCTTATCTGCTTCCCAGAGCGAGGTTCGGCTACAGACTGGGAAACGGTGAGATCGTAGACCACATGGTGTACGATGGACTCACCGATGTCTTCAACATGTACCACATGGGTGTCACCGCTGAGAATCTGGTCCAGAAATACGGAATAAGCAGAGAAGAACAGGATCTTTTTGCCTACAAGAGCCAGATGAAGGCGAAGAAGGCCATCGAGTCTGGAAGGTTCAAAGACGAGATCGTACCGATCGTTATAAAGGAAAAGAAGGGTGAAAAGATCTTCGACACCGACGAACATCCCAGGTTTGATACCACACTCGAATCACTCGCAAAGTTGAGACCTGCCTTCAAGCCAGACGGCACCATCACAGCCGGAAACGCTTCTGGAATAAACGATGGGGCTTCCGCCGTGATCATAGCGTCTGAAGATGCCGTTAAGAAGTACGGTCTCAAGCCCATGGCCGAGATCGTTTCCTTCGCTCAGCACGGTGTTGATCCTGCGATCATGGGTATAGGACCTGTAGGTGCGATATCCAAAGCACTGGCTAAAGCCAAACTCAAGCTCACAGACATAGGATTGATCGAATTGAACGAAGCTTTCGCGGCCCAGTCCATCGCCGTTCTGAGGGACGTCAAGAGAGAACATGGTGTGAGCGACGACTGGCTCGAAGAGCGTGTCAATGTCAACGGTGGAGCCATCGCGCTGGGACATCCAATCGGTGCGAGCGGAAACAGGATCGTCGTAACGTTGCTTTACGAAATGAAAAAACGCAACGTTGAGTTCGGTCTCGCCAGTCTGTGCATAGGTGGTGGCATGGGTACGGCCGTCGTCATCAAAAACGTTTAGGAGGGTCGAAGCATGAAAAACAAGCTGATCAGTGTCGAGCAAGCGATCGAGATGATTCCAGATGGTGCGGTGCTGATGATAGGAGGTTTCCTCGGAGACGGTACACCCGAACTGCTCATAGATGGGCTCATAAAGGCTGGAAAAAAGAATCTGACCGTGATCGCCAACGATACGGCATTTCCAGACAGGGGTATCGGCAAGCTCATCGTGAACAGACTGGTCAAAAAGGTCATAGTCTCGCACATCGGTACCAACCCCGAAACGCAGAAACAGATGATCGAAGGCACCCTCGAGGTTGAACTCGTTCCTCAGGGTACACTCGCGGAGCGCGTCAGAGCCGGTGGATTTGGACTCGGTGGCGTTCTCACGCCCACGGGCGTTGGAACGGTCGTTGAGAATGGCAAGCAGAAGATCGTCATAGATGGCAAAGAATACCTCGTTGAGACGGCGCTGAAAGCGGACTTCGCGCTTATCAAAGCGAAGAAGGCGGACTTTCTGGGTAACCTTGTCTTCAACTACACGGCGCGCAACTTCAACCCACTCATGGCCTTCGCTGGCAACATCACGATCGTTGAAGTCGAGGAGCTGGTTCCAGTTGGAGGCCTCGATCCGAACGAGATCCATGTACCGCACGCAGTTGTGGATTACATCGTGAGGGGGAATGCAAGATGATCACAGATCCAAAAATAGGCAGGACCGTCATAGCGAAGAGAGTGGCGCTCGAACTGAAAGATGGTGACATCGTCAATCTGGGTATCGGCATTCCCACCTTGGTGGCCAACTACATCCCCTCGAATGTTACGGTCTTCTTCCAGTCCGAAAACGGTATTCTCGGCATGGGTCCGGCACCGGAACCAGGCTACGAACATCCGAATCTGAACAACGCGGGTGGAAATCCTGTGACGTTCCTGCCCGGAGCGGCGGTTTTCGATTCTGCCGTGTCTTTCGGATTGATACGTGGAGGCCATGTGGACATCACCGTGCTCGGAGGACTTCAGGTTGACGAGGAAGGTCACCTCGCCAACTGGATGATTCCGGGTAAATTGATCCCGGGCATGGGTGGCGCGATGGACTTGGTCACGGGCGCCAAGAAAGTGATCGTCGCGATGACGCACACAGAAAAGGGTGGAACTCCAAAGATCGTCAAAAAATGCAATTTGCCCCTCACGTCCGTGCGCAGGGTAGATCTGATCGTCACCGACATGGCGGTCATCGAGGTCACGGAAAAAGGATTGCTCTTGAAGGAAGTGGCGCCCGAAACAACCGTCGAAGAAGTTCTGAGGTTCACAGAAGCCAGATTGATCGTTCCAGAGAAGGTTCCAACCATGCCGATAAGCCTGTGAGCGGATTAAGGTGAAACACAAAAAGCGGGCTTCGGCCCGCTTTTTTCATCTCAAATTAGTGTTGACGAACATGCAATCTTCAAACTTTTTCTGCTCGGTCATTTCATACCACTCGCGAACAGCAGGTTCACATCTACTGTGATGGAATCGCTCCGCATGCCCCAAGAATAATGCGAGGCTCCACGCTCTGACGTGTCTTGTTTCTACGTTCTTCACAACCGTTGCCGTAGCCAATTTCGTTTCTCATGGCACGTTGATGATGAATCAATTGAAAAAAAGATTACAGGAAGGGAGCGGGGATAGGTCCAGCGGTCGCGTTCCTCTTCGTGGCCTGCCACGAACGTACTTTTGATGATCATGGCCACACGCATTCTTGAACGTAAACTGGGAGTGGCGAGGGCGGTTGAAGCGGTAGTTTTTCAGTGAGAACTGACCCGCTGAGACCAGATCGTGAGTAAAAAAGCGGGCGATTGCCCGCTTTCATTTTTGTTCCCTTTTTTGAGATGTGCTCATGTTCAAAATGCTCGTTGCTGACAATGACGAACTTTGCAGAGTTATCCTGTAAGGCCCACTGAGAAAATGGGAATACAACGTGATAACTGCTGAGGACGGTTACGAGGCGTTTCAGATACTCGAGCAACCGGATGGTCCACAACTGGCCGTGATCGACTGGGTGATACCAGAACTGGAAAGTCCAGAGGTCTGCAGGCGTGTGAGACAGCAGAGAAAGATGGGATACGTCTACATCATCCTGCTCACAGGAAGGGATTCGAAAGAAAACATTCTGAAAGGATTTGAAGCGGGTGCGGACGACTACATGGTTAAACCCTTCGATCCAGAGATCCTGTGCTACAAACTGAGGATAGGCGAAAGAATCATCAGGATGGAGAACGAACTGTTCGAGCTCGCGACGACGGATCACCTCACGGGTCTTTTGAACAGAAGATCCTTCATGGATCGACTCGAGGCAGAACTGAACAGGTGCATCAGACTCATGAGACCTCTGGGTTTGTTGATCACAGACATCGACTTTTTCAAGAAGATCAACGACACCTATGGGCACAGAGCGGATGACGAGGTGCTCAAAAACTTAGCAGGAATCCTCAAGAAGAACCTTCGAGCCTACGATTTTGCTGGAAGATACGGCGGCGAAGAGCTCATCGTTTGCCTGGTGGAGTGCGACATCGAAGAATCGTTCAAGGTGGCTGAGCGTCCGCGTACCACGATCCGGTCGCAGTCATGTTTGAGACCGAAGACAATTTGGAAGTATTCGCCATGACAAGTTTTGGAGTCACAGCGCTCGAACAAGAATCCAAGAACATCGATCAACTGATCAAAGAAGCGGATGAGGCTCTGTACGAAGCCAAAAGATCGGGTAAAAACCGCACAGTCAAGGCGAACCACTGAGTGGTCAGCCCTTTCCCATTCGTTTTCCACCAGCATGCTGGTCGGCGCGCCCTTCCACTTATAAGATACGGACCGTCAAAAACTAACAATCGCGCTGATCGTCTCCAGAAAAGAAAATGCGTTCACTCATACATTGCTGTGCCAGTCTCTGAGCCGCTTCAGATCAGTTCAGTGTAGTTTAAGAAATTGGCAACTCGAAAACACATACCGCCTTTCCTTCCGGCCGAATTTTTGAAAACGGGGCGCGGAAGATCAGTTAACGAGGTTGCACAGCATTAAGCTGAAAGTATCTTCTGAACCCCGCTGGTGAATGAACAAGCCTTTTGGGAAAGTGTACAGGGGCTGACCTTCCGGGAATTTCAGTCAATCTTTACAGAATTTGAAATCGGTGCTAAAATAGAAAGCGGGAGCACATCTCCCGCACTGGTGGGCTCGGGAGGCTTCGAACCCCCGACCACCCGGTTATGAGCCGGGCGCTCTACCTACTGAGCTACGAGCCCGGACCACAGTTCATTATACAGCCTGCCCTTGAACATGTCAAGGGCGACGAGGACGGTGATCACCTTGGAAACCAAGACCGTGAAGGTCGACCCGATCCAGAGACTCATGAAGCACTATCCTCGTATCATCATCATCAAAGCGGCTCTCATGTTACTCCAGTCCGGACAGAAGATGAGCGAGGAAAACATAGAAAAAGTTCTCAAGCAGATACTCAACGATGACGAAGAAGAAAGCAGGGGCTGATCCCTGCTTTCTTCGTTGTTGTGAAGGGAGGTAGGTGGATGCAGGAGAAGTTGGAAAAGCTGCTCGATTTTCTGAAGTCCAAGGGTGCCAGGTACGCCGATGTCCGCTACGAAGAGCATGTCAGACAGGAACTGTACGTGGAAAATGGCGTGCTTAAGAGTTTCACACATTCCGTTGACATCGGCACGGGCATAAGGGTGCTGTACGAAAACGGCTGGGGGTTTGCGGCGACGGACGAACGTGGAGAAGCGGCGCTGGAAAAAACTGCACTGAGGGCTCTCGAAATAGCGATGGCGTCGAACAAAAGATCGAACAAAGAAGTTCACCTCGCACCCGAACCAATACACAAAACGGCGTTCAAATCACCCGTGATGAAGGATCCCTTCCTGGTGAGCGACGCGGAGAAGATCGAACTGCTCAAAGCGGCAACTTTGAAAATGAAGGAGAACCCAAGAATAGTTCGTGCCACAGGTTCGATGGTCTTTCGAAAGATCGACAAGTTATTTCTGAGTACCGAAGGTTCCGTCATAAACCAGGAAATATACATTTCCGGTGCAGGAATAGAAGCCGACGCGCTTGGAGAGAGCGGTTTTCAGAGGAGGTCTTATCCTGCCAGTTTCGGTGGGGACCACGCAACGAGGGGCTGGGAGTTCGTGAAGGAAATGAAACTACTCGAACATGCGTCAAAGATCGCCGACGAAGCTGCGGCACTTGTGGATGCACCTGAGATAGAGCCTGGCGAGTACGACATCATCATTTCTGGTAACCAGCTTGCCCTGCAGATACACGAGTCGTGCGGACATCCGAGCGAGCTCGATAGGGTTATGGGTTCTGAGCTCAGTTTCGCCGGTGGCAGCTTTTTGACCCTTGATAAGCTTGGAAAGCTCAAGTACGGTAGCGAACACGTCAGTATAACGGCGGATGCCACGATTCCGGGTGGGCTCGGGAGTTTTGGCTTCGACGACGAAGGCGTACAGGCACAGAAAAGCTACATCGTGCGCAATGGCCTGTTCGTGGGCTATCTGATGGACAGACAGACCGCAGCCGAGCTCAACCTGAGGTCCAACGGTGCCGCGCGGGCAGACAGCTGGTCTCATCCTCCCATAATAAGGATGACGAACATCAACCTGCTTCCCGGAAACTACACTCTTGAAGAGTTGATCGCAGGTATGGACTACGGTTTCCTGCTCGACACGAACAAGAGCTGGTCTATAGACGATCTGAGGCTCAACTTCCAGTTCGCGACCGAGATCGCTTACGAAATAAAGGCTGGCAAACTCACAGGAAAGATCTTCAAGAATCCCGTTTACTACGACATCACGCCGAACTTCTGGAACAAGTGTGACGGAGTTGCGAACGAGTCATACTGGCACGTGTGGGGTGTACCGAACTGTGGCAAGGGTCAACCCATGCAGGTGATGCACGTTGGTCATGGGGCATCGCCAGCCAGGTTCAGAAGAGTGAAGGTAGGTGTTAGAAGATGAGGGGCGAAACGTTCTACAGAAACTTGTTCAGGCTCGTGAACGAACACTTCATCGGGATGAAGTTTCTCGCGGTCGTCTGGGAACAGGACCAATCGCTCACGCGCTTTGCAAACAGCAGGATTCACCAGAACGTGGCCGAGAAGAAGGCGTCTCTGTCTGTGCTCGTCACGAAGGATAACAAGCTGGCACTGGCAACGAGCAACGATCTGACAGTTTCCGGATTGAAATCTCTCAGAGAAAGGCTGGAAAAGATGCTGGAGTTCGCAACCCCGCTGGACTATAACTTCAAGCTCCCCGACGTCTCCGTCGGCTATCCGGTTGAGAACGTGGCAGAATCGCTCAAAAAAGTTTTTGCGGAGCAGAGAGCCAGCATCTTCGATCGCATGCTCAAGATCGCGGGTGAAGATGTGCTCTTGTTCGGGTACGTGAGTGACAACGTGACGGAGAACGTGATCATGAGTTCGAACGGTACTTTTCTGTACCAGTCCTTCGGAGGTGTGTCGTTCAACGTCGTCGCGATGTGCGACTCTGGCAGCGGTTATGCCTCGGGTGTGGCGAGGAGCTACGAGGAACTGAACGTGGACGAGAAAGTGGAGCGTGCCGTGAGGTTCGCGAAGATGTCTAAAAACCCGATTGAGATAGACCCGGGCACTTACACCGTGATTCTGGGACCGGAAGCCGTGAGCGATCTGTTCATGTACTTCGCCTGGCTGTGCACGAACGGCTACACCCACGAGCTCAAGCTCAGTCCCTCCGTGAGGTATCTTGGAAACAAGGTTGGCCCGGACGAGCTGAACGTTTACGACGATCCGACGCATCCCATGCAATTGCCGCTGGCGTACGATCTGTGCGGTAAGAAGAGGGAGAAGATGCCCATCATAGAGAATGGTGTGTTCAAAAACGTTTTCTACTCACACGGTGCGGCGCTGAGGTTCAACAAAAAGCCCACAGGTCACACCCTGAACCTGGACGATCTTGACAGCAGCATGCCAGCCAACCTGGTCGTCGCGGCGGGAAGTGCATCCGTTGAAGACATGATAAAGAGTACCGATAAAGGAATCTACGTGAACAGGTTCCATTACATGAACATCGTCGATCCGCAGCAGGCCATGTTCACGGGTATGACGCGCGATGGAACGTTCATCGTGGAGAACGGTCAGCTAACGAAGGCTGTCAAGAATATGAGGTTCAACGTGAGGTTCTTCGAGTTCACCCAGAACATCGAGGCGATCTCGAGAGAGATCGAATCTGTCGCGTCGGAGTACTTCCCACAGGTCGCACCGTACATGAAGGTCAGACAGTTCAACTTCACATCGAAGACGGCTTGAAAAACATGGGCCGTTCCATTGTTGGAACGGCCCATTCGATATCGATGGTAAAATTCACAGTGGCGGTTCACCTGAGGTGGAGGGATTGCTGACACCGAGGGGGAACGCAACCCCTTCGGTATTGCGAAGGGGTTTTTCTTTTCAGAGGTGATCGCATGATGTTACCAGACTCAGGTTTCAGAAGGTACGTGGTCATCGCTGGCAGAAGGAACGTTGGAAAATCTTCTTTCATGAATGCTCTCGTGGGACAGGATGTGTCCATCGTGAGTGAGCATGCAGGTACGACGACCGACCCTGTCTACAGGTCGATGGAACTTCACCCGTTGGGGCCAATCACACTCGTCGACACTCCAGGACTGGACGACGTTGGTGAGCTTGGCAGACTGCGCGTCGAGAGAGCCCGAAGGGTGTTCTACAGGGCCGACTGCGGTATCCTGATCAGTGATGACTTTCCAACGCCTTACGAGGACGACGTGGCTGATCTGTTCAGGGAGATGGATATACCGTTCATCGTGGTGGTGAACAAGACGGATCTTTTGAAAGACAAAGCGACCCAGCTGATGAAGTTTTATCAGGAGCGGTATGGGGTGAAAACGGTCGCAGTTTCGTCAATCAGGAAAGAAGGGTTTGAGAATATCGGAAAAATTCTCTCCGAGATCATCCCTAGCGATGACGAAATACCCTATCTCGGTGACCTGATTGAAGGTGGAGACTTGGTCGTGCTGGTCGTGCCCATAGACCTAGGGGCACCCAAGGGCAGGTTGATCATGCCACAGGTGCACGCGATAAGAGAAGTTCTCGACAGGGAGGCCATAGCCCTGGTGGTGAAAGAGAGGGAGCTCAGATACACCTTGGAGAACATAGGTATGAAGCCAAAACTTGTGATCACGGATTCTCAGGTCGTGATGAAAGTTATTTCAGACGTTCCGGAAGATGTCGAGCTCACGACCTTTTCAATAGTGGAATCTCGCTACAGGGGAGACCTTCAGTACTTTGTGGAGAGCGTTAAAAAGATCGAACAGCTCTCCGATGGCGATACTGTCCTGATCATGGAGGGCTGCACGCACAGACCCTTGACGGAAGACATAGGCAGGGTGAAGATACCCCGCTGGCTCGTCAATCACACGGGAGCACAGCTCAACTTCAAAATCGTGGCGGGCAAGGATTTCCCCGAGCTGGAGGAAATAGAGGGAGCCAAACTCATCATCCATTGCGGTGGGTGCGTGCTGAACCGCGCCGCGATGATGAGGAGAGTCAGAATGGCAAAAAGGCTCGGTATTCCTATGACCAACTATGGCGTGACAATATCGTATTTGCATGGGGTACTTGAACGGGCCATCCGCCCGTTCCTGAGGGAAGTGATCGTGTGAGACTCGAAAAAGACTACCTCGGACAGATAGAAGTGGAGGATGATGCCTACTATGGTGCGCACACCAAGCGCGCGTTGCTCAACTTTCCATCCACGAATGAAAAACTCGATGAAACTTTTGTCTGGGCTTACTTCATGGTGAAAAAGGCGTGTGCGCTTTTGAACGTGGAACTTGGTTATCTGGACGAGAGGATCGGACACGCTATCGTTCAAGCCTGCAACGAATGGCAATGGCTGAAAGAACACATCGTGGTGGATCCACTGTGTGGTGGGGCTGGAACATCGCTGAACATGAACATCAACGAAGTCATAGCGAACAGAGCGAGCGAGCTACTCGGAGGCAGAAAAGGAGATTATCTGGTCGACCCTGTGAACCATGTGAATCTGCATCAGTCCACGAACGACACATTCCCAACGAGTGCGAAGATAGCTGTGATCGTCAAGCTCAGGAAACTGATCGAAGCAGTGATAGAGCTACAGGAGAAGATTCAGCAGAAAGAGAAAGAGTTCTACGCGGTCAGAAAGCCAGGCAGGACCGAGCTCATGGATGGGCCTCCCATCATGCTGGGTCAAGAGTTCGGAGCGTTCGCAGACGCGCTCGCCCGTGACAGATGGCGTCTGCACAAGGTCGAAGAAAGGATCAGAAGTGTCAACATAGGTGGCACGGCTATAGGAACAGGGATCGGCGCACCAAAAGACTTCGTGTTGAAGATCGTCGAGAAGGTGCGCGAAGTAACACAGGTCAAGATAGCGAAAGCGGAGAATCTCATCGATGCCACACAGAACTGGGACGTCTTTGCCGAGGTGCACGGCTTGCTGAAGTCCCTGGCGGTGAACCTCTACAAGATCTCTAACGACATCAGATTACTCGGCAGCGGGCCGAACACGGCGATCGGTGAAATCATCCTTCCCGCAGTTCAAGCGGGCAGTTCCATCATGCCAGGCAAGGTGAACCCTGTAGTGCCAGAGTACGTGATGCAGTTGTGTCATATCGTCTTCGGTCACGATGCGATTCTGAACCACGCGTGCGCCCTGGGGAATCTCGAACTCAACCAGTTTGCTCCTTTGATCGTGCACACGACACTGAAATCCTTTACTTTGCTGAGCAACGCATGTAGTGCCCTTGCAAAGTACGTTGTGAAGATAGAAGCCAACCAGAAACGGTGCGAAGAGAACTTGCTCAAGTCAGTTTCAAATCTCACGCCTCTGATAAAGCTCTTCGGATACGAGGATGTCTCCAGAGCCGTGAAACAAGCAGGCTGGGACGTGGTGAAAACACTCGAGATCCTCGCCTCGGAACACGGCATGAACATCGAACAGATCTTGAAACATTTAGACCTGAAGAAAATGACGGGACTAGGTTACGCCCTGTGAACTTCATGTCTTGAAAGAGAGATCGTTTGATGGTATCATAGTTACCGTGGTCGGGGCGTAGCGCAGACGGCTAGCGCGCCTGCCTTGGGAGCAGGAGGTCGCTGGTTCAAGTCCAGTCGCCCCGACCAATTTTTTGTATTGTTACCTCAGGGGAATGGAAAGATGGCGCGCCGGCAGAGAAACTTTTTATCAGGCTTTCGAAGCTTTTTCTACGCGCTGGCGCGGCTCATCGGTGACGTCCAGGCTGTGAGGAGAGGTCCCAGGGCCGTGGCGAAGCGACTCGCACGCAGAGCCGCCTGGAAGGCGGCAGGAAGAGCGATGCGAAAGATATTGCGATGATGTGAAAGAATTTCAACCCCTGCTTATCTGAACTCCACTCTGAGCTCGCTTTTCGTTGCCAGTGCTTCGTCGACGTTCAGTTTCAACAGCTCGAATTCCACGTCCTTCAAAAGTGAACAGAAGGTCTTTCTGTATTCTTCGTTCTGAAACATGCCACCGAAGCCGAAAACTTTCGAAGCGTTCGTGACCGCCAGGACCTGACGGACTCTGTCCGTGAAGAGCTTCAGCTCTGTCTTGATGATCCTTTTAACCAGAGGTGTGTTCGGCATCACTCTGGCGAACGAAGCGATCTTTTCTTTGAAGTCGGTGAGTCTCTGCAGGTTGGCGAGTTGTTCGAGTCTGTCAAAGTTGAAGTAGTTCAAGAGTTCGTAGAAGACCGGATCGTGCCCCGCAAGGCCATCCACGTGGAGCAGCGCTTCTGAGATGAGGCTTTTCACTATGCTGAACGCACTCGCCTCGTCGTCAAACAGATGTCCCCAGCCACCGGCACGCACGAATCTGCCCGTCTCGTCCACGCCGACCACGATCGAACCGGTGCCTGCGATCGCCACAACGATCGGCTTACCATCGTAGCAACACGCCAGAACAGCTTCAGCGTCCGACATGACGATGCGCTTGGCCTTCGGAAAGACTTTCTCCAGAATATTTTCAAGAACCGTCCTTCTTTCAGGATCGCCCGCGCCCGAAAAGCCAGCTCTGATCTCGTCTACGGGCCCAGACCAGCCTCTGACATCCTTGATCACTTTTTCTAATTCTTCAGCGCTCACCGCGCATGTGTTCACGCCTTTTTCGAAGCTTTTTCTCTTCATCACACGGCCATCCTTCGCGACCGTGGCCTTCAGACTCGTTCCGCCTCCGTCCAGCCCGAGGACTGTCATCTTTTTCCCTCCTTTTCAAAGTTCCAACTGCGAGTATAATATGAGCTGGAGGCGTGTCCGAACTGGCTAAGGAGCCGGTCTTGAAAACCGGTGGGGGCGAAGCCCCCTTGTGGGTTCGAATCCCACCGCCTCCGCCAGAACCCATACACCAATACTGGGAGGTCTGCCTATGCCGCTCGTCAGTTCGAAAGAAATGTTTCAAAAAGCCTACGGCAAGTACGCCATAGGTGCGTTCAACGTCAACAATATGGAAATCCTTCAGGGTGTCATTGAAGCCGCGAAAGAAGAGAGAGCCCCCGTGATACTTCAGATCTCCGCAGGTGCGCGCAAGTACGCCAAGCAGGTTTATCTGATCAAGCTGATCCAGGCCGCTTTAGAAGATGCGCCCGACATTCCCATCTGTGTCCATCTGGATCATGGAGATTCTTTCGAACTGTGCAAGGCCGTCATAGACACTGGCTTTTTCACTTCGGTCATGATCGATGGTTCGCACCTTCCTTTCGAGGAGAACGTCAAGCTCACGAAGCAGGTCGTCGATTACGCGCACGCGCGCGGTGTCGTGGTAGAAGGAGAACTGGGAAGACTCGTCGGTGTTGAAGAGCACGTCGTGGTGAGCGAAAGGGAGGCTTCCATGACCGATCCAGACAAGGCGGTGGAGTTCGTTGAAAGGACGAACGTCGATTCGCTCGCGATAGCGATCGGAACGAGTCATGGTGCGTACAAGTTCAAAGGGGAACCCAGGCTCGATTTCGACAGACTCAGAGAGATCGCCAGCAGATTACCCGGCTTTCCATTAGTGCTCCACGGGGCTTCCAGCGTCCTTCCGGAGTTCGTAGAGAAAGTGAACAAGTACGGCGGAAAGATCGAGGGTGCCCAAGGTGTACCGGAGGAGATGATCCGAAAGGCCACCACGATGGGCATCTGCAAGGTGAACATAGATACCGACCTGAGGCTTGCGATGACCGCGACGATCAGAGAAGTCTTCGCACAGCATCCTGAGGAGTTCGACCCGAGGAAGTATCTGGGACCAGCGCGTGAGGCAATAAAACAGCTTGTGAAGCACAAGATGAGGAACGTCCTTGGTTGCAGCGGTCAAGCTTGAAAGAGCTTGGCCGCATCGTTCCAGAGCCCTTCGAGATCGTAAAATTCCCTCCCGCGTGCCGTGAACACGTGGACGACGATGTCTCCCGCATCTATCAGCAGCCAGTCGTAACCTTCACCCTTGTCATAGTAGATCAGCGAGTGGTTGTTGAGCAGAAAAAACTCGACCACGGCATCTCTGAGTGTGTTCATGTGCGTTTGGGAGTTTGCCGTGGCGATCACGAAGAAATCTGTGGGCATCGGAGTTTTTCTCATATCGAGCACCACGGGGTTGATCGCTTCTTTCTCGTTCAGCAGGTCAAACAGCTTCTTCAAAAGTTCCATGGCATCACTCCACGGTCACACTCTTCGCCAGATTCCTTGGTTTGTCGGGATCGTGTCCCAGACTGTCCGCTATGTAGTAGGCGAACAGCTGGATCACTGGAGCCATCAGCACAGGATAGAGCTGTTCATGGTAGGTGTTCACACTCAGCACGTCGTCGGCGATCTCGCTCACGTCTTCGCAATCGTCGCTGGTGAGTGCGATCAGTTTTGCTTTTCGCGCCTTGCACTCTATCATGTTGTTCTTCACCTTGTTGTACAGAGCATCGCGCGGTGAAATCGCGAAAACCGGAAAATCCGGTCCGAGAAGCGCTATCGGTCCGTGTTTCAGTTCGCCAGCAGCATAAGCAGTCGCATGGATGTAGCTGATCTCTTTCAGTTTCAATGCGCCTTCGAGTGCCGTGGGATAACCAATGCCTCTTCCTATGTACATGAAGTGTTGAAAATCTTTGTACTTCAGGGCCACTTCCCTTATCTGCTCGGCCCTGCTGAGCGTCGCGTCCAGCACTTCCGGGAGCCTCAAAAGACCGTCGAGGATCCTTGCAGTGTTTTCATTCCATTCACCTTTGAGTTCAACGATCTTCAATCCGAGCAGATACAAAAGCACAAGCTGTGTCACATAACTCTTCGTCGCGGCGACGCTGATTTCTGGCCCAGCGTTCAACAGAAGCGTGAAGTCGGATTCTCTCATCAACGTTGAGCCAACGACGTTCGTGATTGCCAGAATCTTCGCTCTTCTGGAACGTGCCAGCCTCACAGATTCGAGCGTGTCCGCGGTCTCTCCCGACTGAGAAACGGCGATCAGGATCGTGTCTTCGTTGAAGTTTGGCCTTTTGTATCTGAACTCCGAAGAGACTTCCACATCCACGCTGATATCGCACAGATTCTCAAGAAAATATTTGAATGAGAGCGACGCATAACTGCTGGTACCACACGCCACCACTTTCAAAACGTTCGAATTCTTTAGCGTTTCGTGTAGTTCTTCTATCTCTGGCAGGTTCACCCTGCTGTTCTTGATCCTTCCAGAGAGGGTCGCCGCAACTGCGGAAGGTTCCTCGAAGATCTCTTTGAGCATGTAATGCTTGTAACCAGACTTCTGTGCCGTTTCGTAGGACCACTCCACCCTCAACTTTTTTCGATCCTTTTTCCGCCCCATCACGTCGAAGATCTCAAATCCGCGGTTGCTCACCCAGAAGATGTCTCCATCCTCTAAGAACACCATGTCTCTGGAGTACTTCAACAGGGGTGTCACGTCCGAAGCGACACCTGCAACCTTTTCCCCGACCGTCAGGATCAGTGGAGAACCTTTCCGCGCGCCCACTATGAGGTCTGGATGGTCCACGTGCATCACTGCTATGGCGAAGCTTCCTTCGAGCAGTTTCACCGCCTTTCGGACTGCCTCAACCAGGTCCGACGTGTAGTATTCTTCGATCAAATGCGGAATCACTTCCGTGTCGGTATCAGAGACGAATCTGTGGCCAACTTCTTCGAGCCTCCTTCGAAGCTCTTTGAAGTTCTCTATGATTCCGTTGTGCACAACGCAGAGTCTAGAATGGCAGTCCGTGTGAGGGTGCGCGTTGATATCGTTCGGTTCTCCGTGCGTCGCCCAGCGCGTGTGTGCGATACCGATCGGGATCCTCTCACCAAGAAGCTGCGAGAGTTTTCCCTTGAGAACCTCCACCTTGCCCTTGTTCTTCTCTATGTGAAGGTCTGAGTTTCGAAGAAAGGCAACGCCAGCCGAATCGTAGCCCCTGTATTCGAGCCTCTCAAGAGCTTCCACAAGATCTGAAACAGTGACCTCACCCACCAGCCCTACTATTCCGCACACGTGCGACCCCTCCGGCGATCTTCTCAACCAGGTCCATCTGCACTCCTTTCAGCGCGACCTCCAGAGCGTTTCTTATCGCTTTTCTGTCCGAAGAACCGTGCGCTTTCACTACCAGACCTTTCACACCGAGAATGAACCCCCCACCGTAAGTTCTCGGATCGAGTCTTTCCATCATCTTTCGCAGAGTCTTTGAGAGCATCAGTGCACCGAGTTTTTCAAACAGACCTGCTTTTTTTATCTCGTTCTTCAGCGTCGTGACGATCAATTTCGCGGTGCCTTCCATCGTTTTCATGGCCACGTTTCCGGAAAAGCCGTCGCACACGACCACGTCAACTTTTCCAGTGTTTATGTCGTGCCCCTCAACGTTACCAGAGAAATTCTCAGGAAGGTGATCCTTTAAAAGCTGGAACGCTTCTTTCGTTGTTTCATCACCCTTAGTTTCTTCCTCACCGACGTTGAGCAGCCCGACCTTCGGATTCTCCTTTCCCAGCACCCTCGCGTACGCGACGCCCATGATCGCAAAATCCAGGATGTGCTCAGGCCTCACTCTGACGTTCGCGCCTGCGTCTATGAGGACGGTGAAACCGTTGAGTGAGGGAACGGGAATCGCGAGTGCGGGCCTGTCGACGGCCTCGAGCCTACCAACTATGAGTGTCGCACCAGCAAGCAAAGCGCCGGTGTTTCCGGCGCTGACGAAGGCATCGATCCTCTTTTCCTTCAAAAGCTGGAGCCCCACGTACATGGAAGAACTTTTCCGGCGGACAACTTCGGTCGGCTTGACGCCCATGGGAAGAAAATCGCTCACTTCAACCTTTTCTACTTCATCTATGCCACTCAACGCTTCCTTCGTTCCGATCAGGACGAGCTCGCATTTTTTGTCTGCAAGGAACAACCTGGCGCCCTCAACGATTTCGACGGGCGCCCTGTCGCCTCCCATGACGTCAAGACCTATCCTCGGCATGCCTCACTCCGCTATCTCGAGGATCTGTCTGCCGTTGTAGTAACCACAGTGCAGGCAAACCCTGTGGGGCAACTTGGGCTGTCCACAGTTCGGGCATACGGCCATCGGAACGCGTATTGCTCTGTAGATCTTTGCTCTCTTCATGTGAGTCCTCGATCTCGATCTCTTCTGTTTTGGGTTCGCCACGGTTCAGCCCTCCTTCGTCAGGTTCTGCTTCACGAGGAAGAGTTTTTTCCATCTCGGATCGAAATCCTTCTCAACACATCTGTGGTTTTCCTCTTCGTTCAGATCGACACCGCAATAAGGACAGAGTCCTTTACAGTTCTCGCTGCAGAGCACCTTCATCGGTATATCGACCACGATCGCTTCGACGATTCTGTCCGTCAGATCTATCTGGTCCGAATCGTAGTATAGCACGTTCCTGAGCGAGTTCAACTCCTCTTCTTCGCTCGTTGGCATCTCCGAGATTGGCTTGTACAGCGCTTCAATGGTGCCGTTGATCGGAAGAAGCACGGGTTTCAAACACCTGTCGCACGGATGCTCAATGACCGTCCTCACATAGCCACCGACCGCTATACCGTCACGGGCGGCGACCACGACGATCTTCACCTGAATCGGTTCGACGATTCTGCAGCGCGCGTTCGGTGCGTCTATGTACTCTGCTTCGAAGATGCCGTTCAGGATCAGCCTTCTTTTGAGCAGAACGTCTTCAACGCTTATCGTCCAGTCCAACGCACTCACTCCAGTTCCATTTTACACCCTTGAAGATCTCCCATCAATTGTAAAGGCTTTTGAGGTGTAAATCATTACGAACGTGTTTCAGAACCATGGGTGGCGGTTTTGAACCTCGGTGATCGCGTGATGGTAAAATAAGTAAGACGAAGGAGTGAGCCTTCTGGAATTTTTCAAGAGGGTCAGGGAGTTCATCAATAGGCTCCTCGAAAAGTGGAAGGCCCTGCCGACGGCGAGCAAGGTTCTGTTCGGAGGCATCATCGTTTCTATCCTCGTCGTCATCGTGATCATGACAGTTCTTCTCGCCGCTCCTGGTTATGTACCACTGGTGAGTGGCCTGTCCGAAGAACAGGCAGGTTACATAGTCCAGCAGCTTGACGCCATGGGCATCAAGTACAGGGTCGAGCCTGGCAGGATTTTGGTTTCCAAGAAGTACAACGTGTATGAACTTCGCATGAGACTCGCCTCAGCGGGCATCCTGGGACCGGCGACGAGAGGTTTTGAGATTCTGGACCAGCAGAGCCTCGGTGCGACCAGCTTCGACAGACAGGTTCGTTACCAGATAGCCCTGCAGGGAGAACTGGAAAGGAGCATCATGACGATCTCCGGGGTGAAGAGCGCACGTGTCCATTTGACGCTTCCGAAGTACACCTACTACGTGCGCGGGGAGATGACAGAACCAAGGGCGTCGGTGCTCGTGGTTCTGGAACCGGGGAAGGACCTGACCCAGCAGCAGATCAAGGGAATCATGCAGCTGGTCGCGGGCGCGGTCGAAGGGCTCAAGCTCGAAAATGTGCGCGTGATCGATCAGTACTCCCGCGTGCTGAGCGATAGAGTTACGACCTCGGCGGAGATGCTCGTCGCCGCAGACAGGGCTGAATTGAAAATGAACCTTGAAAGCTATTACGCGAGAAAAGTCAAGCAGACGCTGGAAGCCGTGTTCGGGGTTGGCAGAGTCGAAGTGATTCCGAACGTAAAACTGGACTGGGAGAAGATCGAGCGACAGGTCACAAGGTACGAGCCGATTGGCAGACAGGGTGGTTTGATCAGGAGTCAGGAGCAGGAGACTGAAAAGAGCGTGAACATGCCACCGGCGGGTGGCCCGGTGGGTACAGAATCGAACATTCCTCCCACCTACCCAAGCCTCACCCAGCAGGGAACGTCCACGTACGAGAGGAGCAGGACGATCACGAATTACGAGTTGAGCTCGATAGTCGAAAACCTTGTGCAGAACAGGGAAGGCGAGATACGCTCCATATCCCTTTCGGTGATCATCGATGCTTCATCGACGATTTTCAACGGTTTCAACGAGGCTGAAATGAACAGGTGGGCCAAGATCGTTTCGGACCTGATCGAGAAAGGTATAGGTGCCAGCGCTACGGACCAGAGTTTATCGGTGTCCGTGGCGTTCCTTCCGTTCGACAGGAGCGTGGAAGAGGAGCTCAGGAAGAGCCAGCTGGAAATGGAGCGACGCAGAAGGTACACGACGATGATGGTGGGTCTCGTCCTGCTCGCGGGTTTGTCGTTTATGCTGGTGTATTTGATCATCCTGCAGGTCAGGCGTATCAAGGCGAGGAAGGTTCTTGAGGCGAGAAAGGTGAGAATGGAAGAAGAGCTGAAACGGATGTTCGAAGAAGAGAAGGTGAAAGAAGTGGCAGTTTCTCCAGAGGAGAAAGCCATGCTGGAACTGCGTGAGAATCTGGAAAAGGTGTTCAAACAGGATCCTGCAGAGGTCGCAAGCATCATAAAGCTCTGGCTGGCTGAGAGAGGGACCTGAGATGCCCGAGAAGAAACAGCTCACGGGTAAGAGGAAGGCCGCGATCCTCCTGGTCATGCTCGGGCCAGAAAAGGCAGCCTCGGTGCTCAAGCACCTGGACGAATCCGATGTGGAGCAGTTGACCATAGAAATAGCGAACCTCGGTAAGATCACGGACGAAGAGAAAAAGCAAGTACTGAGTGAATTTCAGGACCTCGCACGTGCGAGGGAGATGATCTCCCAGGGTGGCATAGAGTACGCAAAAGAGGTGCTCCAAAAAGCGTTCGGACCGGAGAAGGCTATGAGGATCATCGAGCGGCTCGTCTCGAACCTTCAGGTGAAGCCGTTTGACTTCCTGAGACAGGCGGATCCGTTACAGCTTGTGAACTTTTTGCAGAACGAGCATCCGCAAACCATCGCGGTGATACTGAGCTATCTGGAGCCACAGCTTGCAGGAAGGATCCTCTCGGCTCTCCCGGAAGATCTGCAGGTCGAAGTGGTGAAGAGGATCGCCCTGCTGGAACGCACTTCCCCTGATGTGATCAGGGACATCGAAAAGAACCTTGAACGCAAACTGTCTGGATTCGTCATGCAGACGTTCAGCCAGGTGGGTGGTGTGGACACGGCGGCGGAGATCATGAACAGCTTAGACAGATCTTCCGAGCGAAAGATCATGGAAAAGCTTTCCTACGATTCACCCGAGCTCGCTGAAGAAATCCGCAGGAGGATGTTTGTGTTCGAAGACATCGTCAAGCTGGACGACAGATCGGTCCAGATCGTACTCAGAGAAATCGAAACGCGCGATCTGGCTCTCGCGCTCAAGGGTGCTTCCGAAGAAGTGAAGCAGAAGATTTTCAAGAACATCTCCAAGCGCGCCGCACAGTTGCTCCAGGACGAGCTCGAATACATGGGCCCTGTGAGGTTGAAAGACGTTGAGGAAGCACAGCAGAAGATCATAAACGTCATCAGAAGGCTCGAAGAGGCCGGCGAGATCATCATCGCACGCGGTGGAGGCGAGGAATTGATCGTATGATCATCAAGAAAAAGCAGCTCCTCATAGATGCACCCTGCATCGTGGGGAAGAAGGAAAAGCAGAAGAGTGACGATCCACGTTTCGATCCCAGCGTCGCAAAGAAGATCGTTGGAGAGGCTGAAGCGAGGGCCAGCGAAATCTTGCGACAGGCGCAGGCAGAAGCTTCAAAGATTTTGAACGAGGCGAAAGAGAAACAGCAAAAAATGCTTCAGGAGATCGAGCTCGAAAGACAGCAATTCAAAAAGCGCGTTTCGGAGAACTCACAGCGCCTCGCAGTTCTTGTGTCGAACTTCCAAAAGCAGTTCGAACAGAAAAAAGATGAGATCTTCGAAGAGATGCTGGGTGTACTGAGAGTTCTCATAGAGAAGATCGCCTTCAGGGTGATCGATGAGACGGATTTTCGCGAGAAGATGAGAAAGGTCTTTGCGAAACTGTCTGAGGTCAAAAACGCGAGGGTGATGCTCAGCGAGCAGGATATGAAGGACTTCCCAGAGATCGTCGAACAGTGCAAGGCTCTGGGTTTCGACGTGGTGAA
This sequence comes from Thermotoga sp. Ku-13t, assembly GCF_011057685.1. Lineage (NCBI taxonomy): Bacteria > Thermotogati > Thermotogota > Thermotogae > Thermotogales > Thermotogaceae > Thermotoga > Thermotoga sp. Ku-13t. Next base: position 595,058 of record NZ_LNFY01000001.1, on the reverse strand, counting down.
ATCTTCTTCTCTGAAACCGGGAGAGGTGCTCGTCGAGACCGACATAGGTGTGCTCGACGGAACCGCGAGGACTGCCACCAGCCTGATCGAGAAGCTGATAGAGGAGGTCTTCGGCCCTGGCGGAACCGAAGGAGTTTCTCAAACGGTTCAGGGAGAAACTGAACGATCTTGAATTCCCGAAGTACAACGGCAAGATCACCAGGATCGTGGGGTTGACGGTCGAATCCATCGGACCGGACGCGTCCCTTGGAGAAGTTTGCGAGGTGAACCTCGATTCGAAAAGGGCTCTCTGTGAAGTCGTCGGGTTCAAAGACGGCCGTGTGCTTTTGATGCCGCTCGAGGACATCTCTGGTGCAAAGCACGGCACGCTGGTCTTCGGAACAGGAAGACAGCTCGATGTTGCCGTAGGGGAGGACATGCTCGGTAGGGTCCTGGACGGTCTCGGCCGTCCGATCGATGGTAAACTCTTGCTTACCTCGAAAAGGTATCCTCTCGTCAGAACGGCCCCACATCCACTCAAAAGAATGCGCATCACAGAGCCCATTCCCGTCGGGGTTCGGGCGATCGACGGTTTCATAACGATCGGGAAGGGCCAGAGGATAGGCATCTTCGCCGGTAGCGGTGTTGGAAAAAGCACGCTGCTTGGTATGATCGCGAGAAACACGGTTGCCGATGTCAACGTCATAGCCCTGATAGGTGAGCGTGGAAGAGAAGTGAGGGAATTCATAGAAAAGGACCTCAGGGACGGGCTCAAACGTTCCGTTGTCGTGGTTTCAACCTCAGATCAACCGGCGTTGATGAGGGTCAAGGCGCTCTACACAGCGACCAGCATCGCAGAATTCTTCAGGGACTTAGGCTACAACGTTCTTCTCATGGTCGATTCACTCACCCGCTGGGCGATGGCACAACGAGAGATCGGCCTGGCCATTGGAGAGCCTCCCACCACCAGAGGCTACACACCGAGTGTGTTCGCAGGACTTCCCAGCATTCTGGAAAGGGCGGGGAATTCGGACAAGGGAAGCATCACCGGCATATACACCGTCTTGGTGGAAGCTGACGATTTCAACGAGCCCATCTCCGACACGGTGAGGAGCATCGTGGATGGTCACATCGTGCTGTCCAGGAGGCTCGCCGAGCTGAACCATTATCCGGCGATCGACGTGCTGGCGAGCATAAGCAGGCTCATGATAGACATCGTGAGTGAAGAGCATCTGAACGCCAGCAGGACGTTGAGAAGTTTGATGGCTGCCTATCAGGAAGCCAAAGATCTGATCGACGTCGGTGCGTACAGGCCCGGCTCGAACGAGCTGATAGACAAGGCCATAAAGATGAAGGGCCAGATCGACGCGTTTCTCAGGCAGGACATCGACGAGAAACCAACTTTCGAGGAAACGATCGAAAGGCTCATAAAGCTCGCTTCGATGTGAGATCAGGAGGTTTGTGGTCTCAGCGGGGCGATCTTCACGAGTTCGAGGTAGAAGGTTTGGTCGTAGGTTTCTTCTTTCATCACCTTGAAGCCTCTCTCTCTGGCGATCTTTTTGACCAATCCGCTTGGCTGTTCCCTTCGCCATTTGGTCACGTGAACCGTTCTGATCAGTTCGTGACCGGTGTCTATCAGCAGCGGGACTACGAAGAAACTCTTGTGCGCCATCTTTTTTGGTATCGCCACATCCCATATGTAGAGTTTCCCCCACTTTTTCAAAACGCGGTTCACGTTCTCGATGATCGCTTCGTGTTTTGGCAGATAAAAGAACGTGAAAAAGAGAATCACGGTGTCGAAGGTTTCCGGGGCAAAGGAAAGCTTCGTTGGGCTCATCACCAGCCTGATCGACCTCGGGTCAGCAAGTTTCAAGAATTCTTCGTCGGTCGTCACGAAGACGGCGCGGTCTAAGAGAAACTTCGTGAACACGTCCTCCGCCCCGCTGTTGATGATCAGCACACGCTGACCGTCTATTTCACAGTTCAACTTCAAAGTCTGGTCCCTTACGCTGTAATAGCCTCCCATGGCATCAATCCAGTATAACAGAATCCGTGTCGCAAAAAGTTAACTGTACGAACCAATTTTTGGCAAACCAATTCTGGTATGACTTGTTCGGTGAAGACCTTGAAGTACTCGCTTTTGAAACACTCCGTGAGCAAAATTGAGCTCAAGAAGATCTCAGGAAACCTTCTGAAACTGGCGCTGCCATCGATGGCAGAAAATTCTCTGCAGATGCTATTCGGAATGGCCGACACGGCCTTCCTGGGTCATCTCTCCTGGCAGGCCATGAGCGGGGCAGGTCTGGCGAACCAGCTGATCTTCGTCTTTCAAGTCGTTATCGTTGCGGCGTCTGTAGGTGTCAACGTGATCGTTTCGAACGCTACAGGTGTGAACAACAGGCGCAAGGCCAGCCGTTCGTTGTGGAACGGAGTTCTTCTCTGCCTGCTCTGGTCTGCGGTACTTGCAATCCTTGCACCTTTCTCTCGCAACTTTCTGAAGATCTTCGGTCATGTTGACGAAACGGTTCTCCAGCACGCTGTCACGTATCTGAAGACCATTCTACTCGGTATGAGTAGCATGTCGCTCATGGCGGTGCTGGGCGCCGCACTGAGGGGGTCCGGTGACACAAAAACTCCCATGTTTGCAACTGGTCTTGCGAATCTATTGAACATCTTTCTCGATTATGCCATGATCTTTGGAAAGTTCGGTTTTCCGAGGATGGAAGTCTTTGGAGCGGCGTTCGCCACCGTTGTCTCAAGGTTCGTCGGCGTGCTGGTGCTGTTCGTGGCGGTTTCGAAGAATCCGTATCTGAGCGAAAGGATCAGAAAAGCTATAAAGCCGAGTCTTGAGGATCTTCGAGACATCGTTCGTGTGGGATTGCCTGCTGCGGGTGAGAACTTCATGTTCTCTTGTGGTCTGCTGGTCTTCGCAAGCATACTGCTGGTCTCCGGTCCGATGGCCTATGCGGGCCACAGGATTGGAATAAACATCGAATCTCTCTCCTTCATGCCAGGATGGGGTATCTCCGTGGCCGTAACAACGCTTGCCGGTCAGTACAACGGCAGGCGCGAGCTCGAGAAGGTTTCCACGGTGGCCAGACAGGGTTTCTTGCTCGCAGCACTCATACAGGTTTCTGCCGGGGCGTTCATATTCCTGTTTCCAGAGATCATGATAAGACTTTTCACGAACCAGGTTGAAATCGTCGAGATCGCGAAGATTCCCGTCCGGCTAGTGGGACTGTTTCAGATCTTTCTCGCACTCGAATCGAGCATGAACGGTGTGCTCAGAGCCACGGGGAACACAACCTTCAGCATGATCGTTTCTGCGATTGCGATGTGGGCAGTGAGATTACCCTTGGCTTACCTTTTCTCCGTGAAGTTAGGGCTGGGTCTGCTCGGAGCCTGGATGGGTATGATGAGTGATATGAGCTTTCGGAGTGTTATGAAACTGCTCTTTTACATGTCCGGTGCCTGGGAGAGGACCGCGCAGAAAGTGTCCTCCAGTGTCAGGCGCGTGGAAGGGTCCGATCTTTCCTGATCATTCGTGATAGATCGCGGATGAGTCTATACTCCTCAAGGGCTTTTTCGTTCTCTCCGACGCGTTCGTAGAGCATGGCGAGCTGTGTCCTCAGGTTCACGTCTGTTGGATTCTTTTCCAGTTCTTTTCGGCACAGTTTTATTGCGAGCCCGTACGCTCTAAGAAACGCAAACAGTTTTATCTTCAACCTCCTCGGCATGAAAAACAACGCTGAGACACACAGGCAGATCAACAACAGGATCGAACGCGGCTGGATCTTTTCGAACCACCGAACCGAACGCTTAACCGTGACGTCGATGTTGGATCTTCTGGCGATCTGATCGAGCAGCACCTTGAGATTGTCCTTCTTCAGGTTCAGCTCGTTGAAGAGTTGTGAGAACCTTCTGTAATCTTCTTCCGGAATCTGCGATGCTGAAAACCTTTCAAGGCTTGTCATGAGTTCGATGTACCTGCTCAATTCGTTCTGGAACTGTGAGCGGACCCCGTCGAGCTGTTCAGCGAGCACCATCAACCTGTAGAGCGCAGGATAATACTCTTCTCTGTCTTTCATTCTCTCGCATTCCTGCCTGATGGCGCTGGCGATCTCCTGCTTGTTGGCAGAATTCCTCAGCAAGAACACCAGGTTCCATTCGAGCAAGAACGGATCGTTCAGGAACGAACGCACTAGCCAGCTCGCGAAATCTCTGTGCACGTTCGGCTTGTAACCGAGTTTCCATAGCGCGGAGACGATCGGCAGCTTCGAAAAGTCTCCACGTTCAAAGTTCATCACATCTTCCCTCAACTTTGGAAACAGCACGAAGCACTCGTCCAGAAGATCTTCCCGAACCTCTTCTGTTTCTGAAAGCTCGCGGACGAATCCTTCTAGATCTTCACGGAGTACCGCTTCCCTGACAGGATCAAATTCGGCGAGCCTTTTCTGAGCAGAAAGTTTCCTTCCAATCTCTATCAGCTGGTCCGAATCTGGTTCTCGAACGATCCTTTGGATCAGATCCGACCAGCTTCTTTCAAGATCTTCCATCGTAGTTGCTAACACGCTCGCCGCGAGCAAAACTATCGCAAGGAACAGTCTCTTCACTTTCATGTGTCTTCAAACCGTGCCCTCAAGAAATGTTTGTAGAGGAGCGTGAAGAACGCGGCCATGGGTGCTCCAACGAAAACGCCCGCAAATCCGAAGATCATTCCGCCGAGCACGATTGAAACGATCATCAGGACAGGATTGACTCTCATCGAGCTTTTCGTCAGCTCGAAGAACAGAATGAAGACAAAAAGATGCAGTCCGCTCGCGAGCACGAGTACCAACAGAAACGTTTTCAAGCCGAACGTGAGCGAGAACAAAAGGATGGGTATCAGCTCGAGAGGTACGCCGACTATGGGAATGAAGTTCGTTATGAACCCCCACAGTCCGATAAGGGGCGCATATGACGGGCTGATGAAAAAGAAAGTCATACCGAGGCCCAGACCAACTATCAGCGCATTGAAAGTCAGCACGGCGATGAACTTTCTCATGCTGACCTTGAAGTCGTCCCAGAACTCGTTCACCACGGTCCTGCATTTCAGAGGGTACAGCTTTGGAACGAACTGCGCTATGCTACTGGCGTAGAAAGAAGCGTAAATGCCGAGGAGGATGGTGAAAAAGGTAACGACGATGAATTCTGGGGCTCTCTGTGCGAACCACTTGAGCACGAATTCCACCAGTTTATCCAGATACGGGAGCAAATAGTCTGCCAGATCGCTGAGCAGTTCTGCGAGGCCCTGTTTCGTCTCAAAGTACTGTTCCCACGCTTTCTCTCGTATCACCTTTGCCACCAGGCTGTAAAAATCCGCAAACTGTGTGAAAGCTCTTGGCAAGACCTCGACCAGTGCCCAGCCGAACAGGGAGAAGAACAGAACTAGCGCGAGGATCGTGGCGAGTTTCTTGTGTGACAGTCTGAGAACCTTTCTGAACACGCTCGCTATGGCGTCGACCACTATCAAGAGCATGAAGCTGAACAGGCAGATCTGGAAGAAGGATCTGAAAACAATCCACAGAAACATCACTATCGCGGTGTAAAAGAGCGTGTAGTACAAAGCAATGTTCCTCTCTCTCAGACCGTTCGCCTCCCAACCAGAGACACCTTGCCGTTTTGAACCTTGAGCAATGAGATCGGTACCATGAACGTCGAAATCACGAAAAGCGCAATCAGCTGTGCGGTTATGTTTTCACCAAGTGGGAGTATCAGCAGATACCTGAGCGCCACGCCGCAGGCCCAGGCGAATCCCATCACCGTTGAAGATGCGAGCGCTGCATTTTCGGGCATCAACTGCTGAGCGTGTGCGACGTTCGTTGACATCGTGAGATAACCACAGCCGTTCACGAGCAAATAACCGAGGATCAGACCGATAGGAGGAGTGGGAAACGAGAGTATCAGAACGCCTATCGCCATACCGCCGAAACTCACCACGTTCGTGATGTGGTTGCCGAACCTTTCGCTCATCCATGTACCGAGTAGCGTCGTCGCGACACCGAGCCCGACTCCCAGGCTGAGCAACAGTCCTCCGAACACGAGTGGAAGGTTCCTCTTACTGGCTATGATGGGACCGTAAGTGTTCGAGAGTGAGATTATCAGAGTCCTGACCGTGACGATGAACCAAAGAACGCTTATCTTGCTCAAGCCTCGCAAGCTCTCTCTGAAACTTACACCATCGTTCACCCTGCTCGTGTTCCCTCTGTCCGGCTCTCTGAGGTACAGAAACAGGAAAACAATCGCTGCAATCAGCGACACGATCCACATCTTTTCGAAGCTGTACCGTGAGACATACTGCGTCACGAAGATTGGCCCGAGCGCTGTTCCCAGAGTTCCTGCCGCCACAAAGATCGAAAGAAAATACGGACTGCTTCCTCTCGCCATGACCGCACCGATGGGATGAAAGGCAGAATTTCCAAAGAACGCTGCTAAGAACAGCAGAAGTAACGCACTGATGCTCGGTGAAAATCCCACGAACGCCATCGCACCGATCGTTAAGAGCATGCTGACCAGTAATCCACGCTTCAAGCTTTCGAGCTTCGAAGCGATCATTCCGAAGACTATCTGGAATATCGACGAGAAAAAACTCACAGAAGTTATCAACAAAGCTATTTCCTTCACGCCAACATTGAACCTCTGCATGAAATACGGAGCCAGCGGATTCAGAAACGAGACGAAAAAGTCGGTTGCGAAATGGGAAACGACTGCGAGCAGGTTTATTTTCCTTCACCTCCAAGCCTCGAGATCAAGCTGGCCACAAGTTGTCTGAACGCTTTCTCTACCTCACTGCCTCTCATGTGCATTATCGCGTTCTTTCCTGTATCGAGGAACTCTGCAAGCTTCGGTTCAAGCGGTATCGTGGCCAGGCATTCCAGGCCGAGGAGTTCTGAAAGCACGTTCGAAGAGTCTTTGCCAAAGATGTCTATCCTGCCCCCACAGTGCGGGCAGATCGTGTAAGCCATGTTGTTGACAAAACCAAGCACTTGTTGACCCATCTCTTCGGTGAAATGAACGGCACGCATTACGTCGTCCAGCGCCACTCTTTGTGGAGTCGTGACGAGAACGACCCCGTCGAGCTTGACGAGCTGCATCAAACTCAAAGCCTCATCTCCAGTCCCGGGTGGAAGGTCGAAGATCATGAAGTCCTGCTCTCCCCATGCCGTGTCGGACAGGAACTGCTGAATCGCGGAGTGTTTCAAAGGTCCCCTCCATGCGACTGCCTGATCCTGATCGACCAGCATCCCGATCGAAAGCACGACCATGTTCGGTCCGTACTTAGCGGGCACGATCATGCCTTCCTGAACCGATGGACCTTCTTCGATGCCGAGCATCCTCGGTATGTTCGGTCCATGCAGGTCCAGATCCAACAGCGCCACTCTGAAGCCTTCCTCAGCCAGCGCGACCGCAACGTTCACGGCCACGGTGGTCTTTCCGACACCACCTTTACCGCTCAGGATCGCTATTTTGTGCCTTATTCGTGCCATGTTTTCCTGCAACCTCTTTTGCCTTTCCTTGATCTGCTCAAAACGTTTGTTCGTTTCCACGTTATCACCTCTTCTCTATTTTACACAGCCCTGATGATAAAATGAATTGGGAGGAAAGGGATTTTGGAACCTTTGAGGGTGGAGAACCTGACGGTTGTTCTCAACGGACAGGAGATCCTCAAAGACGTCAGCTTCTCTATAAAGAAAGAAGGCCTGTACGTGATCGTGGGACCCAACGGTGGGGGCAAGACCACCCTCGTGAAGACGATCATGAACCTTCTCAGCCCGACGCGTGGAAGTGTTTACATCTTCGGCAAGCCCAACTACGAATACCTTCGAGAAAACGTTGTGGGGTATCTGCCGCAGAAAGCGAATTTCAGAAGGTTTTTCCCCATACGGGTGTACGATGTGGTGAGGATAGGCCTTCGTGAAAAGAAAAACGAAAAAGAGCTGATCATGTGGGCACTGAAAAAGATCGGTATGCAGGAGTTCGTTCACGCCAACTTTTCCACCCTCAGCGGGGGACAGCAACAAAGAATTCTCATCGCCAGAGCTATCGTTTCACGTCCGAAACTGCTCGTGCTCGATGAACCTGTCACAGGTCTGGACTATCAGAGTCAGAACGAGTTCTATTCTCTGCTCAAATCTTTCGTCGAGGAAGGCACAACCGTGTTGATGGTGACGCACGATGTTGGTTTTGCGATGGATTTCAGCGATCAGATATTCTGCATAAACGGAAAGCTCGTTTGCCACGTTTCGCCAGAGGAAAAGCTCCCGATGGACTATTTCTTGCTCAAACTCTACGGCTACAGCGTGAAGCCGCTGACGCACAGGCACGGTGAAGAAGAATGACGAGCTTTTTGAGCCTTTATCAGAAATCCCTTCTGGCTGGCGTGTTGACCGCGATCGTGACTGCGATCATGGGGATCCACGTGGTGTTCCGCAGGATGGCTTTCTACAGCGACGCGATCGCACACGTGGCTTTCGCTGCGGCTGCCATAGGTGTGACGCTGGGAACATCGAGCTTTCTCAGCGCTCTGGTTCTGTCGGTGGTCGTTTCGCTCGTCCTGGGTAGTGTTTCTAAAAAGAATATCGGCGAGGATACAGCGATCGGGGTACTCTTTTCACTCACGATGGCCGTTGGAATCGTGCTCTTCTCGGTCTCGAAGAAGCAGAGGAGTTTGATATCTTATCTCTTTGGTGACGTTCTGGCCATCACGAACCAAGATCTTCTGTACCTTTTGCTCGTCACAGGATCGGTCATCATTTTTGACCTTCTGTTCAGGGACATCCTGGTTCAGTTCACGTTCGACGAAGACTTCGCCAGACTCATGCATCCAAAAGTGGATCTTGTGTACAGACTTTTCCTCGCGATCCTCGCAGTCACCGTTGTTGTTGCCGTCCAAACCGTCGGTGTGATACTCGTCTCGGCGTTTCTGATCATCCCGGCTGCAACCGCAACGATACTCCTCAGCGACTACAGGAGGGCGTTTTTGCTGGCTCCAGTGCTTTCTTCAGCCAGCGTTGTCGCAGGGCTTCTTTTGTCCCTCCAGATCGATGTCCCCCCCGGCGCTCTCATCGTGCTGGTGCAGGGAGCAGTGTTCTTCACGACGCTGTTTTTGAGAAGGTGATAGGTGTGTATCTGCTTTCGAAGGATTTCGTGTTCGATGCCGCACACAATTTGGAGCGATACAGAGGAAAGTGCGAGAGTCTGCACGGTCACACCTACAGGCTGCGCGTGACGCTGATCGGAGAACCCGACGAAGAGGGCATGATCATCGATTTCGTCGAACTCAAGCAGATCGTGGCGCAGCACGTTCTTTCCCTGCTGGACCACAGCTATCTGAACAGGATCATCCCGCAGCCCACAGCGGAGAACATAGCCAGGTGGGTGTGGAACAGGCTCGAACCTTTGCTGAAGAACGAAAGGAGGAGGCTGTACGAAGTGACCGTCTGGGAAACGCCAGAATCCTTCGTCACTTACAGGGGAGTGAACGATGAAGGACGTGCAGAGTCAGAGGGATGATAGGAACGTTTATCTGCAGAGAGTCGGCATAAGAAATCTTTCCTATCCCATCACGGTAATGGACAGAACTAACGGTTATCAGGACACTGTCGCCAGAATAAACATGTACGTCGATCTTCCCGAGCATTTCCGTGGCACGCACATGAGCAGGTTTGTCGAGGTTCTGAACAGATACAGGCTCGGGATCGACCCAAAACTGATCAGACAGATGCTCGAGGAGTTGAGGGGCAAACTGAAGGCTTCCACCGCCAGGGTTGAGATAGAGTTCCCTTATTTCATGTTGAAGAAGGCTCCCGTTTCAAACCAGAAGAGTTTCCTCAGCTACACGTGCAGGATCGAGGGTCAGAAGACGCACGAAAAGTACGACTTCATCGTCAGCGTTGGTGTGCCTGTGCTCACGCTGTGTCCATGCTCGAAGGAGATAAGCGAGCGAGGCGCGCACAACCAGAGGGCGATTGTCTGGATCCACATAAGATCGAAGAAACTGGTCTGGTTTGAAGAACTCATAGAGTACGCAGAACAGGCGGCGAGTGCCCCGATTTATACTATACTCAAGAGGCCGGACGAGAAATTCATCACAGAGAAGGCTTACGACAATCCAAGGTTCGTGGAGGACGTGGCCAGGGAGATCGCCCTGAAACTGAACGCCGACGAGAGGATCTATTGGTACAAAGTCGAGGTTGAGAGTTTCGAATCCATCCACGCGCACAACGCCTATGCGTGCGTGACGAAGTACAAGGAGGAATAATGATGCGCATCAAGGTTCTCGACAAGGGTTTCGTCGAGCTGATCGATCACATGGGGGACGATACATCGGTGGTCAGGGCCGCTAGGATCTGCCACGCTTCACAGCCGGGCGATGAAGAACAGGACAGGCGCCTGATCGAATTCTTGATGAAGAATCACCACGAGACCCCCTTTGAGCACGTCACCTTCACGTTCCACGTCAAGTGTCCCATCTTCGTTGCCAGGCAGTGGATGAGGCACAGGATCGCTTCCTACAACGAACTCAGCGGCCGTTACACCGAGTACGAAGACGAGTTTTACATCCCGAGCAAGGAGAGGCTCGATGAGAGGTTCATAGAGAAGATGAAGGAGGTTTACGAATTCTCCTACAAAACTTACCAGGAGCTGGTCGACTCTGGTGTGCGTAAAGAAATCGCGCGCATGGTACTGCCGACGGCGCTGTACACCCAGTTCATCTGGACGGTCAACGCCAGGAGTTTGATGAATTTTCTCTCGCTTCGTGCCGATTCGCACGCGCAGTGGGAGATGCAGCAGTACGCGCTCGCCGTCGCGCAGATCTTCAAAGCGATCTGTCCGAAGAGTTATGAGGCGTTCGTCAAGCATTCTTACAGGGGCGATCTGTTGAAGGGGTGATTTCAATGAAACTGACGGAGATTCTGTCTGAGCTCAGGGCAAAGGTTGTGGCCAACGCTCAAAAGGCTGATCAACTGCAGTTCGAACGCGCAGCCGCCTCGGATTTGATGAGTGAAGTCCTCGCAATAGCGAAGCCGGACGCGATTTTGATCACCGGTCTGTGCACGCCCCAGGTCATCAGAACCGCCGAAGTGGTAGGTATACCCGCGGTGGTGATCGTCAGGAGGGAAACTATCCCTGCCGAGACCATCGAGATGGCTGAGTCCAGCGGGATCGTGCTGGCTGTGACCAGGATGTCCATGTTCGAAGCGTGTGGCAGGCTCTACGCCAAAGGTATCAAACCCATCTGGGAAGTGTGAAAGATGGAAAAGGTCCTCGATCGTGTTCAGAGTTTTTTCCTCGACATGCCTGTGGTTGAAGTGATGAACCCCAACGTCATCTCCGTGCATCCGGACAGAACGCTCAGACAGGTCAAGGAAATATTGAGAATAAAGCGCATCTCCGGTGTTCCCGTGGTGGATTCGGAGAGGAAGGTCGTTGGCATCGTGAGCATCGAAGACATCATCAAGGCACTCGAAGGAGGCTACATAGACGAGAAGGTTCAGGATCACATGACGAAGAAAGTCGTGTGTCTGAAGGTCACCGACACGCTGAAGGACATCATAGAAACATTTGAGCGTTATTCTTATGGTCGTTTTCCGGTCGTGGATGAGAACAACAGACTGGTGGGGATAGTGACCAAGAACGATGTGATGATGGCGCTGCTCGCAAGGCTCGGCTTGGTGTATCTGCATGACGAGCGGCGGAAAGAAGTGCTTGAAAGTCCCGATTACTTCGAACGGTCTTTGATCACTGGAGAAAGCCTGGACAAATCCGGAGCCGATTTCTTCTTCCCGATAGATTATTACGACATCAATCTCGCCGGCATAGGGGCTTCCAAACTGAGACAGTTCCTCCTCTCCAAGGGGGTCGATCCGGAGACCGCCAGGAGGGTGGCCATCGCCACTTACGAAGCCGAAACCAACGTAGTGATACACAGTGGAAGCACCGGGGTTATATACTGTTTCGTTAAGCCCGATCGGATCTTCGTACGCGTGGAAGACACTGGGAAGGGCATCGACAACGTCGAACTGGCGATGAAGGAGGGTTATTCTACCGCACCGGATTACGTTCGAGAGCTCGGCTTTGGCGCTGGCATGGGTTTCACGAACATGAAACGTTGTTCTGACAACCTGATGGTTGTTTCCAAAGTCGGTGCGGGGGTGGTGGTCGAGATGGAGTTCCGCAGGGACAGGGAGGGGAACAAATGAGGGTGTCGAGCATCGTCGAAGCGCTGGGCCTTGAGGTCTGCTGTGGAAACTGTGACGTCGAAGTGAAGCATGGGTGTGTTGGGGACCTTTTGAGCGAGGTGATGGCGCACGCCAAGCCCGATTCAATATGGGTGACGGTGCAATCTCACGTGAACATTGTGGCGGTCTCTGTCATAACGGGAATCCGCGCCATCGTGCTCTGTAACGGCCACAACTTCTCGAACGAGACCGTTGAAAAGGCGAAGGTGGAGGGCCTGTGCCTTTTGAGAACAGAGAAGAGCCCTTTTGAGATCGCTGGAAAGTTGTATGGGATGGGCATAGAACCGTGATCAGGGCTGATTTACACGTTCACTCGTGTCTTTCACCGTGTGCGGACATAACGATGGTCCCCGGTGCAGTTTGTTCAAAAGCGAAGCAGGAGAAGATCGACGTTCTGTCCATATGTGACCACAACAGCTGTGAAAATCTGGAGGCTTTCGAGAAAACGTGTGGTACGATCTTCTTGCCAGGTGTCGAAGTGACGTCGAGAGAGGAAGTCCACGTACTGGCGTATTTTTCCAGCGTTGGGAAGGCCAGAAAGTTCTGTGAAGTTCTGAACGCTTATCTTCCAAAGGTGCATCTGGATCCTGAAGTGCTGGGTTATCAGCTTTTAGTGAACGAGAGAGACGAATTCCTCTCGATCAAGGAAGAGTATCTTCTGGTCGCTGCTGATCTCAGTGTCGGAGAGATCGTACAGCTGATCCTCGATTTCGGTGGTGTACCCGCGTACGCGCATGTGGACAGACAGTTCGGTTTGCTTTACCAGCTTGGAATGTTTCCACCGAACGATGGGGTAAGGTTCGCGGAGGTCAGGACGAAGGACGGCTGGCAGAAAGTGCTGAGAGCGGGTTACATCCCGCTGACCAGTTCGGATGCGCACAGGATCGACGAGATCGGTTGCAGGTTCACGCGCTTCGATCTCGATGTGAAAAATGCAGAACAGTTCTTCAATTTCTTACGCGACCCTGACGAAAGCAGGGTGCTGACGATATGGGATTGAGAACCATCGTAGACCATGTGATGGACATCGTTCAGAACTCCTTCAAGGCACAAGCCAAAAAGATCAGGCTGAGGATCGTCCAGAACGACAGCAGATTCTGTTTCACCGTCGAAGACGATGGGGTGGGGATGACACAGGAAGAAATTTTAAGGGTGTTCGATCCCTTCTACACCACGCGTGATCCAAAGGTTCGCAGGGTTGGCCTTGGACTTCCATTTTTGAAACAGGCGGCGGAGGCCACGGGGGGATACGTGAAGCTGGAGAGCGAGAAGGGAAAAGGAACGAGAGTGACAGCGTGCTTCAACACGGACCACATCGACTGCCAGGAAATCGGCGACGTGGTGGGCTGTCTGGTGACCTTGCTGACAGGGACTCCTGAAGGTGTAGAATTGTGCGTAGAAAGATGCTACAAAGACGATTGCTACGCGCTGACGACAACCCAATTGATGGAAGTTCTCGGCGATCTTTCTTCGCCGGTGGTGATCAAGTCCCTTTACGAGGTCCTCGAGGAACTCGAGAAGGACTTGTTTGAGAAGGAGGTATCATAATGAAGAGGGTCCTCGTTTCGCTACTTTCGTTGATCCTCGGATTGACAATCTACGCAATCGTCATATCGGACGTGAAGTTCGTCGGCTTGGTGACGGTATCGGAGAAAGAGCTGATGCCTCTTGTGAAGGACTACCTTGAGGTGGAGTTGAAAGACGAAGCCATTGCGGAGATCGCAAAGAAGATCTTCGATGTGGGTTATTTCTCATCCCTGGAACCGAAACTGGTCGCATCGGAGGGGCGCTTCGTCCTCCAGTTCGTTGTCCAGGAGAATCCCATCGTCAGAGACTGGAAGCTGAACCTGGAAGGTCCGGAGCTGGTGAAGTTGACAGACCTTGCCAGTGTCGTTACGCTCGAAAAAGGTAAAGCCCTCAACATGTCAAAGGTGAGAGAAAGCCTCAACGCGATCAAACAGAAGTTTGACGAGGCTGGTTATTTCCTCGTTGAAATAAGCGGCGATTTCAAAGACAACACGTACTTTTTCAGCATCGTTCCGTACGCTCTCTGGGACGTGTATTTCGTCGGTGAGACCGAAGGGCTGGACATCGCTCAGGTGAGAAAACAGATAAAGATCGACACGCTTAAGGATTACTACACAACGCCCTCGTTGTTGAGAATACTGATCAAGGACATAAAGCGCTGTTATCCGACGGTGAACGACATCTCTTCTGTGCTGTTCACGCTCGCGAACTACATCTACTTTGGCCCGGAAACTTCCATAGACTTCGAGAAGATCGAAATTCCGAACGTTCCTGAGAAAGCTGTGGCCATGAAGGTGAAGGTGGTCCAGCCCAGGTACGTACCGGACGAAGGTAAGGTGTACGAAAAGATCGAATTTTCCGGGAACGAGCTGATAAGCTCTGAGCAATTGCGCAAGGTGGTGTCCGTTGGAGAGTACAGGCTGGTGAGAAACTCGGACGTTCTGAGATCGATGCAGGCGATAATAGATCTTTACAAAGAGAAAGGATATCCTCTGTGTCACGTTGTGGTCCAGGAGCAGGACAAAACCTTGCAGTTCAGAATCATCGAGAAGTACGTAGTGAACGTCGAGTTCAAAGGTTTTGAGGGGACCAAGACGTATGTCATCGATGACCTCGTCACCTTCAAACCCGGTCAACCGCTCAGTCAGAAAGACTTCTACGATACTGTCTCAGCATTGAACAGGACGCAGTTCTTCGAAGCCGTGAAGGTTTATCCTGTGGGTAAGCCCGAAAACCGCGACGTGAACGTCGTGGTCGAGGTCAAAGAGAAAGACAAGAAGTTCAGCCTCAGTGGTGGAATTTCCTGGAGCCCCGTGAAAGACAGGCCTTGGTACGAAGGGTTCTTAGGTGAACTGTTTTTCTCGACGATCAACCCCTTCGGTTATGGTCAGACGTTCGCGACCACCCTGAAGCTCGGTTTTGAGAGCAGGTTGATACAGTTCGATTACTCCATCAGAAAACCGTTCAAATTGCCGGCAACGCTTGGTGCACTCTTCAGCTACGAATGGACGAATTCCACGCAAATTTTCAAAGTTGGAGGCAACGCTTCCACGCTCAGGTTCGCCGGACATGCGTTCGGTGGAGGCGTGACTTACGAGAACAGAACCTACACCGATTTCTCGGAGAACACGCTCATCCTTTCGGGCAACTATTCTTACGACACCAGGAGTGATCCGATCTTCCCAACGCAGGGTCGGTACCTCTACTTCGGTCTGGACAAAGCCGGTCTGTTCGACCTGGCAGACAGAGATTACTGGAAGTTCCGGCTCGATGTGCGCATGTTCATGCCCGTCTGGAACGAACAGCTCGTCGCCGCATTCAGATTCTTCACGAGTGCAGTTCTCCTGGATAAGTACACCAATCCGGGTTCGACCGAGGAAACGATCCTCTTCTACGGAATCGACTCTGTACGTGGCGTTGATGGTACCAAGGCCAAAGCAGGCATTCTGGCTTCTGGAGAGTTGAGGTACGATCTGAAATCTCAGACCTTGCCCATGTACATGCTGGCGTTCGTGGATGCTGGAGGAACGGGTGAAACGCTCGCTCAACCCACGCTGAGGCTCACAGCTGGACCGGAACTGGACATCGCGGTTCCGATGCTCGGCGTGATGGGGTTCGGCGTCGCCTACGATTTCAACGGTCAATGGACCTGGGAGAACTTCAAGCCGTTCTTTAGATTTGGAGCAGCTTTTTGAAGAAACAACGAGATTCGAAAAGAAAAACGGTCGAATCAAGTTATTATTTGACCGAGAAATGCTATAATGTTTAAGGAAGTGGTACCTTTGCCGAAAAGTATGACAGGCTATGCGAAGGTAGAAAAAGTACTCAACGAATACAGGATCGATTGTGAGCTGAAGACTTTCAATTCACGCTATCTCAACATCGAAGTCAGCGTTCCTTCGTTCTTTTCTTCCCGTGAGATTGAGCTGACTAAGCTCGTTCAAGGATGCATCAGGCGAGGTAAGGTGTCGTTGAAGTTGTACGTTGAGTTCCTCACGCCACCCGTGCAGGCACTGCGGATCGACTTTGGACTCGCCAAGGTGTACTACGACGGTTTCGAAGAACTGGTGACCAGGCTCGGCATTCCGGAGCCCGTGAATCTCGACCATCTGCTCAGATTTCGTGAACTGGTGAGGTTTGAGCTTCCACCGTCCCAGCAAGAAGAGATCTGGCGACTCTGTGAGACGGTTGTAAAAGAAGCCCTCGAAAAGTTGGATGTTGAACGGGCCAGGGAGGGCGAAGAGATTTCGAAACATCTTGGAGCCATTCTGGACGAGCTGGACCAGGTGACACGCAGATTGAGAGAGATCGCCATCAATTCGATGCCATCGGTGAGGGAGAAGATCCGTGAACAGATCCAGCAGTTGCTGGGTGGTGCTCAGATTGACGTGAACCTTCTGGAAAATCTGGTGGCGGTGAACCTGCAGAAACTGGATGTGCGCGAGGAGATCGACAGGCTCGAGTCCCATCTGAAGCGTGCGAAAGATTTGCTCAGGAGTGACGAAGCGGTTGGAAACCATCTGGACTTTCTCGCCCAGGAGATGCTTCGAGAGCTGAACACGATCCTTTCTAAGTCTGAAGACATGCAGCTGATAGAGCTTGCATTGAGAGGGAAACTGCTCGTTTCTCAGTTCAGAGAGCAGGTTCAGAACTTGGAATGAAATATTCCGGGGAGGTATAGAGTGTGTACGGCCTGATCAACATAGGTTTCGGGAACGTCATTTCGGGTGACCGTGTGATCGCGATAGTGAACCCGGAATCTGCACCCCTGAAAAGGCTGAAGGAGGAAGCGAAGGACGAAGGAAAACTCATCGACGCCACGTACGGGCGCAAGACGCGCGCGATCATCATCACCGACAGCAACCACATCATACTCAGCGCGATCCAGCCGGAGACGATCGCCCAGAGGTTCAAACAGTCTATGATAGAGATCGAAGAAACTTTGAGCAAAGTGAGGTAGATCTGTGGCGGGAGTACTCTACGTGATAAGTGGCCCTTCAGGCGTGGGCAAGACTTCGATCATCGACGGCGTTATGAAAAAAGTCAAAAACGTGGTGTTCTCCGTTTCGTGCACGACCAGGCCCAAGAGACCCAACGAGGTCGATGGGCGTGATTATTTTTTCGTTGATGAACGGACCTTCAAGTGCATGATGGAGCAGGATGAATTCTTGGAATGGGCCGTGGTGCACGGTTATTACTACGGCACACCGCGCAAGTTCGTCGAGGAACAGTTGAAGAACAATGTCAACGTCATACTGGACATCGACGTGCAGGGTGCCATGACGGTGATGAAGAAGGTGAAGGATGCGGTGTTCATTTTCATCGCTCCACCTTCTTTCGAAGAACTCAAGCGCCGTTTAATGAGGCGTGGTACGGAACGGCAGGAGGATATGATGAAACGGCTCGAAGACGCCAAGAAGGAACTGGAACAGATCCCGAAGTTCCAGTACCTCATAGTCAACGTGGACCTGCAGGAATCGATCGACCAGCTCACGTCTATAATCGTTGCGGAACAGCTGAAGGTTGAAAGGGTTATCGAGCGACTCGGATCGCACAAAATCTTTTCGGACGGAGGTGACTCTCAATGAGCAAGCAAATCTTGCATTACGACAGACTGTCGAGCAAGATCCCATACAAGTACGCGATTCCCATAGCGGTGGCGAAGAGGGCCGAGGCACTCAAAGAATACGCGAAACCTTACATCACAACTCAGGACAACAACCCCGTCTCTATCGCGTTCCAGGAACTCCAGGCGGGCTACGTGAGGATAAAGAACGAAGAGATCCTGCGCATACTGCTTCCCAACGTGAAGTGATCTTATGAAAATCCTCGTTGGTGTCACCGGTTGCATAGCGTTGTACAAGGTTGTTGGACTCGTCAGCAGTCTGCGCAAGGACGGGCACGAACTGAGGATCGTCATGACGCAGAGCGCGGAAAAACTCGTTTCGAAAGATCTTTTTTCCGCCGTAGGAAGTTGTCCGGTGTACACGGACAAGGATGCCTTCGACATAAAAGACGGTTTCATACCGCACACCGATCTGTCGAGATGGGCTGATGTTTTGGTCGTCGCACCTGCCACTGCAAACACCATCGCGAAGATCGCACACGGTATCGCGGACAATTTGCTCACGATGATCTGTCTTGCCTACGCAAAGGAAAAGAAGCTTTTGGTGCCCGCCATGAACGTGCGTATGTTCGACAATCCCATTACGCAGGAAAACATCGAGAAACTGCGCCGGATGGGATGGTGGGTCCTGGAACCCGCCGAGGGCCACCTGGCGTGCGGCGAGGTGGGCCGCGGGAGATACCCGGAGAATGAGATCGTTCAGGAAGCCATCTACATCCTGGCGAGTGAAAAACCCCTGAAAAACCTCCGTCTGCTCGTCACGGCGGGTCCAACCTGGGAGAGCATCGATCCCGTTCGTGTGGTGACGAACCGCTCGAGCGGAAAGATGGGCTTCGAGATCGCCAGAATGGCGGTCAGGCTCGGTGCGAAGGTCACGCTGATCAGCGGTCCAACGTGTTTGAACCCCCCGTTCTTTGTTGAAGAGTACGTGAGAGTAGAGAGTGCCCAGGAGATGTTCGAAGAAGTGGTCCGGCGGTTCGATTCCATCGATGCCGTGATCATGTCCGCCGCCGTGGCCGATTACACTCCGGCGGTGAAGAGTGCGTCCAAGCTGAAAAAGGTTGATGAGAAGCTCTACATAGAGTTTGTGAAAACTAAAGACATCCTCGAAGAGCTGGGTCGAAGGAAGGCCAGACAGATCCTCGTTGGGTTCGCCGTGGAGACTGAAGAACTCGAAAGTTACGCGGAGCAGAAGTTGAAGAAGAAGAACCTGGACATGATCGTCGCCAACAGTGTGCAGGCCATGGGGAGCGATCAGAACCAGGTGACGATCATAAAAAGAGACGGCACGAAAAAACGGGTGGGTCCGGATGCGAAAGATCGTGTTGCTCTGGCTATTCTTGATGAGCTCGCTCACCTCTGCGGCCGTGCATGAGGTGTTTGTCAGATCTTTCGAAAAGAACGTGATAGAACTCTCTATCAGACCGATCTATACACCGGAAGAAAAACCAAAAATGTACCTTTTCACCCAGACAGGTCACAGAACGGCCAAGGGTGTGAAGGACGACTCCGTCGTGTTCAATGTGTCTGGCACAGACTGGATCATCGTTGAAAGTTTCGGAAAAAGCGTCATGGGCTATCTCATGCATGGTTCTGAACCAGTGATGTTGAAGCTTTCGACCTACAGACAGGAACCCCGGATTTTCCTCTTCACAGATCTGGAAAAGCAGAGATTTTACATCACTCTGAAAGTACCGGAGGAATGGAAACCACTGGGTTGCGAGTTTCAAAACCTCAACTTTCAAAAATTTTTCCTAAACGGTTTCTGGTATTTCTACACCTCCGACAGACCGAAAGATGGAATCCACACGCTCAAATTGTCTTTCCAGCTACCCCACGGTTTGTTGAAAGAAACAAAACTCGATGTGTTCGTCTTTCACGGCTTAGTGAATTTGCTCAGAGGTTCCACAGCCCCCATGCGCGTTGAATCAATACCGCCTTACATCCACACTGTCAAACCCGGTGAGACGCTGTGGTCCATCGCCAACATGTACGGCTTGACCGTGCCGGATCTGGAACTCGCGAACGGCATCGCAGATGGAAACCGCATCGTCTCCGGTACCGTGCTGAAACTGGCGAAGGTGCGTTTCGATTCCTCGCTCACCACCATAGTCATAAACACGTCAACCGGCAGGCTCGCCCTGTACTACAATGGAGTCCTGGTCAAGGTTTTCCCCGTGGCCGTTGGTCGCAGCGACATGACTCCACCAGGAACGTACTGGATCACGAAGAAGGAAGTCGATCCAGCCCTTTACTGGTTCGGAGAATACATTCCGCCGCGTTCACCGATAAACGGCCTCGGCACGAGGTTCTTCCAGCTCTCTAACCCCACCTACGGCATACATGGAACAACAAAACCGTGGGAAATCGGAAAAAGGATCTCCCACGGTTGTATCCGCATGTTCAATCAGGATATCGAAACCATCGATGCATTCATTGATGTCGGAACGAAAATGGTGGTCGTCAGAAATACGGAAGAGTTCCCAACCAGATGGAACTTCTGATCAGAACCTCCCACCCTTTTTCTCCGCTCTCTTCTTGTACTCCGCGAACTTCCGCTCGCTGTCTTTCAGAAACTTCGCCAGCTTCTTTTCGAACTCAGCCTTCTTGGCGTCCTTCTGCTCTTCCTGACTCTTCTCTTCCTTCAGTGACAGTTCCCATTTCCCGTCGCGCGTTTTGCCTATGATCCTCGCGGTGACTTCCTGACCCTGCTTGAGGAAGTCTTCGACGTTCTTCACGTACTGATTCGCGATTTTGGAGATGTGAATGAACCCGGTTTCTCCGTTCTCGAGCGTGACCACTGCTCCGAATTTTGTTATCTGTGTGACCTTGCTCTTCACGACGTCGCCAACCTTTACCACAAACTGACCCTCCCTGAGGATTTATGGAACATCAATACTCAACGCCTTCGTACCTGCGTTTGAACTTCTCGATGCGACCTTCAGTGTCTATCACGAGGCCCGTGGCTCCCTGTCCCTTGTAGAGGGGGTGACAGTTGGAGCACACATCTATCCTGACCGTGTCCTTCGTGCTGTAGAATTTGTGCTCCGCGCCACACGCACACCTAACTGTCAACAACTTCATCTCCGGATGAATGCCTTTCTTCATCGCGACTCACCTCTCCCAGAACTTTTTACCCTATAGATGATACCACAGCAAATCTTCTCGTCAACATTTTTCTTCGGACAAATTCGTGGCTTTCCCGACAAATTTTTGGTTCTTCAATGATACTATAATAGTACAGGAGCGAGGAGGGAACGTTCGTGCAGGAAAAAGAAGAACTTCTCAAGAGGATCAAAATGCTGGAAGACCAGCTCGAGTACTACAGATCACGCGAAGCGCAGATGGAACAGCTCATCCAGGAGTACAACGAGTTGATTCGAAGACAGTTCGATCTCTACGACCAGTTCGTTCGTGACATCGGCACGAGCAGGATCATCGATCCTTACACGCGGGTGTATTCAGCGGACCACATCAGCAAGCTGATAGCCTACTACCACCAGCGCGCGTTCGAAGAGAACCGCAGTTATGGTTTGATACTCGTCCGCCTAACGGAAAAAGATGAGAACTTCGAAGCAAACCTGCTGGCCCTGGCGAAGCTTTTAAAGAACACCGTCCGCGTACCCATGGACAGCATTGGAAGGCTCAGCGAAGACACCTTCGCCGTTCTTCTCACAGAGATCAACAAGGAGAACACGCGTAAGGTTATCGAGAGGATGAAATCTTTCATCGATCAGCAACTGGCAATTCCAGTCAAAATCTCCTTCAGATGCTATCCGGAGGACACTTCGAACCTTGAAGAGATGATGAAAGAAATGTACGAGGAGGTCAGCTGAATGGGTAAAATCATCGTTCATGGAGGAGTGAGACTCGAGGGGTCGGTGAAGATTTCGGGCGCAAAGAATGCGGCATTGCCAATCCTCGCGGCCACAATTTTGCTCGACGAACCTGTTTTTGTTCGCAATGTCCCCGACCTGATGGACGTGCGGACGATGATCGAGATCCTTCAATCCGTAGGTTACATAGTGCGGTTCGAAAACAACGTGGTGCTCGTGGAGCCTTCGATGAATCTGAAGGGAGAAGTGCCTTACGAGCTCGTCAGGAAGATGCGAGCCTCCTTCAACGTCCTCGGGCCACTGGCTGTGAAGTGTGGAGAAGCTTGCGTTTCTCTGCCCGGTGGTTGTTCCATCGGAGTCAGGCCTGTCGATTTCCACCTGGAGGGCCTTCAAAAGCTCGGTTTCTCCATAGAGATAGAGCATGGAGTGGTCAGGGCTCGGAGAGAAAAGAAATTGCAGGAATGCTACATCTCTTTCCCTTTTCCGAGCGTCGGAGCGACTGAACACATAATGACGACCGCCGTTTTGCTCGAGGGAACCAGAACGATCATCGATAACGCTGCGATGGAGCCGGAGATCGTCGATCTCGCGGATTTTCTCATCAAGTGTGGTGCAAAAGTTTCCGGCGCTGGAAGCCGCAGGATAGAAGTCGAAGGCGTGAGGAAATTGAGTTCGTGCGATCATGCGATCATCCCTGATCGCATCGAAGCGGGCACCTATGCGATCGCCGCTGCAGCAACACGTGGTGAGGTGCTCCTGGAGGACGTTCGACCCGACCACATGATGACTGCCATAGATGCGTTGAGGCAATCCGGTACGGAAGTGAACGTTGAGAGAGAAAGTATCCTGGTGCGGATGAACAAGCGCCCGAAACCACTCAGGCTTCAAGTCACACCTTATCCAGGTTTTCCGACAGACCTTCAACCGCAGATGATCGCTTACCTGAGCGTGGCGGAAGGTACGTCCGTGATCGTTGAGACCGTGTTCAAGTCACGATTTCAGCACGTTGATGAGCTCCGCAGGCTCGGCGCACAGATAGAATTGACGGACGGGACCGCCATCATTTACGGCGTGGAGAAGCTCCAGGGAACGATCGTAACCGCCACAGACCTCAGGGCCGCGGCTGCCCTGGTCATCGCTGGTTTGATGGCCGAAGGTACGACAACGGTGGAGGAAGTCGATCACATCTTCAGAGGATACGAAAACCTGATGGAAAAACTCTCAAAGCTCGGTGCAGTTGTGGAGTACCAAAATGATTGAAAGAATCGAATGGTTCAGGAGCCATCTCTCTAACTGCAGACTGTGTCCAGTTGAATGTGGCGTCGATCGTCGAAGCCAGCTTGGTCGGTGCGGTGTTGGTGACGCTGCAAAGCTGAGCAGCGTTGTTCTCCATTTCGGCGAGGAACCCCCCATCAGCGGTGAAACTGGAGCGGGCACGGTCTTCTTCACAGGTTGCAACATGCATTGCATCTACTGTCAGAACATGAATTTCAGCCAGAAGGGTCTGGGCGTCGAAGTGGAGGTTGAGGAACTCGCCGATTTCTTTCTGGACCTTCAACAAAGTGGGGCGAGGACTCTGAACCTTGTCACACCGACACCGAACCTGATCTTCATAGTCGAAGCGCTGTGGATCGCAAGGCAGAGGGGATTCAACCTGCCGGTCGTTTACAACACGAGCAGTTACGAGAAGCTGGAAACGCTCAGAATGCTCGAGGGGATCGTGGACATATACCTTGCCGATCTGAGGTACGCCGACGATGGAACCGGTATGAGGTACTCGAAAGTTCCCGATTACTTCTCCGTCGCCAGCAAAGCTCTGATCGAGATGCACCGGCAGGTCGGTTCTTTCGATGAAAAAAAGATGAAGGGTCTGATCGTGCGTCATCTGGTATTGCCCAACGATGTGGTGAGATCTCGAGACGTGCTGGATTTCGTCTACTTCTGTCTATCTCCATCCGTTCCGGTGGCGATCATGTCGCAGTACAACCCCGTCTTCGGGGCGAGGAACGATCCTGTCATAGGAAGAAGGATCACGAAAGAAGAATACGAGCGCGTCATAGATTACGCACTCGAGCTTGGCTTGGACGGTTGGATGCAGACGGAAGAGAAGAAGAGGGTCACCGTCAGACCCGTCGCGTCCACCTACAGAGTCATCGAGAAGCTGAGATCAAGAACATCAGGAAAACCGCTCCCAAGCCAATAGCAGATATCGTCAAGATCTTTTCCTTTGTGTAAGTGTAAACGCTCCTATCCACCAGCACTGTTTCTCTCGCGGTGTAGGTTTCCCCAGCCGTCCTCGCCACCGCCTCCACAACGTATTCACCATCTTCGACACCCGTACCGTACCAGACCAAGGTGTTCGTGCCCGCCTTAGCTTTGAGCGATCTTGTCCATACGGCTCTGCCAGACTGATCCAGAACACGGACTTCAAGGTCAGCAGGCTTTGAGAGATACACGTAGAACGTCGTCGTGTCCTGATACCAATCGTCGTTAGGTGAGAAAGTTCTCGGTTCCACCTTCAGGTTCACGACGAGTGCTTCTTCGATCAGTGTCAGGTTCACCGTGGATTCTCTCGTGTAAGCAACGTTCACGAGCAACGTCTGCGGTTGATAACCGCTCGCCTTGAACGTCAAATACTGACTACCTTCCGGAACCAGGATGGTGTCCCTCACGCTCCTGACCGTTCCGAGGTACAGATCTTCCGCGTAGACTTCGACCGGATACACGTTCGAAAAAATCCTCAGCTGTCCAGCGCGCCTCAGCGGTATTTGCACGAAAGTTTGACCGGGCTGTGTTACCACCAGAACGGTTTCAAAAGGCAGATAGAACGCCTTGGTCACCGTGATCCTGTACTGACCAGCACTCTGGAACGTGAGCACGAGGACTCCTTCCAGGTTCGTCATGCCTCTGTAGATCCCGTCGACGTACACCCAGCTGAGCGGTTCCGCCTTGACCACCACGACGTAATTCGCAAACACAGCAACACAAACGAGCGCAAGCAACAGAATCCAGACTCGCCTCACGATTTTCACACCCTTTCAGAAGCGTTCCTCTATGGACTGGCGAGAAGCGTGTCTTCTCAATTGAATTCTACTATGAACCTTGCCCGTCTGTTTGCTCACCATTCAGTCGTGGCGTACCAGTCCACAACGTTGTCGACGTCGGCGAGCTCATCTTCCCGCCAATATTCGACTGCCAGGACCAGCGGCACGTTCGATCTCACATCGATCACTCCAAAATTGCCAGCCTCCGCGATCTCTGTGAGGTCTACGTAATCCACTGCGTAGGGTTCCAGGGTACCGGAAAGTACGTCCACCTGTCCACCCTGTTTTCCATCGTAAACGTAAACCTCCACGTCTGCTTGCACCTTGTTCGGGTTCATGATCGCAACCCACGTTTTCCAGGTGTCGAAATTCACGTAGTTCACCGCGTACCAGTAGTACTTTGCGTCACTGTTAATCGTGATCGGTTCTATCACGTGATCGATGGAGGTGAGTTTTTCACTGCCCGTGTACAGGGCCAGAACGTACAGAAGCTGGTCCGACTGCAGCATCGCGAGGCCCCAGGATGTCGTGCTCGGCGTGACAACGCTCGTCAGATCCAGGAACCACGTCTGGTACGGCGCGAGAGTTTGAATTTGCTGAAACAACCTTTTTCCGTAACTGTCGAAGAGCAGGAGCCTCAGGTTCGCGTTCTCATCGCTCAGGTTGGTCACCATGATCGCGGTCTCTCTGTCGGGCGAGCAGTCGTAGTAGAACGCGTAGTCACTCGCGAACATTGCAATAGAAAGAACCAGAAAGAAGAGGATGAACCTTTTCATGCCTTTCGCCTCCCCTCTGGGTTAGTTCCATTATACCGCCTTGGAAATCGATCTCGCATCTTGAAAGGAGTCAAAAATGATGGTACAATAACAACGGCAGTGGGAGGTCGTCTAACGGTAGGACAGCGGACTCTGGATCCGCCGGTGGAGGTTCGAGTCCTCCCCTCCCAGCCAGAAAACAATGCGGGGCGGGACGCTGTTCCCGCCTTTTTTGTGATCGTTGTATAATGTGGCGTGTGGAGGAGGCAGACCGATGGAGAAGAACACCGTGAGCGTTGATCAAAACGTTGTGACGTACGAATACGTGTTCAACGAAGAAGAAAAACGTGCGGCGGAGTCTGTCGCGTTGAGGAAGATCGCGCGTGACGTCGAGGTGCCGGGTTTCAGGAAAGGGAAAGTACCCGAGTTCATCGTTCGGGCGAGGTTTCCTGAGACTCTGAAGTCCGAAACGCTCGAAGAGCTCATGAACCGTATCGCAGAAGATCTGAAGAATGAAGACCTCATTCTCCCCATCTATCCTGTGGACATCCAGCTGGACGAAAACAGTGCGAAGTTCGTCATAGACGTTCACAGAAGACCCGCCGTTGAGCTGAAACCTTTTGAGGAGTTCGAGCTGAAGAGGATCGATAAACCTTCAGTGCTGGCGAGGTACGTTGAAGAAAGGCTCAAAGAACTCCAGCAGGAACACGCGATTGTTCAACCCAAAGATGGCCCCGCGGAGTACACGGACCTCGTTCGCGTGAAACTGACGATCTCAACCGACGGCAAGGTGCTCGTGGACGGGAAAGAGACCGAGTACGTACTGCACGAGGATGACGATCGTCCTGTTGTGACGGAGCTCATAGGTAAGAAGGCCGGCGATGTGGTCGAGTTCGACAAGACCTTCGAAGATGGCAAGACCTACCACTACAGAATAGAACTCCTTCAGGTAAACAGCAGGACTCTGCCGGACATTTCCGATGAGTTCGCCAGAACGGTGAGCTCACAGTACGAAACGCTCCAGCAACTCAAAGAGGCGCTCGAAAAAGAGGGAAGCGAAATCTACGAAAGGGACATAAAGAGGTTCCTCCGCGACCAGGCCATAGACACTCTGATCAGAACGAGTGAGCTCAAAATCTCAGACAAAACCCTCGAACGACTCGCGAAGCGCGCGCTCGAAAACATCAAATCCAACCAAGAAGAGTACGAAAGACTCTTGAAGGACTACGACAACGACGAACAGAAAGTCCTCGACGCCTTGAAGCGTTACTATCTGAGCGAGCTGAGGGCTGAATATGCCATTGCAGAGGCCGTCGCTCAGAACAGCATCGAAGTCAGCGACGAAGAAATCATGGCACAGGCAGAAAAACTCGCGCCCGCCTGGGGCATCTCGGTGGAACGCGCGAAGGCGCTTCTTAGAAACAGAAAGGACGTCTACGAAGAGGTTCACTACGAACTCGTCAAGGAGAAACTCGCGGACAAAATCTTGGAGAAATGCAGGATCGTGGATGTTAAACCCGAGGAGGTGAACGCGAATGAGTCTGGATCCAACAGCCCAGCTCATACCGATGGTGATTGAATCGACAGGACGTTACGAGCGTGCCTACGACATATATTCTCGACTCCTGAAGGACAGGATCGTCTTCCTCGGTTATCCTATAGACGACCACACCGCAAACTTAGTGGTCGCGCAGCTGCTTTTCCTTGAAGCTGAAGACCCTGACAAAGACATCCATCTGTACATCAACAGCCCCGGAGGCTCGGTCACGGCGGGACTCGCGATCTACGATACGATGCAGTACGTCAAGTGCGACGTCGTGACCATATGTGTCGGTCAGGCGGCGTCCATGGCGGCCGTTCTGCTGGCGAGCGGCACGAAAGGAAAGCGTTTCGCGCTTCCGAACGCCAGGATCATGCTTCACCAGCCCCTGGGTGGAGCAGAAGGACCGGTTAAGGACGTGGAGATCATCACGAAGGAACTGCTCAGGATAAAGAACCTCATCAACAAGATCCTGAGTGAGAAGACCGGCCAGCCCATAGAGCGTATTGAGAAGGACACCGACCGCGACTTCTTCATGGACGCGTACGAAGCTCTCCAGTATGGACTCATAGACAAGGTGATCGAGCCGAAGAGAAGGTGAGTTCTTTGAAACTCACCCCGATGATGCGGCAGTACATGGAGATAAAGTCCAGGTACAAAGACGCGATCCTCCTGTTCCGTCTGGGCGATTTCTACGAAGCCTTCTTCGAAGATGCGAAGATCGTCTCCGAAAAACTCGACATCGTCCTCACACAGCGACAGGGAGCGCCCATGGCGGGCGTTCCTTACCACGCGTTGAACTCGTATTTGAAGAGGCTCGTTCAGCTCGGCTACAAGGTCGCCATATGTGACCAGATGGAAGATCCCGCAACCGCGAAGGGCCTGGTGCGCAGAGAGGTCACCAGGATCGTCACACCGGGAACTTTGCTCGAAGAAGAACTCCTCGAAGGAAGTTCGAACAATTACCTCGTCGTCATTTGCAAGCAGAACGGGTCCTACATCGCCGCGGGTGCGGACGTCTCGACCGCTGAGACCTTCTGGACCTCCACTGAGGATCTGGACGAACTGTGCGATCTTTTGAGATCGATAGGCACGAGCCAGGTGCTCTACGAACCATCGCTGAGGAAAGAACTCGAAGGAAAGTTCACGGAGAACGTCGTGCTCGAACCTTTACAGGACTGGCACCTGAACCCTTCGAACGCGGACCAGGATATAGCACAGACGTTCTCGGTCGCCATAGTCGATCATCTGGAGCTTTCGGAAGGGAAACTCGCCTTCGCCGCGCTGGTCAGGTACATCCGTTACACCCTCATGTCCGAGCGGATTTTTCTCAAACCTCCGAAGGCTCTGAGGTCGAACGAATACGTCTTCCTCGACGCCACGACGGTAGAACAGCTTGGACTCGTTGCGAAGAACGGCCAGATGAGCCTGTACGACGTGCTGAACTTCACGAAAACCTCCATGGGGGCTCGACTCTTGAAACAGTGGTTGCTCCATCCTCTCAGAGACAGACAGAAGATAGAGTGGAGGCTGGACAGAGTCGAAGCGCTGGTGAAGGATCAGCTCTTGCTCAACGAGTTGAGGGAATACCTCGCCTCCGTGAAGGACCTTCAGAGGATTCTGAGCCGGCTCGAGTACAGCAAGACCGGTGTGAAAGACTTGCTGCACGTCAGATCAACCTTAGCCGTGGTTCCATCGATCAGGGACGCGCTGCGGACGAACGAAGCGTTCGAACCGATGTGGGGCATGGACTGTCTGGAAGATCTCCACGACGAACTGGACAGGGCACTCGAAGAGGAACCATCAATCAGCGTTGGAGAGGGAAAGGTCATCAGAACAGGTTACGATCGGGAGCTCGACGAGCTGAAGAATCTGGTTTTCAACGTCGAAGACTTTCTGAGACAGATAGAACAGAGAGAGAGGATTCGAACAGGCATAAGCAATCTGCGCATCGGCTACAACGAGGTGTTCGGATATTACATAGAGGTCACCAAGTCGAACCTGTCGAGGGTGCCGAAAGACTACGTGAGGAAACAGACGCTCGTCAATTGCGAGCGGTTCGTCACCGAGGAATTAAAGCAGCTTGAAGAAAAGATACTCTCCGCGAAGGAGAAACTGGAAAAGAGAGAAAAGGAACTGTTCGAAGGGCTCTGTTTGAAAGTCAAAGAGAGTTCTCCACGCCTTGCGCACCTCGCCGATGTTCTCGCCACGCTCGACGTGCTCTGCTCGCTTGCCATGGCGGCCGTTCGGTACAGCTACGTTAGGCCCGTTTTTTCCGACGGCGAACTGATCCTCAGAGAGTCAAGACACCCCGTCGTCGAGAGGAAGGTGGAGAATTTCGTTCCCAACGATCTGCGGCTAGACGACAAAAATTCCTTCGTAATTCTGACTGGACCGAACATGAGCGGAAAGTCAACCTTCATCAGGCAGATAGGTCTGATCGCAGTCATGGCTCAAGTTGGCAGTTTCGTGCCCGCGAAGGAAGCGGTGCTGCCAATCTTCGACAGGATCTTCGCGAAGATGGGCGTGCGCGATGATGTCGTGGCTGGAAGGAGCACGTTCCTGACGGAGATGAACGAGGTAGCGAAGATCATCTACCACGCAACGAAAGACAGTCTGGTTCTGCTCGACGAGGTGGGCAGGGGCACGAGCACCTTCGACGGAATCAGCATCGCGTGGGCGGTGAGCGAGTACATACACAACAAGATCGGATGCAAGTGCATTTTCGCAACGCACTTCACTGAACTGACGGAGCTGGCGAACCTCTACGAAGGCATACTGAACAAGACCATCCAGGTGATGGAAGAAAACGGTTCGATTGTGTTTTTGCACAGGGTAATCGACGGGGTGGCAGACAAAATCTACGGTATCGAAGTTGCGCACATAGCCGGCCTTCCTCAGGAGATCGTCGACAGGGCCCGTGAGGTCCTGGAAACCATATCGGAAAAGAGTGAACTCGAAAGCAGGCTCCGTGTCGTTTCGAGTGAGAGGTTGAGAAAGATCAAAAGGAGGAAGATCCATCCAGATCAATCCACGTTGTGGTGATTTTCCGTTCCTCCACCTCACCCACAGGAGGGCAGATGCGGACAGCTTCGCGAGCGCCTACTGGGGCTACGTACTCTTCGGTGGAGGTATCTATGTCGACGAACCGGACCTGACGGTCCAGAAACTGATGAACCTTTTCTCTGTTAAGAACCGTTTTCCGCCCCAGATACATTTGTTCTTCGTCTACGACACCTCAGAACCCGATCAGCTTCCATTCCCTATACATCACTACTGTGTCTTCGATCACCACGTCAACTCTTCTGAAAAGTTCGTCAGGGACGCGTTCTATTCACACATCAGGCCAAGGAGCGTCAACGTGCTCAATCTGTACGATCTTGTGGACGAACTTCCAGATGATGTACTCTTTTGCTTCGCAGTCGCACTGGTGAGTGAAACGGCATTTTTAAGAACCGCATGTTCCGAGGACCTGGTATACCTCTCCAAGTTCCTCAAAGGTCATGTGCTCGAGGACATCTTCGAACTGATCCTCGAAGGCAGAGTGAAAGATCAGGAAGGTTTTCTCAGGAGGCTTTCGAAGATACAGATCGTGGACAACGGTGTGCGAATAGGGATCGTCGAGTGCGCGGACGACGATGAATTTTTGTGCGCCGCAGACGTGGCGATGTATCCGCTGTCTCTGTCCGTTCTCATCGGCAGGATGCCCTGGGGGGTGTGGGTGTACTGCAAGAAAAAGCTCGTTCAAAAGGTCTACTCCGCGCTCGGGCAGTTCAAAAAACGAAAAGCGGGAAGAATATACGAAACGAAAGACGTCGAGACAGTATTAAGGGCAATTCTCGAAAAGTTTAAGAACAGTTAACACTGGGAAACTTTTCCAATTCTTCCTCAGTCCAAGCAAGTGAAGGACTGTTTGTGGTACAATGTGTTTTGGAAGCATGCTCGATGCCTATAACATAGTTTTTGAGTCCGCACACCTTGGAGGGTCCATCTTGACGAGGGAAGAACTCATGCAGATTTTGACGGAGCGTGTACAAAAATGTACGGCGTGCCAGCTCGCTCAGGGCAGGACGAACGTCGTCGTCGGTGAAGGTAGCCTCTACGCACCGATCATGTTCGTGGGTGAAGGGCCGGGTGAAGAAGAGGACAAAACGGGCCGTCCCTTCGTCGGCAAGGCCGGTCAGCTCCTCACGAAGATTCTCGAATCGGTTCAGCTGAGCCGCGAAGAGGTCTACATATGCAACGTCGTCAAGTGCAGACCGCCCAACAACAGGGTCCCCACAGTCCAGGAGCAGAAGGCGTGCGGACATTTTCTGTACGCGCAGATCATGATCGTTGATCCAGCGATCATCGTCCCGCTTGGAAGCACGGCGCTCTCGTTCTTTTTGAACCAGAACGTTTCGATCACGGACTATCGAGGCAAGGAGATCGAGTGGAAAGGCGGAAAGAAACTCTTCCCGATGTTCCATCCGAGTTACCTTCTGAGGAATCCATCGAAGGAGAAAGGTTCGCCGAAGGATCTGACGTGGCAGGACATCAAAAGGGTACGCAAATTCTATGACGAATTGAAAGGGAGGTATCGCAATGCCCAGGGGTAGGAAGAAGATTCTGACACCCGCTCTTGAGGATTACCTGACCGTGATCTACGAAATCCAGCAAAAACAACCAGCGGCGAGGATCAGCACGATCGCGAGAAAGGTTGGTGTGAGTCTTCCGAGTGTCACGAATGCTGTCAGACGCCTGGCGGATCTTGGCTACGTGGAGTACGAAAAGTACGGTCTGATCGTGTTGACTCCACGCGGTAAGAGAAAAGCTCAGAGCCTGTTCACGATGCAAAAGCGCATCAAGAACTTCTTCCATTATGTGCTCGGCATCTCTGTGGACATATCCGAGAAACTCGCGAGGCATTTGTCTCACTATCTCACAGCGAGAACTCGCGAAAGAATAAAAGAGTTCTACAAACTCGTCATCGATTTCAAAGAGGACCAGGCGAAGGAGCTGAGAAAATTCATCGAGGAGAGCCGGAAACTCGTCAACATCACCGAGCTGCCGGAGGACGTGCTCGAAGATCTTAAGGCGCTCGAGAGGGAACCCGAGGAAGAAGAAGAGGGTGACTGAGTGTGGCGAACGTTCTTGTAACTGGAGGGGCTGGATTCATAGGTTCGCACCTCGTCGACGCGTTGTTACGCGCTGGTCACAGGGTGGTCGTCGTCGACAATCTGAGCAGTGGAAAGATAGACAACCTGAACAGACAGGCGCTTTTCTACCAGCAGAGCGTAGAGGACGAAGAGATGATGGAACGTATTTTCATGCTCCACCGTTTCGATTACGTCTTTCACCTCGCCGCGCAGGCGAGCGTGAGCGTGTCGGTGAAAGACCCTGTCAGAGACGCGATGAGCAACATCATCGGCAGTCTGGTGTTGCTCGAAAAGAGCGTCAAATACAACATAAAGAAGTTCATTTTTTCCTCAACAGGTGGCGCGATCTACGGGGACGATGTGCCGACTCCAACGAGCGAAGACGTCTTCCCTAAGCCCATCTCTCCTTACGGAATCGCGAAGAGGAGCGTGGAGATGTACCTGGAATTCTACAAGAAAGAAAAAGGTCTGGATTACGTTGCCCTGCGCTACGGCAACGTGTACGGTCCGAGGCAGGATCCCAACGGTGAGGCCGGTGTCGTCGCGATATTCACCTCGAGGATGCTGAAGGGCGAAGACGTCTACATCTTTGGTGACGGTGAGTACGTGCGGGATTACGTGTACGTCGGTGACGTGGTGGAAGCCAACCTTCTGTGCTTGAAACCTGAGGTGAGCGGGGTGTTCAACATCGCCACGGGCGTCGGCACAACGGTGAACCAGCTTTTCAGGATGCTCGCCGAGCTTACGAACTATTCAAAACAACCCGTGTACGCCGAGCCGAGGAAAGGGGATTTGAGAAAGAGCGTTCTGGATTGTTCGAAGGCTGAAAGAATACTCGGCTGGAAACCGAAGATCGATCTCAAAACCGGCCTGGCCCTCACGGTGGAGTTCTTCAAATCCGGAGGGTGATCCCCACGCAGAGAGCGAAACCCCTCGCGGAGAGAATGAGACCAAAAGATCTGGACGAACTCGTGGGTCAGGATCACGTCCTCGGTCGAAACGGTGTTCTCCGACGTGCCCTCGAGTCCGGTTCCATTTTCTCGTGCATCCTCTATGGTCCTCCCGGATGCGGTAAGAGCTCGATCGCCGAGCTGATCAAAAAGTACGTCGATGCAGAATTTTATTCCCTGAGTGGTTCACTCCACGGTGCGACCGAAATAAAACAGGTCCTGAGCAGGGCCCAGGAGCTGAAGAAATACGGCAGACGAACGATCCTGTTCATAGATGAGATCCACAGACTCAACAAGGCGCAGCAGGACATCCTCCTTTCACGTGTGGAGGATGGAACTATTGTGCTCGTCGGTGCCACCACTGAAAATCCTTCCTTCGAAATCATCGCACCGTTGCTTTCAAGGTGCAGGGTGATACAGCTCAAACCCCTCACGCCGGAGGACCTTTTGAAGATCATGAAGCGCGCGATCGAAAAGGACAGTCTCTTCACAGAGAACGGCGTCGAGATCGATGAAGATGTGCTTGTTCACATCGCCAAAGAGGCGAACGGTGATGCGAGGTACGCGCTGAACACGCTCGAAACGCTCGTAGAATCAGCTCTGTCCAGGGGTGTGAGAAAGATACGTCTGGAAGATCTAACGATGCTTTCACCGAAAAGTCTCGCCTACACCGAAGAAAGTCACTACGATCTGGCATCCGCCTTCATCAAGAGCCTGAGGGGAAGCGATCCAGATGCGGCCCTCTATTACATGGTAAGGATGCTCGAATCAGGAGAAGATCCCATGTTCATCGCAAGGAGAATGATCATCCTCGCGAGCGAAGACATTGGCTTGGCAGATCCCTTCGCCTTAGTGATGGCCGTCAGTGCCGCGCAGGCGGTCGAGTACGTCGGTATGCCAGAATGCGCGCTGAATCTTGCCGAGGCGGCGATCTATCTCGCCACGGCTCCGAAGAGCAATTCTGTTTACGAAGCTCTCAGCAGGGCGAAAGAGCTGGTGGAGAAGACGAAAGATGTTGAGGTGCCACTCTTTTTGAGAAACCCCGTGACCAGGTTGATGAAGAACATGGGTTATGGGAAAGGTTACGTGTATCCACACGATGTCGGGGGTTTTGCGCGAAGAAGCTACATGCCCGAAGGCCTCGAGCACGTGAAGCTGTACATACCGAAGGATGTCGGCAGAGAATCCATGATAAAAAAGAAATTAGAACAGCTCTGGGGAAACAGGGGGGAAGATCGGAATGAAGATCGTGCCGAAAAGTGATGTAATCTACGCCTTCAGCCCTCACATGAAGCCAGTTCTGAGCGTTCGGCCAGGTGAGACTGTTCAGTTCGAAACGCTCGACGCGCTTGGTGGACAGATTCAGAACGAAAAAGACGTGATGAATCTGGATTTTTCTAAGGTCAATCCCGCCACAGGTCCTGTCTTCGTGGAGGGTGCAGAAGCTGGAAAGACGCTCGTTGTGGAGATCAACGATATAAGAATCTCCTCCAACCGTGGCGTGATCGTCGCTGAAGAAGGTTTCGGAGTGCTCAGGGACATCGTGAAAGGCTTCAGGGCAAAGATTCTCCCGATTCGAGATGGAAACGTTCTTTTCAACGATCTCTCGATTCCTGTCAGACCCATGATCGGTGTGATCGGCGTCGCTCCTCAGGAAGAAGAGTTTCCCACCGGTACCGCGCACAGACACGGCGGCAACATGGACACTAAGGAGATCACGATTGGAAGCAAGGTCTATCTTCCAATCTTTCAGGAAGGAGCCCTGCTTGCGCTCGGGGATGTGCATGCCGTTATGGGCGATGGTGAGGTGTGCGTGTCTGCATGCGAAGTTCCCGCGATCGTGACAGTGAAAGTGGACGTTCTGGTTAGAACCATCGAATGGCCCATGGTGGAAACGGATCGAGATTTCTACGTGCTCGTTTCTCTACCGGGTCTGGAAAAAGCATGCGAGGAAGCCACGCGTGTAGCAGTGAAAATGCTCAGCGAGGCGAGGAAACTTTCCTTCGAGGATGCTTACATGCTTGCTAGCCTGATCGTCGATGTGGGCATCAGCCAGCTCGTCGATCCGAACCTGACAGCGAAGGCGAGGATTCCAAAGAGTTTTCTGTTGTAAAATACGTTGATGGTCATTCATCCACCGGGAGGGAACGTGCGTGGAAGAAAGAGAACTGACGTTGAGCGATCTGCTTTTGATGTTCAAACGGAGACAGAAAATCTTCTGGTTCGTCTTCGTTCTAACGTTGTTCGCCACCGGAGCTTACCTGTTCATCGCGAAGCCACAGTACGAAGCGGTCGCAAAGGTGAGAATTCAACCTGCCACAAGTGTGAGCAACTCCAGTTCCTCCGCCATAAGTTCCTTGCTCGGTACCGGCACTTCGGGTGGTGCTCAGGAAGAAATCGAGGTCATGCTCTCGAAGACCAGCTTGCTGCCTGTCATAGAAAAGCTCGATCTGGTGAACAGAATGATGAAAAAAGAAGACATAGAAAAAGCGCTGAAGAGAGGTCTGACCATCGATCAGTTGAAGCTCTCGCTGTACAACTATCTGGTCGGCAAGAATCTCATCTCCATTAATCCTATCAAGAACACAAACATACTGGAAGTGAAATTCAGCTGGACCGATCCGAAGCTCGCAGCAGACGTCGTGAACGCGTTCATTGATCATTACGCGGAAGTGAGAGAGCAGATCATCAAGGATCAAACCGCCGTCAAACGAGCGTACATAGAGGAACAGATCCCCAAGCTCGAGAAAGAGCTTCAGGAAGCCCAGATGAGGCTCAGAGCTTTCAAGGAGCAGAACAAGATTTACCAGCTGAGTGCCCAGAGCGAAGTAATGGTTCAAAGATTTTTTGAGCTGGCGAAGCGCATCGAAGAAGAAAGAATAGCACTGGAAGAACTCTCGTCACAGCTTTCTTTTCTTTCAAAGCAACTCGAGCAGTACGATGCAGAGATTCAGCGCATCGGCGAGAGCGTGACTTTCGATCCTGTAGTTACTCAGCTGAAAAGCAAGTTCGTTTCACTCCAGATAGAGATGGCGGGAGTTTCAGAGAAGTACCCTGCCGGGAGCGCCGAGCTCAGGCAGAGGAAGGCGGAACTGGAAGAAGTCAAAAAACAGCTGGAGCAGGAGATCAAAAATCTTTTGAACTCCCGCCTCAGAAAGTCGCTGAGCCCGGTGTATCAGCAGGTGATTTCCAGTTACGTTCAAACTCAGGCCGATCTGCTGGTCCATCAGGTTCAGTACGAGGCGTACAGGAAGCTATACGAACAAGCGCAGGCTGAGCTTTCGAAACTGCCCGCCCTCGAACAGGAGCTCATCAACCTTGAAAGAGACTACAGGGTGAAAGAGACCATATACACGACTCTCCTGCAGGGAAAATATCAGAACCTGATCACCGAGGTTTCTATGGCTGGCACGTTCAGCGTTGTGGACCGCGCCGTTGTTCCTCTTTCACCTTCGAAACCGAACAAGAAGCTTACGCTCGCGATCGGGGGAGTGCTTGGACTGTTTCTGGGAGTTCTGTTCGTCTTCCTGCTGGAAGCCCTCGATAAAACTGTGAAGCTCGAGAGCGAAGCCGAATACTTGCTGGGTGCAGACAGAATCATCGCAAGAGTTCCCATATCCAGAGATCGACGCGCCGTGGAGAAATCTTTAGCTATCGCGGCAGTCAGAGCGGGGAAGACCATCCTCGTGACGAGCCTCGAGGCTGGGGCAGGTAAATCTTTCGTTTCTCAGCGACTGGCCTCGTTGCTGGCTCAGAAAGGTAGGACACTCCTGTTCACCGACGAAGAACACAGCAACCCGACGTACGATGTCAGAAAGTTGCTGGAACTCATGTCTAACCCGGCGCTCCTCACCGACCTTAAAGACCACTACCAGCACATCGTCATTGACGGTCCGACGGTGGAAACACCGCACATTGCCGAACTGATGGATCTATCTGACACAGTCTACATGGTCGTGCGGCTCGAGCACACACCACGCGAAAAACTCAAACTTATTCCCAACCTGGAAAAGGTCCACGGCTTCTTGCTCAACGGTTTGACATCGAAAAATTCCGCTTCGGTCGCATAACAGGCTGTGTCTCACCATCCAAACAGATTCTTCGATGTTACGATTATGCTCAGAACATCTCTCACGATCGGGAGCACGTCGCTCAGCTGTGCCGCTGGACTGCTCGGCACATAGATCACATCGCCTGGCGAAACGTTTGGGTTCACGCTCGAACCCTTGCCCATGATTATTCCGGAGAGATCGCAGATCTGTACCTCTCCTTCGAGTCCTCCTTTGAAGAGAAAGACCCTGTTCACCGCAGCAGACTGCGTGAACCCGCCGGCCCTCATGATTGCATCGAACAGCGTGCTGAACCTGTCGATCCTGACCACCCCGGGGTTCCTCACGTTTCCAAGAACGTAGGCCACATTCGTTTCAATCGATGGCACGTACACGACGTCTCCCGGCAGCACCTTCACCTGCTGCACGATGGACAAGTCAGTGAAATCGTATGTGAATTCCTGATTTCCGCGCTTCAGGACGATCCTCGTTTTCATCGCCCAGTTGCTCAGTCCACCGGCCTGCGCGATCAGCTTGACCAGATCCACGTCCCCGATCAGCTCGTACGCGCCGGGCCTCGCGACTTCCCCAACCACGTACGCGAAGTTCTCCGTCTCGATGGGAACCAGCACGACCGTCCCACTTTCGAGAACCAGGTCAGTGCCTTTCACCACTTCTTCATACTCGACCTCTCTAACCGTGCCTTCCGGAGAGATCAGGACCAGCCTCCTCGACGCGGAAGGCTTCAGACCTCCCACTCTGCTGAGCACGTTCCTGAGCGTAGGCGCTTGCTCTTTTTCGAAGCTGACCAGTGCGTTGTTCGCACCTTCTCCAAAGACGTACACGTGCACCTTCTCTTTCCGGCGCACAAACACGTAATCTCCGTCCTGCAGCGCGAACGTTCCCCACTCGTTCAGCCCGATCTCTTGTTGTGAGCCGTCTCTGAACAGCAGGACATCCTTCGGTTCGAAAACCTCACTTTTTACGAAACTTCCCGCTTTGACGATCGCCAGTTCCACCGTTGCCTTCTCGTCCGGTTCGAACACAACCCTCCCTGGAACGTTGACGAATCCGTCCACATAAACGCGCACGGATTTTCTGAGCTTCACTTCCACTACGTCACCATCGTTCAGTGCCAGCGGTTTGACCGCCTCGAGTTCGATCGGGCCGTTCGGGGAGAACACCCTGAGCCGTTCGATGTATCTGTTTTCTACCTTGCCGAACTTCGCCATCGCCCGTTCCAGATCCATCTGCTCCTCCTTCGAGAACTCGACGTAGCCGTACACGTCACCTGTGAAGTAGACCCTTCTCGATTCCACGAAGCGAACTATCACCGTGTCGCCGGCTTCAAGAGTTACATCGTTCTGGATCAGCGTCGAAGGTTCGAACAGAATCTCCTTACTGTTCCTCAACAGTGCGAGTTTCTTTATCGAAGAAAGATCTCCCACACCGTACTTCTTCACCGCGGTGAGCAGCGTGAAAGGTTCGTCGCGTTCGAACGCCATGCGACCGTTTCTGCTCGCGTTGTCCCCGGCCATGTAGACGAACCTTCCCGAGAACCTTTCGACGTAAACGAACGCCCCATCTTCGAGCGGAACGTCCTGGTTGATTACCTCATCGAATGCGAATGAACGATCGCCTATTCTGATGGATTCCACATCGTTTTCGTCAACGAATCCTCCGGCTTTGGCTATCAAGTTGCGCAGACTGAACGTTTCCTTCTTGGCAAACGTGTACAGTCCCGGGTTCCTCACGTATCCCAGCACGTACGCCCTCCTGGGCACGTACTCTTCCACGTGGACCACATCGCCGGGTTTGACCTCGAAATCGAGCTGGTCCACACCCAGGTTGAGTCGCTGTTCACCGCGCTTTATCGAGATCTTCTCAACTTCTTCGGCATTGCCTCTCAGACCTCCAGCCAGCGAGATGAGTTTCTGCAGCGTCATGTGCTCGGCCGGTGAGATCCTGTAAGAACCCGGATTTCTCACATACCCCAGCACGTAAACTTCTGTATCTTCGAAGGCTTTTATCTCAACCAGATCGCCAACCTCGATCGGCACGTTCTGATCGACGATGTCCGCCCCGTACTCTCCCACAATCTCGCCCTGCCTTACTATCCGCACTTTCTCGATGAATTTCTTTTCCAGTGAAAGTCCGCCGGCCTTCGCCAGCAGATTCTTCAGTGTGAGCGTTTCTTCGCGTGAAAACTGGTACATTCCAGGCGTTTGAACAGCGCCGACCACGTAGGCGAACCTCTCGGTGTACTTTTCAACGTGCACCGTATCGCCGGGTTTCAAAAGAATCGTCTTTTCGAAAACGTCCTTCTCATTGAAGACCTCCACTCTGTCTGAGATCAGAACGATCCTCCCGGAACCCTCGTTCGTGATACCGCCAGCAGCGGATACCAGATCGAGCAGGGTCATGTTCTTTTTGAAAGGATAGACACCAGGGTCTTTCACAGCTCCAACGATCTTCACCATCTCCGCGTAAGTCTTTTCAGGTAGAACGATCTGATCGTTCTCTTTCAACAACACGTCATGGCTGGGCACCTCTCCGAAGATAAGACCGGAAAGATCTATCTGCTGAATCTTCCCATCCCGGATCAGTTTCACTTTGCTCAGATCGACCATGGAAAGATCTGCCCCGACGAGCGCCACGAGCTTCGAGAGAGTCAGATCCAGCATGCCGAGGTCCACAACAGTGTTCACAACGCCGCTGACGTAGACATTCCTCGGAGCGATCTTCACCAAACTTATGTAAACCTCTGGTTCAGGTATGTGCTTTCCAAGCAGTTCCGTCAGACGTTTCGTCAGCTGATCCACCGTCATGCCTTCGACCTTGACTCTGCCAACGAGCGGGAAGCTGATGCAACCTTCCACGTCGACGGAGCATTCTCTCGTTAGCTCCTGATAGCCGAGCACTTCGACGGCAAGAACATCACCCACGCGGATCGAGTAAGCGAAAGACAATGCCGTGATCAAAATTACAATCAGCGAAAAGATTTCTCTTTTCATAGTTCATCACCCCGCACCGCGCTCGTCTTTCATCAAAATATTAGCATGTGAAACGTATAATTGAATTGGAGGGAAGTTCATGGGCTACATCGATCCGTGTGCTCAGATCGGGAAGAACGTTAGCATTGGTTACGGCGTGATCATCGAACGGAACGTGTCGATCGGTGACAACGTGATCATTGGTCACAACGTTGTGATAAGGGAAGACACTGTGATCAACGATGGTTGCGTGATCTTCGACAACGCCGTGCTGGGAAAGAAACCCTTCAGGTCGGCCATGTCCGCTGTGACGGAAGAAAAACAGCTACCACCTCTGACCCTCGGTAAAAACGTTGCGATAGGAGCCGGAAGCGTTGTATACAGGGGGAGCGTTCTGGAAGACAACGTTTTTGTTGGAGATCTGGTCGTGATAAGGGAAGAGGTAAAGATAGGCCAGTTCACCATCATTGGCAAGGGTGCGACTGTGGAGAACAAAGCGACCATCGGCGAGTATGTCAAGATAGAAACGAACGCGTACATAACAGCGCTCTCCACCATAGAAGATTACTGTTTCATAGCCCCCGAGGTCACCTTCACCAACGACAATTTCCTGGGAAGAACCGAAGAGAGAAGAAAGTACTTCAAAGGCCCCACCGTGAAAAAGGGCGCCAGGATAGGCGCGAACGCCACCATCCTTCCGGGCGTGGTCATCGGTGAGGACGCGCTCGTTGCCGCAGGATCCGTCGTCACGAAGGACGTTCCAGCCAGAAAGATTGTCATGGGAGTGCCAGCAAGGGTCGTCCGGGATGTTCCGCCGGAACAACTTCTGGAGAACCAGAGCTATTACAGAGGAAGCTGAAACTCACCTGGATCTTCTCTTTAGCTCTCTCACCACGTCGCTCCAGCGGATTTCTTCGGCGCTCAAAAGCACAGTGAGGTGGTACATCAAATCCGCCAGTTCTTCGATCAATCTCTCCTTCGTTTGGTGCTTCGCCGCCAGGATCACCTCTATCGCTTCCTCTCCGAATTTCTTCAAAATCTTATCCAGTCCCTCTTCGAACAGCTTCGCCGTGTAGGAACCCTGAACCGGGTTCTTCTTCCTGTCCTCGACGATGCCATACAGTTTTTCGAGAAACGAAAGGCCATTCTCCTCGGCATCGTCTCCGTGCACAACGTTGAAGAAACAGCTCCTCCTTCCCGTGTGGCACGCCACCTTTCCGTGGGGGAAATCCACAAGATAGAGCAGCGCATCGCTGTCACAGTCTTCAAGGATCTGGACCACACGCATTGTGTTGCCTGATTGCTCCCCTTTTTTCCAGATCCTTTTTCTCGATCTTGAGTAGAAGTGCGCAAAGCCAGTTTCTTTCGTCAATTGGAGCGCTTCTTCGTTTGTGTAGGCGAGCATGAGAATCTCCTTCGTATGGACTTCCTGAACTACAACGGGTCTGAGCACTTCAATCTACCTCCACGCAATCCAGTCTGACGTTCACACCATTTTCGAAAAGGTATCTCTTAAGCTGTATCACGTCGAGCAAACCGAAGTGGAAAACCGATGCTCCAAGTGCGGCGTCGGCACCGGCTCTGAATGCTTCGAGAAAATGTTGCTGTCTCCCAGCCCCACCAGATGCGATGAGCGGGAGCTTTGAAATCTGTCGAGCCCTGCGGATCAATTCGATGTCGAACCCATCTTTCGTGCCATCTGTGTCTATGCTCGTCAAAAGGATTTCTCCCGCACCGCGTTGCTGGATCTCGACCAGCCAGTCTTCGAGCCTGATACCTGTGGCCTTCTTTCCAGACATCACAAACACTTCAAAACCGATTTCTGTTCTCTTTGTGTCGATTGCCACTACAACAGCCTGCGACCCGAACCTGGTTGCGATCTTCTCTACAAGCCGTGGATTTTCCACCGCCGCGGTATTCACGCTCACCTTGTCTGCCCCGGCGTAGATCAGCTCCATGGCAGTCTCCAGGTCCCTTATACCGCCCCCGACAGTGAACGGCACATCTACGCGTTCCGCAACTTTCTTGACAAGATCTATCATTGTTTTTCTGGATTCGAACGAAGCGGTGATGTCCAGAAACACTATCTCATCGATGCATTGACGGGAATATCTTTCAGCCAGCTCGACAGGATCACCTCCGTAGACAAGGTCTTCGAAGTGCTTGCCTTTAACCACAACGCCATCCTTTACGTCCAGACAGGCTATGATCCTCTTAGCCAGCATAATCTTTCATCTCCTTGATGCTGATCTTTCCCTCGTAGAAAGCCCTTCCCACGATGACACCAACAATGTTGGAAACTTCGCGATTCAGCTGTCTCACCAATTCCAGATCGTGAGCACTTGCGATGCCTCCCGCCACGACAACGTTCAAACCTGTTTCAACAGCGATTGCCCTGCTGAGTTTCAAATCCCTTCCCAGCAACGAACCGTCGGCTTCC
This sequence comes from Thermotoga sp. Ku-13t, assembly GCF_011057685.1. Lineage (NCBI taxonomy): Bacteria > Thermotogati > Thermotogota > Thermotogae > Thermotogales > Thermotogaceae > Thermotoga > Thermotoga sp. Ku-13t. The sequence goes on along the minus strand of NZ_LNFY01000001.1, from coordinate 552,400 downwards.
ACATCCGTGTGGACGATCTCTTTCAATCCCAGAGACCTGAGCAGTTTCAAAAATCCTACCACTTCGATGTTCCGTGCCGCCGACCAGCCGGCCAGGCACACACCCGAAGAGGATGTATCGAGTGAGAACACCACATCGATGCCTCTGTCCAGCAGTTCGTTCAAAAAGTATGGTTGCTCGATCAGCGCCGAACTGAGCAACTGCCTTTGAAATCCCATCTTTAACAATTCCAGTGCTCGCTCGATCGTTCTGATACCACCCCCGATCTGCACGTGGTTGGCCAGACCTTTCGCTGAAAGTCTTTTGAGTATCTCCCTGTTCTCGTCGGAACCATCCATGGCTGCCGACAGATCGATCAGGTGCACCAGCTTGAAACCTTCTTCCACAAAGTGCATCGTTAGCTCAACCGGATCGAAATCGTAGATGTGGCAGCGTTCTTTTCGACCCTTTTCCATCCTCACAACTCTTCCCTGATACAGATCTATCGCTGGTAGAACGCGCATTCTATCACCTTCTTCAGAAATACCTTACCCACCGTGTGACTCTTCTCGGGATGGAACTGTACGCCGATGACATTGTCTTTCATCACTACCGCAGGGAAAACTTCCTCGTACTCACACTCACCAGCAACGATTTGCTGTTCACAGACTGCTCTGTAAGAATGAACGAAGTAGAAGTATCTTCCATTCAGATCGCTGAAAATTTCTCTGGAAAACTTGACAACGTTCCAGCCAACATGAGGCAACATGCTTGCCCTCAAACGTACCACGCGACCTTCGAGCAAGCCCAATCCCCTGACCGTTCTGTTAGTCGTGCTCTCCTCACTCTCCTCGAACAGCAACTGCATACCCAGGCACACACCGACGATGAGACTGCCGGCTCGCCAGTGACGCAATATGAATTCATCCATCTGGCTTTCCTTCAAACTCTTCATCGCTTCTTCGAAATGCCCAACCCCTGGTAAAAAGATCGCACTGAAGAACTTTTTTTGAGGCCTTTCCAGCAGCTCCACGCAGAGATTTTCATCCAGCCTGACGATCGCCCTGTACAGGTTCATAACGTTTCCGGGTACGCAGGAAACGATCGCGATGTTCAATCTATCACCCCTTTCGTGCTCTGAACGGAATCAACCTGCTGAATTGCGTTTTTCACAGCGATGGCAAAAGCTTTGAAGACGGATTCGGCGATGTGGTGGGAGTTTTTCCCCGCCAGTTTCACAACGTGCAGTGTGATCTTCGCGTTGTTAACAAAACTTTTGAAGAATTCCTCTATCAACTCTGTGGGAAACTCCCCAATACGTTCGGTTTCGAAAGATACCTGGAAGTTGAGGAAACTCCTTCCAGAGAGATCCACCGAGCACAGTGTGAGTGCTTCGTCCATAGGGACGATGGCGTGTGAGAAGCGCGCAGTACGACCATAATCGAAGATTTCTCTGAACGCCGCACCCAGCGTGATCGCAAGATCTTCAACCCCATGGTGCATGTCCACCTGGAGATCTGCGTCGAACAGTTCTATATCCAGAGACAACGTTGAAAATCTGCAAAAAGTGTTCAGCATGTGATCGAGAAAACCGATCCTGGTCGAACCGAAGAAGATTCCTTTTCCATTGCTGATGAGTTTAAGCTTGATCCTGGTTTCCGACGTCTCTCGTTCGACAGAGCAACTATTTCCTTCTCTTTCCACTTTCATATCAGCCTCTCCATCGTTTCGATCAGAAGATCGTTCTGGTGAGCCTGTCCAACAGTGATACGAAGTCCACACTGAGTCATTCTGACAGTTATTCCGCATTCCAGTAGCGCTCGATAGATCCTCTCAGTTTCTTTCTGGCTCAGATAGACGAAAACGAAGTTCGCCCTCGAATCGCTCACGTTGAAGCCAAGTTTCCGTAACGCACTCTTGAGCCTTTCTCTCTCTTCGACGATGTTTTCCACCCTCTCCTGGAAGATGCGTCTGTTCTTCAGCGCGACCGTCGCGAAGAGCTGTCCCAGATAGCTCACGTTGTAAGGCAGTCGAATCCTGTTGTATGCGTCGATCAGCGCGGGATTCGCTATGAGGTAACCTACCCTCTGTGAGGCCAGACCGAAGGCTTTGGAGAAGGTTCGAACGACGATCAGGTTGGAATAATTGTCTATCAAAGGTGCATAGGTTTTGCCAGAGAATTCGTAGTAAGCCTCGTCGAGAACGAGCAGCGCACCTTTTTCTAAAAGCCAGAAGATCTCTTCGTCCGAGAAGAGATGTCCCGTCGGATTGTTTGGATTCGGTAAGAAAACCACGCAGTTCTCGTTGAGATCTTTCAATCTCTCGACATCGATCCTCTCGCCAGCCAGCGGCACCCTGTTCAGTTTCACCCCGACGGCGCTGGCGAAGATTTCGTAACAGCTGTAGGTCGGTGGAAAGACGTAGATGGAGAGGTCTTTGAACATGCTCAAAAGCACGTAGATGATTTCATCGGCACCGTTTCCGACGCTGATTTGTCCTCTCTGCGCCTTCCACCCTCCGATGGAAACGTAGTCGACCAGTTCATTCAACAACTCTTCGGACGGCGAATCGACATAGGTCGGCAACCTGCTCACGTCGATCCGTTCGAAACACTCCCGCACCAGTTCTTCCGGAAAAGGATAAGGATTTTCGTTCAGCGCAAGGTACGTGGGAGTCCTCGGTTCAGATTGGTACGCTTCGACATTCCTTCTGATCTCTTCAACGATCGAACAGAAACTCACCTTGCTCCCTCCATTCTCACTTCGATCGAGCGTGCGTGCGCTTCGAAACCTTCGAGCCTCGCCAGCTTCACATAGAACTCACCCTGCTTTTTCACCTCTTCTTCGCTCACCAGGGTCACGAAGATCTTCTTCAAAAAGTCCTGAACGCTCAAACCAGAAGTGAACCTGGCGTTCTGCAACGTGGGAAGCACGTGGTTCGGTCCAACACCGTAATCACCGAACGCCTCGGCGGAGCTGTTGCCAACGAAGGTGGAACCTGCGTTCTTCACCCTACCGAGCCAGGAGAAAGGATCTTCCACGAACAGTTCGAGATGTTCCGGAGCCAGCAGGTTCACCACCTCGATCGCGTCTTTCAGATCTCTCACCAGTACCGCGAGGCCGTTTTTCTCGAGCGAAACCTTCGCCACGGACCTGTTCGGCTCGCCCAAAGAGTTGAGCTGTCTTGCGAGTTCTTCGAGCACTCCATCCAGCAGGTTTTCATCGTCCGTGACGAGCGCGCTCATGGCCATCTCGTCGTGCTCCGCCTGGGCGAGCATATCCGCCGCCACGAACGCGGGCTTCGCGGTGGAGTCGGCGACGATGAGAAGCTCCGTCGGTCCTGCCACGGAATCGATCCCGCAATCTCCAAACACGAGTTTTTTCGCGCACGACACGTACGCGTTCCCCGGTCCGACGATCTTGTCGACCTTCTTCACGATGCTCGTGCCGTAAGCCAGAGCGGCGATCGCGTGTGCTCCACCGATTTTGTAGATCTCTCGAATGTTCAACCTTCTGCACAGATACAGTATTCGATCTGGAACCTTTCCATCTTCGTTCGGTGGGCACACCACGACGATCCTTTCGACCCCCGCTATCTTCGCCGGAACCGCGCACATGAGCAACGTCGTGAAGTACACCCTCCTGCCAGCTGGCACATAGATCGCGACGCTTTCGATCGGTCTCACCAGACATCCCACAAAAGAACCGTGCGGAGTCAGATTCCACATGGAAGCCTGCAGCTGCATCGAGTGGAACCTTTCGAGTTTTTCGATGAACTTTTCGCACAGATCCTTGAACTCTTCCTCGACCTTCACGGCATCGAGTTCTTCCTCACTGATCAGGATCCTTTCACCCTTCAGGGCGCATTTCTCGTACAGCGCGATGTACTTTTCCAGCGCGGCCTGCCCGTTGTGCTTCACGTCCTCCACAATTTCTCTCACTGTCTTTTCGATGTTCGCGAAGTCCAGCCTTCTCTCTTCGAGTATCTCAAGCAGTTGCTGTTCAGCGGGTTCTATCAAGATCTTCACGTCCGCACCCCCTTTCGAGCCTTTCCAAAAAGCTCAGGATCTCTTCGCGCTTGATCCTGTAAGAAACGTCGTTCAGTGCCACAATGGCGTTGATGGGATAGATCTCGTCCAGAATTGAGAGCCCGTTTTCTCTCAGCGTCCTTCCAGTTTGAACGATGTCCACTATCAATGGTGCCAGACCCACAAGCGGTGCGAGTTCGACAGAGCCGTTCAGCTTGACGATCTTCACATCCACACCTTTCGAATCGAAATACATTTTCGCGCTCACGGGAAACTTCGTCGCCACTGTCACGGTGCCGTTCTTCATCCTGAAACCTTCGAAACCCGCCACGACCATCCTCGCCCTCCCGAAGGGGAGCTTCATCGGCTGGATCAGTTTGAGCTGCGATTCGACGATCGAATCTGTGCCGCAGATGCCCACGTCCGCCACACCGCTGGACACGTACGTTGGAACGTCCGAAGGTTTCACGATGAAGAGTTTCAAACTCTCCTCGATGTCTGTGACGATCAGCGACCTCTCACTCTTTTCTTTGAACTGAAAGCCACACCTTTCGAGAAAGGCGAAAGCTTCCTCTTCCAGCCTCCCTTTCGCGAGCGCTACCTTGACCATGCTCTCTCCTCCAGAAAAATCGTTCCGCCCACACCGAGCACTTTCTCGTTCACGCTGTACCTGCCACCGGCGGCGATCAGCGCGGGTTCTCTCAGATCGAAGATCGTGAACGTGAGTCCGTCGTACTCTTCCACGGTTCTCGCTATGGAGAAGTCAATCTCGACGCGCACCCCGGGAAAGTTCGAGAGAAAATCCACCACCTGTACGATTTCTTTTTCGATCGAGGGTTCGAGTTCGAAGTATTCCAGCTGCTCCACACTCCTTTTCGTGAAGCTCGCTTCGACGAGCTTCAGCACCTCGGACAGATCCAGACCGTTCAGGAAAGCGAACAGTTCCAGCTCGGAGATGTCCTTTCTGTCTATGAGTTCGAAAAGCTTTTTTCTGAAGCTCTTGGGCACATGCCGAACGCACCTTTCTATTACCCTGGAATCGCCTATCTCGACGAGCACTCCGCCCGTCAGACAGGAAAGAATCGGTTCGACAAGTATCTTCAGAACCAGGAGGCTGTCTTGGAGCGAACCGTACGGGATCGTCTCGATTCCGATCTGGAAGACGGGCTGAATCTGTCCCAGCGGATCGTAACGGTACACGAAGCCCGAGTACCAGACCCTGAGAGAATCGGGCACGTTCCTGTTGAAGAACTCGACGATCGAGGCGGTGTAATCGTTTCTGAGTTTGAACAGCTGCCCGTTCCTCGCCTGAAAGAAGACGGTATCGTTCCCTATCCGGGACAGATCCTTCATCGGCTCCGTCTCCGGACTCAGAAACAGTTCGAACCCGTTCTGCCCGCACGCCTCTGTGAAGTTCTGAAACAATCTGTCGAGCTTTTTCAACGAACCCCCTCCTTAAAAAGAAAAGGGTCACACCCTTTCGGATGTGACCCGGTAGCCTCTCAACGTTCCACCATCACGCAACACCCGGTGGAGAAGCTACCGGGTCGAACACGTGATGGTGAACGAGGTTCAATACACTGTTGAAGAACCTTTCAACCAAACCCATATGCATTCACCTGTTTGGTTATAAGATACCACGGGGCTTCGAGCGTGTCAAGGGGCGATCTTCAAAGAACCGTTTCCTTCCGGTAACAGCCTACCTCCGTATCTATTAAGTGGGAGCGCTCCCAAAACCGAAGGGAGGTGCTGTTATGAAACAGCTCAGGATCGTTTACAACACGGGCGAGGTGAACGAATCGGGCAGACCCATCCTCAGACGCGCCAGCTTCGCCGTGGAAGATTCCGTCACGATGGCTCAGGCTGAGCAGATCACCAGCGTCATCGATTCGCTCACGAACTACACGGTTCAGGGAGCTTATCTGATCACCACCGTCCAGGTTGTCTAAAAGGAGGTGTGATGTATGAAAAGGCTCTTTCTAGACTTTGTGAACCAGACTGATGGAAAAAGACGCAGGATCACCGTACCCAACCCGAAGCTGGATCTCACGAGCGAACAGGTGTCTCAAGCGATGGACATGTTGATAAGTCTCGGAGCGATCCCGTCTGGCTACGTCAAAGACAGAGCGGCGATAGTCGAAACGACCACGAACGAGTTCTTCAACTTGCTCTGATCGAAGGCCCCCGCGAGGGGGCCTTCTTCATTTGAGAATCATTCCCACACGCAATCCCTCGTTGGAAAAGCCCGCCGTCACATAAAATTTCCACACGCGCACAATTCCACTCGCATCGAAACTGTGCTCACCGAAAAGAACCTGAAGCCCAAAGTCCGGAATCTTCCTGTAGAGAAATCCCCCAACCATTTTGAGATTCTTCTCTCCGACGATCAAACTGAAATCGTGCGTTATGGCTGGATAAAACAGTACCTGGTGCGAAACACTGCTGGAAACCTCAAACCCACCCACTACATAGCCTGCACCAAGCACTGAGAAATACACGTTCAATCCGCCTGAAACGTTTTTCCCAAGTTCCACGTACGGTTCAAAATAGGTCACGTCTCTAAAGAAAACGGTTTTATCTTCAAGCTGCTGCGAACGTGCCAAAACTTTTTGAGCATAAGTGAACCCCTCTATGCTTGGTCCCTGCCTCGCAACTCTGCCTGGCCCTTCATAATAGGCGGCGAGCGCAAGCTGGATGCTTTCGAATCTTGTGAGCAACTGGTTCAAATACCTGTTCGCACCATCGATCGAAGAGAGCACGTTGAAAGCGTTCAGAACGCCGAGTTCTTTCGCCGTGGCTGGCATCAGCTGAGTCAAACCCATCGCACCTTTTTCGGAAACTGCGTGGACGAAAAAGTTCGATTCTACGCTGATCAGGCCCTTGAGAATTTTTGTGTTGTCTTTCGGCAAAAACCAATCGATCGGTGCGACAGGGTGAACCACTGGCAAAAGCACCGCGAGCCTGAACTGTTCAGCCTGGTACGTGACAGAAACATCCTTTGCAGGCTCACTCACAAAGATCAGAGGATTCGCCAGAACAAGATTCAGACTCAGAAGAGAAAAGAGCCACAGTAACTTTTTCACCCTTCACACCTCACACTATCCGTCTTCTCAACATGTACGCAACGATGGCCGTCAGTAATGCCATAAGAAGAACGATCAGAATGTTGCGTGGCAATACTTTCTTCTCTTCACCTATCTTATCGATCGATGCGGCCGCGTTCTGAAGCTTCGAGGGCGATATCGCCGACGCAAGCCCACTACCAAAGGCTACGGCTGCCGCCATGTAGAGTCCTGAAAGATCCAGAAGTTTCGAAGTCTCCACTGTGTAGCGTGCGAACATAGCCGTAGCCGAAGTCTGTGTACCCGTCACGAAACCTCCGAGCACGCCCAGAAAAGGTGTGAAGAACGCGTAGAAGCTTCCAAACAGCTTCGCGGAAGAGACCGCCATCGCGTGTATCATGTTCTTCTCGATCTGGACCAGTTTCAATCCGTGCGGTGTTATTTCATAACCAGAATGCAGCATCACATAGGCGATCAGAAAGAAAACCGTCGCGGACCAGAAAGGCTGAACGGCTCTCTTCTTCGTTCTGGTGAAGACGTCTCTCAGCTGTTTTCTATCCACCCTGTAGATGAAGATCGCCAGAAGAGCGCTCACGAAGATCCACGTGTACGCCTGCCACAGAACTCTCAGATGCACCGGCTTTCCTTTCAATACATCGATCGGCATCGACCACTTCTGGTAGAAAAGTTCGTGCACGGGCTTTACGAGGTTCACGAAAACAATGAAGAATATGAGCAAAAGCCACGGTGATGAAGCAACCAGCAGGCGTTTCACATCCAGCTTCTCGGTGACAATGCTCACCCGATTTTTGAACCTGTAGACGATGGACAGACTCACGATTATCAAGAATCCGGCGATCAAACCTGTCAGCACCGGCGCCCTGATCCATATCCCAGCCAGTGCACCGAAAAACGCCATGACACCAACCAGTACTGCCAGGGAAAAACCACGCTTGAGAAAGTTCGTCCCTCCAGCCAGATAGAGCACCGCCAGCGAGATCGCGAACGAAACGATTCCCACGAACGGCAAAAAATACCTAGCCGCTGTGATCAAATCTGTCTCCACCATCTCTGCGTACACAACCAGCGGAACACCGAGGATCGTGTAGGTACAGAGCGCGTCGTATCCCAGAGCCGAAAGTGCGATGCTTGCCATGGGTGAATAGCCCAGCGCCACCAGGATCGGTGTTATCACCGTCACGGGCACCGCACCGGCGGAAGAAAGCAACGTACCCACCCCGATGACGATGATCAGGATCTGAAACAACTCGTCTTTTTCGCAGAGCTTTTTCGAAAACCCGACGATCGTACTCATCGCCCCGGCAGTTTCCATCAACGTGAGCTGGAATAAAGATGCGACCACAATGATCGACACAGGCAGAGAAGCCAGAAAGCCAGCGATCGTCGAGCGGAGCACCACTTCCAGCGATGTTGAAAAATAGCCGAGTGCCAACACAACGGTTACAAGATAACCAGCGAGCCCCGCGGTGAACACCGACGCCCCGGTCAAGAGCAGCAGCAAAAACACCACGATCACCGGACTGAAAGCAAGAGCGCCGCCCAAGAGACACCCTCCAGGAAGATGATAACGCGATCGGGTATTCTTCGAGCGGTTCGAGTTGTATAATGATCCTGAACGCTCTATCGAGGTGAAACATTGGCTTGAAGCAGTTGAAGGAACACGTGTTCTACACGCCAAATCTGGTGAACATCGGTGTGGTTTACACATCGCACTCCACCGTGCTGATCGACAGCGGCATAGACGAATCTGTGGTGAAGAAGCTGTGTCGCGAACTGGAAAAACCTGTCAAGTTCGTCATAAACACCCATTCCCACGCCGATCACTGCGGCGGCAATCTTTATCTTCGAAAGCATTTTTCCGCGAAAATCCTTGCACCGAGGATAGAATCGCACATCATCGAAGATCCCATCTTGGAACCCTTCTACCTCTTCGGCGCTTCGCCCCCAGAGCAGTTGCGCACCAGGTTCCTCATGGCGAAACCCTGCACTGTCGATGAGACGCTAGAAGAAGGCCCCCTGCAGCTTGAAGACGTCACGCTGAACATCCTTCCGCTCGCCGGGCATTCCGTGAACCAGATCGGTGTAGCTGTGGACAACGTCTTTTTCTGTGGGGACGCGTTTTTCTCCGAATCGACGATTGAAAAGCACAGAATCTTCGTCGTGTACGATGTGAAAAAGTTCCTCGAAACGCTCGATCTTCTGAGCCGTTCAGACTACGATCTCTACGTCCCGTCCCACGGAGAGGTGACGGGTGACATAAAAGATCTGCTCGCGATCAACAGAAAAGCGGTCGAAGACGTTATTGAACGTATCCTGAAGCTTTTGAAAACCCCACTCACCACGGAAAACCTCCTGAAAGAACTGCTTGATGCGTTCAACGTGAGGGTCGAAAACTTCGTGCAGCTTGTTCTCTACAGATCCACTGTTCACGCATATTTGAGTTATCTCTTGAGAGAAAACATGATCGAAACGGTGTTCAAAGAGAACGTGTTGCTCTGGAAAATTCGAGCCTGAAACGCTATAATCTTCCTCGAGGTGTTCAGTTTTGAAAACGAACAGATCGTGCACACCGAGTCTGGTGAAATCCCTGTTCGATCGCCACACACCAGAAAGGCTCACTGAAAAAGACTATCGCTGGAACTTCATCGTCAACTGCACCGACAACGCGCTCTTCAATGTTGGCATGGCGATGGGTTCTATGTTCACGCTGTTTCCAGTCTTCGCGAAAAACCTAGGAGCATCGAACCTGGAACTGGGTTTGATCCTGGCGATCATCAACCTCGGCTGGGGTATCCCCGCCATCTGGGGCGCGAAGATGGCCGAACGCTCCGCGAAGAAGCTGAACCTTGTTCTCAAGTACACGATGGGAGAAAGACTACCCTATCTGTTCCTCGCGCTGATCAGCTTCTTCCTGGCTTCTCGCTTTGCCAGGCTCTCGCTGTACCTGTCAACGTTGATGATGGCACTCACCGTGTACACGATGGGCTTCCTTGGTCCACCCTGGATGAGCATGATAGAGAAAGTGATCGATGCTAGAAGGCGTGGAACGTACTTCGCCGTGGGTAGCGGCATGGGGGCGATTCTTGGCATAGGGGGTTCGATGATCGCGAAGAGCCTGCTTGCAAGCAATCCGTTTCCGCAGAACTTCGGCTACGTTTTCCTCACGGCCTTCTTTTTCTTCATGGCTTCTTTCTTCTTCCTCGCGCTCACGAGGGAAGTGCCGGATACAAAACTCCACGACGATGAACCTGTGATCAACTACTTCAGGAACATGAAGAACGTTTTCACAGACAGAAACTTCAGAAACTTTCTGTTTGAAAGGATCATCAGTAGCTTCACCTTCGGCGCGAGCGGTTTCATAACTGTGTACCTTTTGAAGAGACTGTCCTTACCGGACGACACAGCGGCGAACTTCACCGCGATCGTCATGGCTTCCCAGGGCATCTCTTCGTTCTTCTTTGGTCCACTCGGCGATCGGAAGGGTCACAAACTCAACTTGCTTGTGAACAAGATCGCTTACGTGGTGGCGCTCGCACTGGCGATCGGTTGCACGCGCTTGAGCCAGGCCTACATGGTCTACGGGTTGATGGGCATCGTGAACACGACGGGCAACGTGGGTGGTATGGCGATCACGCTGGATCTCACTTCTGGCAAGCGCAAGGAACTGTACATGGGCTCACTGTATTTTCTGACCGCTCCTTTCTCTTTCCTCGCGCCGTTGATCTGTGGTAAGCTGGTAGACAGTTTCGGTTACACGCCCCCCATGGTCCTGACAGGCGCGATCGGCGTGTTCAACTTCTTCTTCCTCCTGAAGTTCATCTCAGACCCGAGGCGAGAAGAACAAACGCGAAGCTAACGTGGCGTTCGAAGTCAAACATATACATAAGTATACCCCTAGGGCGAAGAACCACCCCGAAGGGCCCCGTTTGAATTTCTCTGAACCGTTCCATCCTTCCTGACGCTCTCTTTTTTCTCTTCAGAAGCGAAAGATCGTTGTTTCCCCTTTTCACGCCGCACACAACGAAACTTTTTAGGAAAGAAGTCGTTGCAGACCCTTCATGTATACTTTCGTATATATAAAGTGGGAGCTCCCACCAGGTATCGTCAAACCCACCCGAAGGAGGTGAGCTGTATGAACGTGCTGGAACTGTTCAACCTCATCGGCCGCATCGTCATGCTGGGAGTCTGTCTCGTGGAGAGGCCCAAGGACGGTGCGAACAAGAAACAGGAAGTGAAGAAGATGGTCTATCAATTCCTGAACGATTTCAACATCAAAGTGCCGATGCCACAGCCCGTGTTCGACTTCGTGCTTGACTTCATGATCGATAACATCGTAAAGGTCCTGAACAAGACGCTGTGGAAGGAGAATGCCGCTTGATGGACGAACGCTACGATAACTGGCAAGAATATGAGGGGACGGTCAGGATGGTCTGCAACCACTTTTGGAAAAAGTACCATTATTTCATAATCTCCTACGAAGATCTGCTCCAGACGTGCCACTATCTTTTGCTCATGGCGCTGAGAACCTACCGAGAAGGAAGGATAGACAAAGACAAATACATCTATCACTACGTCACTCTCAAACTGAAGGCCATGCTCTTCAACGGCGAATACGCTCCGAATCACAACAACCATCCGTTCACCTGCGCGAAGGAAAGAAAACAGGCGACGGTCTATCTCATGGAAGACGAGACTCTGGACCTCTACGACAGCTCGATCCTTCACTGTTGAAAGACGGTTCGAACGCAAGAAAGCCCCCGCAAGGGGGCTTTTGCTTTTATGAATTCTTCTTCCACCGGCGGTTCGATCAAAAATGTCCAGTCCCATGCCGATCAGTTTTCTAAAAGTGAACTGTGAGCAACTCATTGTTCCATGAAGTTTCTCATTGCGTACTCGGCGTGCGAGAGATCGCTCAGCTGGTAGGCTGAATCTCTACGGCAAGCTTGTTAGCCAGGCTGACAAAGAATCCTACCACAGTTATGGTCATCTATGAGCTCTGAAAACCCTGTAAGGATGCAAAGACGGTGCTGTTGAGCATAGAAATACATATTGAAATGGTCGAAATTTTGTGCTATCATAATTGTGAAGAAATTCTCAAGGGAGGTGCTTTCGGATGGACATGTTCTGCTACATGTGCTCACAGGCTCTGAACAACGAAGGATGCACGAAGGTTGGTGTCTGCGGTAAGAGCCCGACCGTCACGAGACTTCAGGACAATCTCGTGTACATCCTGGATGGTATTTCAGCCTACTACTACCACGCCAGAGAGCTCGGTTACAGAGACGAAGAAATCGATGCGTTCTATGCAAGATCTCTCTACTCAACCCTCACAAATGTGAATTTCGACGCCGAAAGCTACGTTCAGCTATCTCTCGAAGCTGGCATGATGAACTACAGGGTAATGAAACTTTTGAAGAAGGCACACATAGAAACCTACGGTGAACCAACTCCAACGCAAGTGGAAACCGGAACGAAAAAAGGTCATGCCATCATCGTCACCGGTCACAATTTGAAGGCTCTTGAGGAGCTTTTGAAGCAGGTGGAAGGAACCAACGTGTATGTCTACACCCATTCGGAAATGTTGCCCGCCCACGGCTATCCAGGACTCAGAAAGTTCAAGAACCTTGCAGGAAACCTCGGAGGTGCATGGCACGACCAGAGAACCCTGTTCGCGAAGATTCCGGCGGCCATCCTGGGAACTTCGAACTGTGTCCTCATACCCACCGAGGCGTACAGGGACAGAATGTTCACGACGAGTATCGCCAGACTTCCGAACGTGAGGCACATCGATGGCTATGATTATTCTCCTGTCATAGAGAAGGCGCTCTCTCTGCCAGAGCTTGAAGAAAAACCCGGCAGTTACAAACTCACAACCGGTTTCTCGGTGACATCGGTGCTGGGTTTAGTGGACAAGATAAAGCATCTGGTCGAATCCGGAAAAATCAGGCACTTCTTCGTGATAGGTGGTTGCGATACGCCCATGCGCAAAAGCAGTTATTACAGAGAGTTTGCTCAGAAGCTGCCGAAGGATACCGTCATCATCACTCTCGCGTGTGGAAAATACAGGCTGAACGATATCGACTTCGGTGAAATAGAAGGCGTTCCAAGGTTGATAGACGTTGGACAATGCAACGACACGATCGTCGCCATCGAGATAGCCCAGGCTCTGTCGAACCTGTTCAACAAGCCCATCAATGAATTGCCGCTGACGCTCGTTCTCACCTGGATGGAACAGAAGGCGGTGGCCATCCTCTGGACTTTACTCGCGCTGGGTATCAAGGGCATATACATAGGTCCGGTGCTACCCGCCTGGGTCAACGATGAGATACTGAACATCCTGAAAACCAACTACGATCTAAGATTGATCAGTGATCCAGAGGAAGACATCAAAGCGATCCTGAAATCCTGAAAAATATTTTTCGAAGGGCGGCAAAAGCCGCCCTTTTATTTTCCGTTCCGAACATTTTGCCACTCTGGTTACTAACCGATAGGGACAAAATCTTTTAAACCAAATGGTTTAAAACAATCCGTCCGTGGTAGAATCACAGCGTGACAGAGCTTCGAACGGAGGGACGAACGGTATGAACCCTTTCAAGGTGGGTAAAGAATACAGCAGGGAACATTTCATAGACAGAGAGAAAGAGCTTGCGTACATGAAACAGGTGAGCGAGAGTGGAAACAATCTGGTCCTTCTGGCTCCGAGAAGGTTCGGAAAGACCTGGCTCCTGCATAGGTTCGCCGAAGAAACGATCCACACCGTCGTGTATGTAGATCTTTTCGGAGTGATCTCGCTCAAAGGTTTTGCGATGCAGATAATAGATCGATCTTTCAAGATCTTGAAGGCAAAAGATCCCGTGGCGTTCGTCGGTAGATACCTCAAAAACCTCGCGAGGTACGTCTCGTTCACAGTCGTTCTCAAAAACGTCACCTTCAGCCTCTCACCCGAGGTGGACGACGAGACGTTGTTGAGCGAATCTTACAATCTTCTTTCCAGCCTGGCTTCGACGTTGAAGAAAAGAGTGATCGTGATAATCGACGAATTTCAGGAGTACGAGAGGATCCACGCGAACCTTCCAGAAAGCCTTCGAAGCTTCTTTCAGTCCCAGAGCGATGTATCTTTCATATTCGCTGGCTCAAGACGGCACATGCTCGAAAAACTCTTCTTCCACAACTCCGGCACATTGTTCCGTTCCGCGCTCAGGCTGGACATAGAGACCTATCTTCCCAAAGACGAATGCATTGAGTACGCAAAAAGTAAGTTTGAAACCTCTTCGAAGAACCTGAGCGATGATTCTGCCGAACTCATCTTCGAACTCACCCGCGGTCATCCTTACTTTTTCCAGCTTTTGTGCTTCGAGGTCTGGAACAGAACCCAAAACACGGCAACAACCCAGACTGTTCGTGAATCTTTCGAATCTCTCTTAGACCGCGAAGCTTACAACTACGATGCACTCATCGACCAACTCGGCTATCGCTATGCGAAGAACGTGCTCGCGCTCCTTTCAATGGAAGGTCAGGACATATTCAGCCAGGACGTCTTGAGAAAGTACGAGATTCCGAACCCCGCGATCGTGAACAAAACGATTAAAGTCCTCAGCGAGTACGGTATCGTCGAAAAAATGGCCCGGGGAAAATATATGATAACAGACCCTCTGTTCGAAAAATACATTCAAAGAAGAATGAATCTTTAAAAACTCGCTATTTCAATTTTTCCAGCTCTTCTTGAGCCGTTTTGACAGCATTCAGATGAGCTCCAATCAGTAGTGGGTGGGGTTCACTGTCTATAACCTTCTGAAACATCTCTTTTGCTTTATCTTTCCTGTTTGTCTTCAAATAGAGCAGCCCAAGTTCCAGATAGATGTTTGAATAGTTCGGTGTAAGTTGTCCTGCCAATAGAAGCAACTCTTCAGATTTCTTGTAATCGTTCAATGGCCAAGGAACGTCTCTGTATCTCATTCCTGAAGCGATCAGGGCAAAGGTTTTGTACAGTCTCTGTTCCTCATCATTTTCGTTCAAAAGAGAGATCGCTTTGTTTATGTATTTGTCGAAATCACCGAGCATGAAAAGACTCTGGATTATTCCTTTGTACTGAGCCAATCTTCCGATTGCCGCACCGGCTATGTAACTCGCTCTGGCGTTGTTTGCATCCAGTTTCAAAGCTTCTTCTGCGTATTTTCTCGCCTGCTCAAGGGTTTTTTCCTTCTGTTCTTTTGGAACACCCCAGTCCCCATACTCTAAATAGCAGTCTGCCAGTATCGTGAGTAAAAGTGAGTTACTCTTCAAATCGCTTCTGGCTTCGATCGTTCTAATTATCTCTTCGATCTTTGCCACATCTCTATCTCTCCTTGCTTCGTAGAACTGTTGGTTCATCTCCTGCTCGAACGATGCAAGGACACATACCGCAAAAAGCAGCAGTGCCACCAGCAAACTCTTCTTCATAGAAATTCCCCCTTTTTATGAATATCAAACACATTATGATAGCTTTCGAGCCCAGCGAGCTCAGTTTTATTATATCCTCCCTTGGCGACGAAACATTGGTTCGAACTGCTGTGCTGGTTCGTTTCGCGGCAGAGCTCTTTGCGAGGATTTCAGTATAGATGTTTTGCAAGTTTACAGGTCAACTTGACCAACATCCTGTCGAAAGATGTGCAAAGTATTTTGGGAACCAACAAAGCTGACCTTTACTTATCCCAAGACCTTCAGCAGACTGTTTGGTACATTCTCATGACGGGCTTAAAAACATTCAAACATCACAGATGCGCCATTCACACCACTAAGATTTGACTACATATCACCTGATGATGCACAGGTGAATGAATTTTTTACCCTGAGCTTGGCGAATAACCACAGCCTCATCCGGTGATGTGGTTCTAAAATATTAAACAGGACTCTTTTATGAATTTAAGTACTTCAGCAGATACGATGTCGAAATGAAGCTGGAAATTATGAAAACAATAACGGTTGCCACAGCTGCCCCTACGGAACCATAGTGCTTTATAAGAAGGATATCCAAAACTACATTAGACGTTCCGCTAACTATAGAATTAAAAAGGTTGACTTTAACCTTACCCAAGCTTGCTATAACATTTCCACTTGGTATTCTAAATGTCCCTGCTACGAGATAACCAATAGACAAAACTCTAAACGGAAGAATAGCATCCCCGTAATTAGGCCCGAACAGGAGTCTAATAACCTGGGGAGCGAAGATGAATAGTGTGCTGCTTATCAAAAGGTTAATCAAAAAAAGTGACCTTATCATTTTCTTGTAGTAAAACTGAATTTTCGTTTTGTCCTCCTTGTACATTGCAAAATATGGATACGCAAAAGTCATTACTGAAAGTGGTATGAAATTTAGGGAGAAAGGTACTAAAGTTGCGGTCTTGTAAGCAGCAACTGCAACATTAGATCGTATAATCATACCAACAATTAAAGTATCGATAAGGTACAAAATAGACGAAATAGAATTTGTGAGCGCACTGACAAACGAGAAGGTTAGAAATTCTTTTCTTTTAGGAGCTTTTATTTCCTGAACTTTGCCAAAGGATTGCCAGCAATACTTTGAAAAGTATAGCCCAAATATTATAGAGACTATATAAGACAGGTATCTTGACAAAACTATTCCGTTTAATGAAAAGAAATACCCCAGAATAAGTGTGAACAGAAAATACGCAGAAGTATTTATATTCGTAAGAAGGGAAAATTGTTTGTTCTTGAGATCAGCTCTAAGAAATATTTGTATGAGCTCAAATAAAATGCTTGTTACTGGAAAGAGTGCTAAATATCTTAAAACCTCGTTTGATCCTTCGACCGGAAGTTTAACAAAAAGAGCTACAAGAAATGTAACAAGGGCAATCAGCGAATTGACAACCCCCCCCACTTTTAGTGAGTATTTAAAATACGACAGTTTCTCATCTAAATTTTTACTGCTACTTGCGTATTGAAGTAAACCAGAATTTACACCTATACCGCTCATGAGAAGGAAAAAACTCAGAATGTTACTTGCATAAGCCCAAGCACCATAGTCAGATTTTGAAAGGAACCTAACAACAACGACAGAAAGCGCAAATTGCGCTATTTTGTTAATCACTTGGGAAGAAAAAATGTGGAAAAAGCCATTCTTTAGTAGAAACTCTACCTCTCTCTTGTTGATTATAATTCATCGCCATCCTCAATTCCTAAGAAATATCTTCTGTATGCCTCTAAAAATGTAAGTGTTTGCGTCTTTTCTACTGTATCACCATTTGTATAAAGATTGATTAAATCCTGCCTTAGCTCCTTGTCTTCTTCAAAATAGTTAATAAGTCTCTTGAAATGCTCATCTAAAAAATTTCTTAACTCATGGCTTGTTTCGTACCAGTAGTCAAGCGGGTTCATGTGAAATTTTGTCTTCATCGAGTGCCTTCTATTCAGTAAAACCCTAATTACCAAGTTAGGTAATCTATTAACTGGAACAATCCTTCCAAAGAGCTTTATCTTTGGGGTAGTTATCTTTGCTTTTATTTTTTCCCATTTATATTTTGCAGCTTCTCTACGGTTTTTAAGTATCCATTTAAAGTAGATGTAGTGATCTTTTCTTAACTCTATGGGTATTTTCATGGCAAAGCTCAAAAACTCATGATCCAAAAACGGTGACGCTACTTCCGTGTATTCTTGTGCTGGTAGGTTCCCCTGTAAAATTCCATTAAATCCTCTCGTACAAAACTTAAACAGTTCCTCGTTTTCATACTCATTGACCGTCCCCACGACTAAGCTCTCTACTTTACCAATTAATTTTTTAGAGTATGCTATTGAGAAGGGGTCGGATTTTTTCTTTGTGAGGTACGTTCCTACTACAACATCTCCCAATTGTCCTGTGTGCAAAATGCCAAATCTATCCCAATTTAATAGGTCAACAAAATTTTTCACATGGGAATGTCCAGAATAAATGCAATTCCCAAAATTGATTGCGACAACTTCTTCTAGGTTTTTCAAGTAAATCCCGTTGTCAAGAGCCTTGAAGATGTATTCGTAACCCAAGTCAGAAGCTATCCTCTTTGATATCTGCTCATCCAAGTAGTTTGATTGTGAAAAGCAGTATATTAGGATGTCTTTGAATCCAAGTTCATGCGCGATATAAAGGCTCATTCTTGAGTCTAGTCCACCACTCAGGCTTGCGATGTGCCTATAACCATACTCTCTGTCTTTCTCGTACTCAAGCTTAACGGCATTTCTGAAAAGTTTTTCAATCCCATCTATTATTTCATCTTCTGTAAGTGACTTGTCTGGAGTATTATCCAATTTGTAATACTGCTTGATTTCCAAATTCCCGTCCTTGTATACCATGTAATGGCCTGCTTTCAATTTTCTTATTTCGTTGAAGAGCGTATTGTCTTCGAGCATGTATCCAAACGTTAGTAGACAGTACGCACCGAGCTTGTTGAGCGAGTAATTCAGCTTATTGTTTCTTAAATAATCAACAATGAAATTTATTTCGGAAGCTACCAACAAACGTCCCTTGTTCTTGTAATAGAAGACTTGCTTATCTCCGTAATGGTTGGTCCATATAATCCATTTGTCATTCCTCATGTCATACAGAGCACCAGAAAAACTCCCCTTGAACTCCTTGAAAAAGTTTTCGCCGTTCTGCTTATACATGTCTATGATTACGCGTGCAAAATCTTCCGACACGTATTTACTGAGCAGCTCATTCTTGTTCAGAACCACTCCATCGATTACAATTACGAAATCTTCCGTTTTAACAAACGGTTTGTCGCCCAAAAATTTCCTTATTGTTCTTCTTTGAACATAGTAATTTTTACCTTCAATCGATTCTACTAACAAATGCTTTCTCTTCTCTTCAGAAAAATTTTTAAGTGGTTCACTTCCAATTTCTAACACAAATCCTGGCATCTGTTCTGCCTCCTTAGATTCTAAATGTTGAATGCCTACAGTTAGTTTCTCTGAGGACGTTTTTAAACAAAACAACTTTTGTAAGAAAAAGTCGCTAAGTAGTTCCCCCAAATGACATTCCTACGTTATATTTTCCTACTCCAAACTTCTCTATAAACATCTATCTCCATTTCCACGATTCTTCTCCAAGTATATTCCTGTGCTCTTGCTATAAGCTTGGCTGCATTGTAACCTTTTTTCAAAACTTCTACCACCCTTTGTGCAAATCTTTCTTCAAAATTGTCCCCTTCCTCAACCACATATTCTTCAAACCCTATCGCCTCTGGAATTCCTCCATTGCTGCTTCCTATCACACACGTTCCACAAGCCTGGGCTTCAAGGACAACACAACCAAAGCCTTCATTTCTGCTTGGTAGTACCATCACGTCCATTGCATTCATATATTTTGCCACATCTTTCTGTGGAAGTCTTCCTGTGAAGATGATGTTCAAGCCTTTTGTTTCTTTTTTGATTTTTTCCCTCAACGGTCCGTCTCCAACCACGATGAAGAACGTCTCTGGAATCTCTTTTGCAATAAGATTGAAGATCTTCTCTAACTTATCTGCCCTCTTTATGGATATGAGATTTCCCACAAAGCCTACGTATTTATAATTGTCTTTGTGTATTCCCAGCTCTTTCCTCACTTTGTTTTTGTCCATCGGTTTGAATATTTCTGGATCGTATCCGTTCGGTATAACAACCGCGTTCTTTCCAGAGTAACCAAAAGATTTCGCAGTCTCAAGAAGTTTATTGCTCACAAAGATGCACTTTGAAGCACTCTCAAGGATTTCGATATACCTTTGTTTTCTCTTTGGCATGAGCAGGTTCACATCGCTCCCATGTAGGCTTACCACAAAGGGTTTATCATGTTTTCTTGCCAAAAAATACGCGATCTCTGCTGCAGGAATTTCATACATACCATGAGCGTGTATCAGATCAAATTGAAAGTCACTCAGCTTGAACTCTATTCTGTGCGCATACTCTTGTGTTAGCTTTGCATTATCGATTAGATGTGTTCTGTGCAAAAGCAGCTTTGCAAGGTTCCATGGAATCAAAATAGGTTCAAACTTCACATTTAGCAATCGATCTAAACGTGTATACGAACTCTTTCGCAGAAGTTTTTTTAAAAGCCTTACATCCCAGCGTTCTTCAAAGCCCAGCGAGATTGCAAGATAATCAACACAAAACTTTGCATACTGTTGAAGCCTTTTCACCACGAATATCCCAGACATGGGATTTTCCTTGGTTGGTGCAAGATTGGTAATGACCAAAACTTTCATCTTTACCTCCAAAACCAAACATTTTCGTGTGATTTGCCAAAAGAATTCTATCACGCCAACTACATCTCCATTGTACAGCCTTTATGCGTTTGATGCAATCTGCTAAAGGAATCTTATTACATATAACTTCAAGTATAGGGCTTTTGGTCTGTGGTACTACAGACAACAGTGTGTCTTCAACAACATATCCTTTTAACTGATTTGGTACAGTTGCTGAAATAGTTATGAATAAAGGACAATCACATCATGGCCTTCATTAGCCTCAACTAAGTCTTAGAACAAGCATAGATAAAGGGTTTATTTCAGAAAAATGTTTCTTTCAGTGTTCAATTCAAAATAAGGGGTATTCTACAGTTTGTATACTTTCGTATACTATATATTGGGAGACAAAACCCGGGTACTCCCAAAAAACATAGGAGGTGTTATGGTGAAGCAACTGAGGATTGTCTACAACACTGGTGAACTGTCTGAAACCGGTCGTGCTATCGTGCGCAGGAACAACATCGATGTAGAAGATTCTGTGGATTCTACAAAAGCTTTGCAGATCTCCCAGCTCTTAGGTAGTCTCACAAATTATACTGTTCAAGAAGTTTATTTGATAGTCACCACACAAGTGATGTGAGGAGGTGTGAAGAGTGAAAAGACTGTTTCTTGATCTTGTAGATCAAGTGGAAGGTAAAAGAAGAAGGATAACCATTCAATCACCAAAAGAAGATCTAACAAGCCAGCAAGTTTCAGACGCAATGGACACACTCATAAGCCTTGGAGTAGTACCAAGCACTTACACAAAAGACAGAGCAGCGATAGTAGAAACAACTACTAACGAGTTTTTCAATCTTCTGTAGGAAGTGATTGAATGAACTTGTTTGAGACTTTTCAAATTATAGGGAAAATTGTGTCTTTGGGCGTCTTTCTTGTAGAAAGGCCAAAAGATGGAGTGAACAAGAAAGAGGAAGTAAAAAAGATGGTTTTTGATTTTCTGGACGATTTTGACATAAGGCTGCCTATACCAGATATCGTTCTTGATTATGTTCTTGATTTCATGATCGACAATTTAGTGGATTTTCTAAACCAGACTCTATGGAAAAAGCAGGCAGCGTGAAAAAGAGGAGGGATCACCCCTCCTCTTTTGAAGAGTATTTTGAAAGATACCAACCCTTACTGAAAAAGATCTGTAAAGAGTTCTGGGAAAAGTACTGCTACAAGATCGATTCATGGAATGATCTATACCAAACGATACAGTATTTGTCCATCTATGCATACAACATCTGGCAGCCAGAAAAAGGATCTTTTGAGGGTTATTTGGAAAAAGTGCTCAGGTACAAATTGAGATCTATGATGAATGGAGAATATGCACCTTGGAGTACAAACAGCCCATTCACGTTTTTGAAAGACAGAAAGGTAGAGTTGCATTTATTAGAGGAAGATATCTTGGAACAGTATGCATGTGAATGAAGATTTAGACAAAAGCCCCCTTCAAGGGGGCTTTTTTTATGTGCCTTTCCTCAATTTAATAGCTTATACCGAATTTTGTCTTCAAACAAAAACTAAGACACTGAAAACTATAAATCTCCCGTCACAAAAAGGGTAATTCCCGGTGTAGAAGTACACATTAGTAATGAATTGAACAGAATATACGGCGCATATCTACAAGCTGTCAAGGGTATTTTTGTATGGTACGAAAAAAAACTAACTGCGATCATCTTGTCGATAGATGTACAAAGTACTTTTGGAACCAACAAAGCTGACCTTTACTTATCCCAAGACCTTCAGCAGACTGTTTGGTACATTCTCATGACGGGCTTAAAAACATTCAAACATCACAGATGCGCCATTCACACCACTAAGATTTGACTACATATCACCTGATGATGCACAGGTGAATGAATTGTTTTGCTCTGAATTTGGGGAGGAAGGATAAAAAGGGAGCCTTTCAGGTGATGATAAACTATTAGCTGATCCATATAGCTTGCGAGATTACCTGAGTTTTTGCATTCTAGTTATTTTTTACTTTATTTCCTGCAAAACGATTTCTTACATCTTTCAAAACTGACACGACTAGTCTAAATTCATTACCGTATAAAAAAACAAGTACTCCGATACCGATTAGAGAGGCCAAAAAACCTGCCAAATAGTACGAAAAAGTGTAAACAAAAGCTACCACTATCGTGACTAAAGTTCCCGAAATTAGCTTTCCGAACTCGTATTCAACAGGATATATCCTCTTTGATATATAAGTCCTTAAAACCATAAGAAAAACATACGACAGACCAGTTGAAATAGCGGCCCCTCTGGCACCCAAAGAAGGTACAAGCACAAGATTGCCTAAGTAGTTCAAAACTACTGAGATGGAAGCAATGGCTATATGCCAATATGTCTTTTTTTGGAAATAAATTCCCATAACGGTCGTTTCAGAGATTATTGTCATGATCGGAATTAGTATAAGAAACGGCATGATATAGGTAACATTCCGATAGCTTTTGTCCATAATGAGTACAATAACATCTTTGAGCATCAGAGCAAACATACCAATGAAAAACATGATAAAGTTAACCAAAGAAGTTGCCCGTTTAAAAAATTGTTTGTTTCTATCTTTTTCATTTTTCTCAAAGGCAAGCGGTTTCCAATAAGCCAAGAAACCTGTCGTAAAAATTGAGAATATTATATTAACCTTGAAAGCAGCACTATACAGTCCAATCTCGGAAAATGTAGAAAATCGCCTTAAAACTATCCTGTCAACTGAAGAGAGAGCCCAATAAAGCAGTACCGAAGGTATCATTGGTAATCCATATTTGAGATATTCATTTATAAGCTTTATACTGGGTAAGTAGAAACGCCTATTTTGTTTGTCAATTGCAAAACCAAGAATAAGTACTGAGAGGTTTCCAATAATTTGTCCCCATACAACTGCGTAAAAACTTCTTGTAACGAAGATTGCTAAAAATAATGTTGCCAGAACGTTAGAAACTTTACTACTTATCTCCAGAAATGAATATGCAAATCCCTTTTTCTGCATTCTGATTGAAAGTTGGTTGTATCTTTGAACTACACCTGTAATAACACTGACTGAAAGTAAGAATGCGATATACCGATTTGAGGTGTTCAACACCAAGAAGATTATGTATCTACTGAATAAAATTAAAAGCTAAATAAAAGCGATATAGTGGCTGATGGAACTAAGCAATCCCAAAAGAGCTGTTCTCGTTTGATCTCAGGAACATTGTAATACCGCATGTAGCTTTCATCCAAACCTAATAGAGAAACGAGATAAACAATGTTGTAAATTAGTGTGAACATGGAGGCTTTTCCGAATTCTTCAGGAACAATCCAATATGTCAAAAGTGGCACGGAAAGGAAACTTATCACTCCCGCCACCCAGGTTCCGAAAGAATATGACCCAAACTTTTTTACGTATTCTATCAAGAGTAAACCACCTCATGTTACTTAAGATTTCGATGCGTGTACCTCATTTGCATTTGTATAACGATTTAGCATGTACCGTACACTTTTGGAACTTTTATAAAATTACATACTAATGATTAATTAGCTGCTACAGGCCTTTCCAGGATTCCACATTTATACTGAAAGCTTTCCCGACCTGGAAAGCGTCCATACGGATCCTTTACCATTGGATTCATGTGTTCCCAATATCCTGAAAGAAAGAAGAACATTGTTCCTACATAGTCTCCTTTGAAAGAAAAATCCGAAAAATCATTCAGCAATCTTTCTTTGTTTGCGGACCAGAATGGATTATCGGAAATGATAGCCTATCGTTTACAACATACTCATTTCCTTTTACTTCAACAAAAATATCGCTGTCAAGAGTGCTTGTCAGAAAGCTCGAAACATAATTCTCAATTGATTTAAGAAAAAATGCCTCGTTCAAATTATGACCATTCACCACAACTCACCTCCAGATATGACTTTTAAATGTAACTTTCGGCCTTCATTTCCGCTTGCATTGCTCAACGAAGCTTAAACTCAAAATCACGCACCTTTGCCCAGCATCTCCCGAACCGTACAGGTTTGTTGGGTACACGGTTTCATCATCCTCAAATACCTTTTCATGCAAGTCGTCCTCATTTGCAAGTTTATTCCATCCTACTTCAATAAGTTCTCTCCAACCTGTGTCTGGCATAACTACTATCGCTCGCTTTTTCGCAAAGTACGCTTCTTTCTGTAACCCCCCGCTGTCTGTTATTACCTTCCAGCTCTTCTTCACTAATCCCATGAGATTCAGATAATCCACAGGTTCTGTAACTATCACGTGGGTTAGGTATTTTTCAAGCTCGTATTCTTGTATTCTTTTTATTGTTCGTGGATGGATCGGAAATACTATCGGTGTCTGCTTTGAAATTTTTTGTACTTGGGTCAGTATCTTTTGCAATTTCTCTTTATTGTCAACATTGAAATCTCTGTGTAGTGTCATAACGATGTACTCGTTTTCTTTAAGACCAAGTTTTTCATACACATCGTACCTGAAGTAACTCTCCATCTTCAGATACAAATCGTACATGACATCTCCAACAAAGTGAACGTCTTTTGTTATTCCTTCCTTTTTCAAGTTCTCAACAGCAAGTTGAGAAGGACAGAATAAAAGAGTTGACACGTGATCAGTAAGTATTCTGTTGATTTCCTCTGGCATGTCCTTCAGCTCTTGCCTGACACCTGCTTCAACGTGTGCAATCGGAATTTTTAATTTTGCACCAACTAATGCCCCAGCGAGTGTGGTATTTGTGTGTCCGTAAACTAATATTTATTATATCCGGCTTTTCTTTCAGCACAATTTCTAGAATTCATAAGTATCTTTCCAGTCACTTCACCATGAAGCTTTATCCTTGTTACTTGACATTAGTCTACTCAATAAGAGTGGAGTTTTTTGAAATCAGTCTATGCTGCTGAAGTATGCCCCTATAAATTTTATTTCCAAACGGTGGTACGAAAATTCTCAATCTACAAAAACCCTTCAACTAACTTCTTGTAGTCGCTATCAAGCTTACTCAGTACTTACTATCTATTGAAAAACCTTCTTATTCTTTTTCTACCTTCTTCGACTGTCTATGGTGGCTCTGTTTATTTTTCGAAATCATTCACTTTTTAATTATATCGTTTGTTATAATTAAGCGTCAAAAGAGCTTTAAAGTCCTAAACAAAAGCTCACTTTCAAAAATCCGATTCCTTAATGTGGTCTTCTTGAAGCGATCTGCTCTTTCGAAAGATTTCGTTGATTTCATTATTGACCGCTTGCTAAAAGTCAAACTCATAAAAGATCCATGTTTCTGGACACTTTATAATACAGTTTTGTTTTTAATCACTTATTTCACTTTGTCAGCATTGCACGAGACTGTCTTCAAAAACTCAAAGAATGTTTTCTTTTGATATACAAAAGTGCTTCTACAAAAGCTCTTGAGTCTTTCCTTCACTTGAAGGTCGTTAACAAGCTCCGACAGTCTTTCGAGAGAGCTACTAATTTCTTCTGGTGAATCCAAATCGAATAGTATCACGCCAGGTATCTCTACCAGAGATTCCGATTTTCGTTTAGCCTTTTCAAGGCCAATTAAGACTGGTTTTCCGTTGCAGATAGCATCAAATGCTTTGTTAGATGAGAACTTTGTCCTTTTGTCTGTGACAAAAAGCAGCATGGCATCAACGTTGTTAATTATCCTAACGTAATTTTGTCTACTCAACATGTCATATATCTCAATAAACAAGTCTTTGCAGGAAATTCTTAGCTTCTTAAGCTTTTCATCATTAGACAAAGCTATGAGTCCAGCTTTCTGGTTAATTATTTCCAATGCTTTTTGAATGCGCTCAATGTTTTCATCCTTAATATTTTGTCTTCCTACCAGCAGTAGCACAAATCTTTTATTCGCCCTAAGTCTCTCAATACCCCCAAGAATCTTTTCTATCTCTTCTTTCTCTGGTAGAAGAATGTCGGTCTCTCCATCATCATCCAGATCATCCAGAAAAAGGTTATCTCGAACGAATATAGGCTTATCTATTGACACCCTTCTGGTAAGCAGATACTGCTTTAAATAGGTGTCCTCTGCAGCCATTATACCGTTCGAGAACTTTGCTAAGATTCTTGTCAAAAGAAAGAGAGACTTATATGAAATGCTATCCCGTTTTATAACCCCCTTATCTTCGAGTAGTTCAGGCCAGTAATCTCTGAAATCAACGACAAAAGGGACTTTAATGATCTTAGAGACAAGAAACGCTGCAAAAGATTGAAAAGGGTCCGGACAGGAAGC
The DNA here is from genome assembly GCF_011057685.1 of Thermotoga sp. Ku-13t. NCBI lineage: Bacteria > Thermotogati > Thermotogota > Thermotogae > Thermotogales > Thermotogaceae > Thermotoga > Thermotoga sp. Ku-13t. The sequence continues at coordinate 525,852 of NZ_LNFY01000001.1, read as the reverse complement.
AATTATTAAGTCAGGTTTCTTTAACTTATTTTTCAACAAAAGTGTCAGAGCAATTACAAATAAGAGAAACGCAAAACTGATGTAAAGAGTTGCCCTTGAAATACCTATGGTGGGTATGAATACCCATGAAGCGTTCTTATAATTTTTCTGTAGAACCTTTGTTTCAACTTTCTTAGTTTTATCATATTCTGAAAATCGAGACGAAAACACCAAAAGCGTAACATGCTCCATATCCAGCAAGATCTTATATCTGTTTTTTGTGGGAATTGGTGGTGGAAGAAAATATTTATCTACTAGCCAAACATGAATTTTCCTCATGAAAAATACCTCCCATATTTAGGTTACGGCCTTTAGATTGCTTGCCCCAAACTAATTTCTTGATCTTCAAATTCGATTTTCTTAAAACAGGCTTAAAACTAGTAGTATCCATAAGTGCCTCCAATGTAAGCTGTCAATGAAAAAAGAATTGGCCAGTTGACCTAAGATGACAGGGATGAGAAAGTTCCTATGTTTAGATTTGCTGGTCTTAAATGCAACAGTAAGCAAAAATACCAAAAACGTGCAGAAACCGAAAATTCCCCTCTCTCCGATGTACCTGACAAGTAGAGAATGGGTTGAATAAGCTGTGAAAGCCTCATAGTTACCAGGGCCTGCTCCGAAAAATATGTTGCTCCTTGTCAGAATATTTACAAACTCACTTTGTGCTTCAAAGCGCTGTTCGTCATATCCTTGAAACCTTGCTCTTGCTAATATAAATTCCCTTAGATTAGTGTTGAAAATTTCAATATTCCCGGCTAACTCCCAGAAGAATATTGACATCACTGAAATAAAAAGCAACAGAGCAATGACTTGAAGCCTGGTTTTCTTCTTTTTAGTCGTGACACTAGCCAGATTAAGTATGATTACTGCAGTAAAGTAATTAAGCCAAGCAGCACGTGAAAAGGTTAGAAGTACTCCATAGCTGAAGAAGAAAAATAGTAAGAGATTCAAATATGCCTTTCCCTTTCTTTCAATAAAACGCATCAGGAAGTAAACAGCGATAGGTACCAAAAAAGGTCCCAATACATTTGGATCTTTGAAGAAACCGGTCAGTCTCACTCCGAAACGTATAACATTGGCGCCAAAGAGCGTAGTTTTTCCCGTAGCATACGCGAAAAGGCCAGCCAACACGTTTATTGCACCTGCTATGCTCCAAAATCTCATTAGTGTGTCTAAGTATGAGTCAAAGTCAGCACTTTTGCTTATCGTATGCATGTATGAGGACAAAAGAAAAAATAGCAAAAACAGGTAAATATCAATCATGAAGAACCTTTGGTTAAACAGTCCAGATTGCGCTACACCAACATATGTTGATACCAGCATTGGCAAAAAAATTAAAGCGAATAGTGCTAAAATTTTGTGTGTCGTTTTGAAACCAATCAGGAAGATAGGGACTGCTAGGATAAACCAAAACTCGGCTGGTGAAGGTTCTATAAACACAAAACCAGAGAGAAAAATGTACACACATGTAAAGATTTCAAAAAATCTGTAGCGCCACCCAACCGAATGTTGCACAGTTCGCATCATCTATCCCCTTTGTATATATCAACATGCAAAGCTACAAAGTCCTCATAGCTTTGAAGAACGTAGTTATTGAACTTTCCTTTTTCTAAAATGGTTAACAAAAGATGCTTTAATTTGTTCACATCTGAAGTAACGTTCTGGTTTCCAATCATCTCTCCCACACACCCAACATCGGTGCTCACTACGGGTATTCCCAGACTTTGCGCCTCAAGCACAACTAATGGCGCTCCTTCCGAGTCTGATGTTAGCAAAAACACATCAAAATCTGCCATCAGTTTGTTGGCATCCTTTCTAAATGATAGAATGTAAGCCTTATCTTTCAACGATTCATGCTCTTGAAGATACTTTTGAACCTCTGCACCGTATTCATCTTCAACTACACTGCCACCTATCCAAACAAAAACAACATCGTCTCTTTGCTTTACGACTTCCTCCGCTATTCTTAGAAATCTCATTGGATTTTTTTGACGATCAAGCCGTGCTACGTTGCCTACTATTTTTATATTGTCAGGAATGTTCAATTCTTTTCTCAATAATCCTCGCTCTATTCGTTCTTCAGGAATTATGGCATTGTGTATTATCTTGTATTGACTCTCTTGACCTATTTTCCATTTCTTGGCTTTTTCCAAGTCGCGCTTGCATAAGAGAACCAGATAATCTGCATATTTTGCTGCAATTCTCTCAGCTAAGATGAGTAACGCTCTTTTTATGCCGGTGTATTGCTCTATGCCCCAAAAGCCATGGTATGTATGTATAACTTTTTTTACCCCTGCTCTTTTTGCCGCAATTCTACCTAATATACCTGCCTTTGATGAGTGAGTATGAACTACATCGTATCTGTTTTGCTTTATAAGGCTTTTTATTTGAAGGTATGCTTTAAAGTCTTTTATGGGGGAAACTTCCCTAACTAAATCGTTTATGATGTGGTATTTAATGCCTATTTTTTCAAGTTCAGCAATTAACATTCCATTTTCCTTGCCAAAAGCAACTTCTACTTCGAATTCTTCGCTATAGTATTTTTTTAGACCGTATACTATGTTGTACATGACTTTTTGAGCGCCTGCCCAGTCTGAGCGGGTGATAATTTGAAGAACTTTCCTCAACTTATCTTTCCTCCTATACCTTTATTCAATTTTTCCAAACCCTCTTTTATTCTTTCAAGCTGTTTTTCATCGGCGATCAGTATGCCGTTTTCTGTTTCAACGACGATTATGTCTTTCACGCCAATCACTACTGTCGGCTTTGTGGTTTTCACAAACGCATTGCTGTCTATCAACACTGTGCCAGGTGAGTTTTCTATTCCAAGGTCCTTCAACGATTTAAAATTTCCCACATCAGACCACGTGAAATCACCTTTTACCATGTATATTTTGTCTGCTTTTTCCATCAAAGCATAGATGGCAATTTTTGATAGATACTTTCAATATCTGTCTGCTGCAAAAATGGCACAATTACCTGCGGTGCATGTTTTTTCATTTGATTTATGAAATAACTGTTTTTGTACATGAACATGCCGCTGTTCCAAAAGAACTTCCTCGAGTTTATATACTCCACAGCCGTTTCGTAGTTTGGCTTTTCTCTGAACATCTTCACAGAAAACACATCTTGCTCGATCTGCTTCTCTATTTCTATATAGCCATAACCAGTCTCGGGTCTTGACGGACTTATTCCGAAGGTGATTATACCTTCGTGATTTTCAACAAACTTTTGAGTCTTTTCAACAGTCTGCCAGAATTTTTCTGTGTCTGGTATATGGTGATCTGCCGGAACTATGAAAATTGTTTCATCCCCTGGAAAATTCAGGCTTGCAAAGGTGCAGGCAGGCGCGGTGTTTTTCTTTGACGGCTCTAATAAAATGTTCTTTTTTGGCATTTCAGGAAGTTCTGAATATGTAGCCTGTTCATAGATTTTGTTTGTAACGATGTATATATCATCGATGTTGACTTTGAAAGAAAGCCTTTCGAAGGTTTGCCTCAACAATGTCTTCTCAGCAAAGAGTTTCAAAAACTGCTTTGGCACCTGAGCTGTAGAAAGCAGCCAGAAACGATCCCCACTTCCCCCAGCCAAGATTACTGTTTTCATCGCACACCTCCTGAACAAATTCTGCAACGATAAATATAAACTAATACAGTCTTTCTGTACACATCGTTATTCGTGTTTTTTCTCTGCTTTACCCTAATTTTATTACACACCAGCACTTTTCAGAATGCCCAGTACTGTGACTTATGCGACAGTTGCCCAAAGCCTGTGACAGATGTGACAGATCAGAAAAATTGACTTACTTCATGTTTACTTTGCCCCTCTTTTCCAAAAGACTGCCTCGATTGTCTGAAGGATTATGCGAATGTCCATGAATATCGTGCGGTTTTTTATGTAGTAAAGATCGTAGGACAGTTTTGTTTTTACTTCCTCCAGGTTAGATGAATATTTGTACATTATCTGCGCCCAGCCAGTTAGGCCAGGTTTAAGCTTGTGTCTGTATGAATAAAACGGTATCTTCTGTTCGAAATCACGCACAAACGGTACTTGTTCTGGCCTTGGCCCAACTATGCTCATATCACCCTTCAAAATGTTCACGAACTGTAGTGTTTCATCAAGCCGTATCGGTCTGATCAGCTTGCCTATCTTCAAAATTCTGTGTGTTTCTTGATCAACAAACATTGCTTGGTGACGTTTTTCGTTCTTCATCGTTCTGAATTTATACATGATGAACGGCACGCCGTCTTTGCCCACGCGTTCCTGTTTGAAGATCACAGGCCTTCCATCTTCTATATATATACACAAAGCCGTGACGAGCATCAGGGGAGAGAAAACTATCAAACCAATGAGGGCACAAACGATATCGAGCGCACGCTTTAGCGATGATTCTTCCGCATGTATGAAGAGCATCTCATAGTAATTCTTGAAGGAATCCATCACTTCAAGAGGTATTCTCTTGAGAATACGCTCTGCAAGTTCTGACAGCAGGAGCACCGGGTATTTTCCTTCGAGCTGGCTTCTCACATGCTGGAACAGATCATAGTCGGCTACAACGAGCGCATCGACCTGAACTGCTTTTTGTTTCAAACTGGCTGGATCCGGGTTAATCCTTTCAACGAAGACAAACCTACCGTTGCTTTTCTTCATGATCTCTTGGAGCACGGGTTCTATTTCCGCTTTTCCGATCACCAGACATCTTTTTGGTTTGACCCTTTTCGTGAAGAATACACCAACCGAGTAGTTGACCACGCTGATTACAGCACTTCCAAGCAGAACATTGATAGCAAACTGTCTCAGTCCGATAACTTCATGAAGTAAGGGATAAAGAACGTAGCTTGCAAAGATTGAAAAAGTCAGTGCGACCAGAGTCCTTATGAATTGCTGAGCAAGATTGGTCAGATGCTGATCTTCATACAGCCTGAAAGCGAACAGAAAAACGCAACAAATGAAGGAAAACACAATGGCGGCAGCCAGGGCGTTACTTAGAACGTAATTCAGTAGAAAAAGCACTGACCAGTCCAGAAAGAACACTGCCGCTTCTTTCACTTGCTTAACCCTCCTGCGAAACAATCCTCCAGTCTTTTCTTAGACTACTGAGCTGAGAATAGGGTGCATTCGATTTTTGTTTTTTAACCTTCGAGCAATAAGATTTTATACCGTTGTTGAAGAAACAGTCAAGCTTCATGAAAGGTACATGCGACGAGTTTTACGATCAACCCTGTTGAACTAAGCCCAGGTAGTGTTGAAATGATTTCAACATATATCACAACACTGAAAAGGGGATCAATGATTGCTATCTGCCCGCGATCTCCTTGGCCAGACAGCTTCAAACGACTCAATAGGCCACATGTTCTTTCTTATCATTCGCTCTTTGTAATGTCGTCATTGCAAGGTACTCGTACGAGAAAAAGCCTCGAACCTGACTGGCGTCTTTTTTCATCTTTTCATACAGTTTGAAATCTGTCAGTACGCTGTAAAGAACCGATTCGAGTTCAGAGACATCATCTATCAGCAAGCAGGGGGAATACTTGCCATTAAATGTGAAATCAACCATACCAGGCCATCGTTTCAGCACAAGCGGTAAGCCACAAAAAATCGCATGGTTCCAGATCACAGATTGGGTACCTGGAAAGACTCCAAGATCAACCGCGACGAAATAGCTGTACATATCCTTAGGAGAAAGCCATCCGACGAACCTGATTCTATCTTTGTTCTGTTCGAGTAGCTCATTAAACCTACTTCTCAAAGACTCATGAACCGAGCCAAAGATGAGTAACTTTATTTTCTCAAACGGTAATTTAGATACTACTTCCATGAGTTCGATCGTCTTCTTGTTGGCATCGATTTTGCCCCCGGTTATCATGACGAAATCGTCGTCGCTTATTCCAAGCATCCTGCGCACCAGGTTTCTGTTCTGAGGAGAAAACCAGTCCGGATCACCCCCCATTGGGAGTATTTCGATGCGATCGGGCGATAGGCGGTAGTACCTGATGAGAAAATTCTTACACGCTTCGTTTACCGCGTAGAACGCGGTAGCGTACCTATCTAACTGTTTAACTACAAATCTCCACAGCGTTTTGTGAATCAACCTGCTCAGCCAATTACGAGCCGAGTTGAACTCGTCGGCATGATTGTCAACGAGCAGGATAGGTTTCTTGTGAGATTTCATACATTCACGTAGGTATCGAACGAGCTCGAGGTTAGAAATTCTTTGTGCACCATGCACGTAGATCAGGTCAGGTTTTTCCGCCCGGAGAATCTTTCGTAATCCGTTAACTAAACCGAGTCTGTACGCAAGTTTCACGGGTAAAAACCTTGAATGGGGTAATCTCACCACCTTTACCCCATCCCCGTTCACGAACATTCCCTCAGAACTGACGATAAGTTTTCCACTTTTCGATAAAGCCAGGCTGAAAGTTACGTGTGTCACTTCATAACCAAGCTTTCTGTGATATTTTGGAAGCAGATTCTCATGGTAAGCCCAGTTTTCAGAGTAAGGCCCTATCTGGATGTGTACAATCTTCAAGTCTTGTCACCTCGCTCACTTTTCATGATGGTTTCTCAAGGTTCAGTGGCTGACTCTCGAACATACCAGCACCGCGAGAGAAGTTTTACTCGTTCAGGAACTCACCTGCTAGAGCCTCACAGGCTGTGAAAGAATTAAAGAGCCAGGTATCAAATGTAACCAAGCTCAAACGGTACATTATCCTATCCACGTATCTTTCAACCTCCGAGTCAACCTTCCTTCTGCTGATGAGTACCTTTATCTAAACTGATGAGTTCATAGAATTCGCTCACGTAACGTTCAGATACATTTTTGAAGTCGTACTTATCCTTCAAGTGGTTTGCACCAGCCGCGCTGAATCTTGGTACTTCGTGCACAATCTTTTCAAGCCATTCTCGTTCGTCAGTAGGGTTGTCCACATATATCGCGAGACCCATGGTAGTTTCTTCAATAGCTCCTGCCTTCGTCGTTACGACCGGTACGTTCAGCATCAGTGCTTCAACTGGTGGCATTCCAAAACCTTCGAAAAGACTTGGAAAAAGAAAACAGTAACAGTTTTCCAGAAGAGCTCGTTTTTCTTCATCACTGACGAAACCGGTGAATATTATCCGATCGGATAGACCGAATTCATTGATCATTCGTTCAATCCTCGTTCCTTGCAACTTTCCAATGCCAGAGATGATCAATTTGTTTGGAACTGCCGGTGGTTTTTCTTGTTCGATCAGCCTCATCAATTGTATGAGGGCTTCTGTGTTCTTGTGTGGCAACAGGGAGCTTATGGTGTAAAAATATTCCTTCTTCTCAACCCCGAGGCGCTTACTGATTTCTGAAAAGTCTGCCGGCGTTTCCGGTAGAACCACGGGATTGTGGATGACAGTGATTTTGTCTTCTTTCACGTGGAAATTGTTCAGTATATCTTGTTTGGTGAAGTTGGAAATGGCGATCACCTTGTCCGCATGTTGAAGGCATTTCTTCCATGAGTAGAGATATTTGAGCTTTTGGAGTTTCGTCGCGTACTGTGGATAATGAAGAAACTGTAGATCATGAATGGTGACCACCTGTTTAACATTCCTGATCCTTCCGATCGGATAAATCGGGGTAGGATGGAACAGTAGATCGATCCTGTATTTCGTGCACAATTTCTTCATGTGCAGACGCTGGTAGACCAGCGCTCTGAAGACGTTGAAAGGATCAACATCTTTCACAACCAGTTGATACCGATCGCTTATTCTCCAGGACTTTACGTAGTCGAGCGCCGTGCGGTTGACAAACACGACGAATTCCATATCTGGAGACAGTTCGTCGAAGCCTCTCAACAGGTTCTTGACGAATATCTCAACTCCGCCTATGGCCTTCGGTTTCAACCAGAGTAAGTTGATCCCTACACGCATCGTCTACCTCCTGTGGTGTCCTGAGGCACTCAGCTGGAAGGTCACACCGGAATTCACAAACCAAATAGGCGATGACATCTCAACTGAAAGTTTCCGTGTAAACCTTTCTTACACCCTCACTCAACGAGATTCTGTGTTTCCATCCCAGGCTTCTCAATCTACCAACGTCCAGGAGTTTTCTCGCCACTCCATCTGGTTTGTTCGTGTCGTGCTCTATCTCACCTTCGTATCCCACGATGTTCTTCACCATCTCGTACAGATCGTTGAGCATGATGTCTTCGCCGGTTCCGACGTTCACGAAATAGTCTGGACAGATCTTTCTCATATCTTTCGCATCGATGTTTTCCATCAGATAAACGCACGCGTCGGCGAGATCGTCGACGTGAAGAAATTCTCGATAGACGTTTCCAGTTCCCCAAACAACCACACTGTTCTTTTTCACGCCCACCATCTCGAGCGCCTGAAGGATGCTTTCTTTACTGTTGAAGTCTATCCTGTCGTCCAGTCCAAAACCGAGTGGGTATCTCTTCATCTCTTTGATTAATCCATCCCAGTCTTGCTTCATGAGCAGTTTTGCAAGATGGAATTTTCTCATGATCGCCGCTATTACGTGGGCCGTTTCCAAATTGTAGTTGTCGTTGGGACCGTAGAGGTTCGTGGGCATCACGGATATGAAGTTAGTTCCGTACTGCTCGTTGAAGTAGCGGCACAACTTTATCGCTGCGATCTTGGCTATCGCGTAAGGTTCATTTGTTGGTTCGAGTGGGCCTGTGAGCAGGTATTCTTCTTTCATGGGTTGTGGTGCGTGCTTGGGATAGATGCATGACGAGCCCAGGTTGAGGAGTTTCTTGACTCCATATCTGTACGAAGCCTCGATCACGTTGGCTGCGATCATGATGTTCTGGTATATGAAATCAGCTTTGTAGGTCATGTTCGCGAGGATGCCACCAACTTTCGCAGCCGCGAGGAAGATGTACTCAGGCCTTTCTTGTTCGAAAAACTCGCGCACCGCTCTTTGGTCTGTCAGATCGAGTTCCTGGTGGGTTCTGACGATTATGTTCGTGTATCCTTTTTCTTTCAGTTTTCTCACGATCGCACTGCCGACCATTCCCTTGTGGCCCGCAACGTATATCCTGGAATCTTTCTTCACGATCCCACCTCGAAATCATTGATGGATACGCTCGTTTCTCCACTTCTCCTTGATCGCCAGACCCAGATCGTGCTCGACCATGATCTTTATCAACTCTTCAAAGTTCACGCGCGGTTTCCAGCCGAGTTTTGTTCTCGCCTTCGTCGCATCGCCGATGAGAAGGTCCACTTCTGTTGGCCTGAAGTAGCGCGGATCAATCTCCACAACGATGTCACCCTTTTTCAAATGGTCCACGCTGAGTTTGAAGTTCCTGAGATCAGGATGCTTTTCTTTCAGTTTCTGAACGTACTCCTCTGTTTTATACTCATCTACATTTTTCACGATGCCTTTTTCATCGACACCGTGACCCACCCATTCCAGCTCGATGCCGATCTCTCTGAACGCCTTCTCACAGAATTCCCTCACGGTGTGTCCTTCACCGGTGGCGAGGATGTAATCGTCAGGTTCGGGTTGCTGCAGCATCAGCCACATACCCTCGACGTAATCTTTCGCGTAGCCCCAGTCCCTCACCGCGTTGAGGTTTCCAAGATAAAGCCTCTTCTGAGTGCCGACGAGTATCCTGGTTGCGGCACGGGTGATCTTTCTGGTGACGAAGGTTTCACCCCTTCTCTCCGACTCATGGTTGAAGAGTATGCCGTTGCAGGCAAAGATACCGTAAGCTTCTCTATAATTGACAGTTATCCAATAGGCGTAGAGCTTGGCAACGGCGTAGGGGCTCCTCGGATAGAACGGTGTTGTTTCTTTCTGGGGAACTTCGACAGCCTTTCCGAACAATTCGGACGTGCTGGCCTGATAAAACTTCACTTTCTTTTCCAGACCCAGTAATCTGATAGCTTCAAGAAGTCTGAGCACACCGAGCGCGTCGGCGTTGGCCGTGTATTCGGGTGTCTCGAACGAAACTTTCACGTGACTCTGCGCACCGAGGTTGTAGATCTCGTCCGGCTGGATCTGCTGAAGCAAACGGATCAGGTTGGTGGAGTCTGTGAGATCACCGTAGTGGAGAAACAAACGAACGTCCTTTTCGTGAGGATCGCGGTAAAGATGATCTATGCGTGCCGTGTTGAAAGAGGAACTTCGCCGAATTATGCCATGGACCTCGTAACCCTTCTCGAGCAGAAACTCTGCCAGAAAACTGCCATCCTGGCCTGTGATTCCCGTTATGAGGGCTTTCTTCATGCTCTCATGACGCCCCTCTCGAGAAGCTGTTTGATTTCCTCGTCGATCTTCATGAACGGTGTGAGGAATTTCATCTTGGTTTTCCACAGCATCTTGCCGAGCACAACGAATGCGGGGAACTTGAACTTGAGTTCCTTCGCTATCCTGTAACTTTCAATGTTCGCCTTCACGATGTTTTTGAGACTCGCGTTGCTCATGCCACCAAGACGGAATATCGACAGAATTTCGGGTACGTACACTACAGTCTTTGCCTTCGAAAACACCTGCCAGTGCATCTTTATGTCGGACGCGATGCGGTATCTTTCGTCGAAACCGCCTATGGATTTCAAAAGATCTGTTTTCACAAGCATGCTCGCGTGCGGTGGATGCCAGCCAAAGTTCAGTTTTTCTATCGAGAAAGGCCCAGGGATGAAGCATCTGCGAATCTTTCTTGTCTTCGGATCTATCATGAGCTGATCTCCGTAGACGATGTCAGGTGCTTCTTCACGGATTATTTCGACGATCTTTTTAAACTTGCCCGGAACGAGCGTGTCGCCAGCCCCGACGATCAGGATGTATTTTCCAGCACTCATCTTTATACCTTTGTTCAGCGCGTTGTACACGCCGCTGTCTTTCTCAGAGATGAATCTGTCGACCACACCTTTTCGGTGGTACTCAGTGATGAGTTCCAGCGTGCCGTCCTGCGAGTTTCCATCGATGATCAGATACTCGATCGATGGATGGAGCCTTTTTAGCTCGGACACACACAACAGTGTATCGAGCAGCTCTTCTTTTACGTTGTAGGTTGGTGTAACGATGCTGATCAATGTCTCCAAAGGAACACCTCCTACGTTGCATGCTCCAACGCTACGTCGATGCATTTGTTTCAAGCATTTTCAGAGCGTCTCTCAATTTATCCAGTTGGTCCATCTTGCAGACCAGTATTCCGTGCTCACTCTCGACCACAGCGACATCGCTAACACCTATCACGATCGTTGGTTTGCTCGTTCTCACGAACAGATTTTCCCCGTTCATCACAACCGCTCGCTTCGAATTGGCCACACCGAGTTCTTTCAGCGATCTGAAACTGCCAACGTCTGACCAGACAAAATCTGCTTTCAACATGAAGATCCTGTCCGCTTTTTCCATGAGGGCGTAGTCTATGCTTATGGATGGAGCCTGTTCGTAGATTTTTTTTATGTCCTTCTCCATCAGGAAAGGTCCTATCACCTGTGGTGCGTGCTTCTTCATCTGCTCGATGAAGTAGCTCACTCTGTAGAGGAACATGCCGCTGTTCCAGAAGTAGTTGTCCTGCTTTATGTAGATGGAGGCGGTGTCACGGTCCGGTTTCTCATGGAACTTTTTAGCTTCGAAGACACCCGGTTCGATCTGCTCGCCTGCCTCAATGTATCCATAAGCTGTTTCTGCACGGGTTGGCACTATGCCAAAAGTGATGATACCTTCGTGCGTTTGTAAAAACCGCCCGGCGATTTCCACGCACCGCCAGAATTTCTCAGTCTCTGGTATGTAGTGGTCCGATGGAACGATGAACACGATCTCTTCTGGATCGAACATCAGAGTTGCGTACGTGCATGCGGGAGCGGTGTTTTTTTTCGCTGGTTCGAGCAACACGTTTTCTTTTGGAAGCTCCGGTATCTCTTTGTAAGTGGTCTCCGCGTAAGAATGGTTCGTGACGATGTAGATGTCCTGTGGTTTCAGTCTGAAGGAAATTCTTTCAAAAGTTTCTCTCAAAAGAGTTTTGTTCGAGAAAAGCTTCAAAAATTGCTTCGGAGTTTCTTTCGTTGACAGAGGCCAGAATCGTTCCCCGCTACCCCCTGCCAGAATGACGCATTTCATCATCTCGCACCTCGCTTGAAGATCACGGCTTCAAAAGTTCTGAGCACGATGTTCAGATCTAACCACACAGAGTGGTTCTTAACGTAGTAAAGATCGTACTCGAGCTTGGTTTTGTACTCTTCTAAAGTACTGGTGTGCCGATAGTTTATCTGTGCCCAGCCTGTGAGGCCGGGTTTGAGCTTGAGTCTGTAGTGATAGTAAGCTATTTTGCTTGCACACTGCAGATGGTATTCTACCATCTCTGGGCGAGGACCAACTAGGCTCATCGTGCCTTTGAGCACAAGCCATAGTTGGGGTAGTTCGTCGAGTCTGTATTTTCGAATGAATCTGCCGATTTTGAGCATTCTCTGTTCTATGTTTCTGTTGGGATCGGATGGATCGAAACCTTCCTGCTTCAGCGAGCGGAACTTTATGAATTCGAATTCTTTAGAGTCTCTGCCGACACGTTTTTGTCTGTAGATGACAGGCCTTCCGTCTTCCAGCAGAATCAGTATGGCGATGATCAGCATTATGGGTGATGCGACGATCAGACCTACGGTGGCGAAGACAATGTCCAAGATCCTCTTTGGAGCGCTTTCTAAAACGCGGTTGAAAGAAGTCTCGTAGTAAGCTTTGAATCTGTCTATCAGGGCGAGTGGAATTCTCTTCAAAACGCTCTCGGCGATGTGTGGAAGGAAGATGATTTCAAAGTTGTTCAGTGGAGAAAGGTATGGTTGGAGCGATTCGTACATCGAATAATCCGCCACAATTATGCCCGCTAGATCTTCTCGAATTCTTTTGATATCTTCTTTGCTTTCGATGAACTGGACGAATCTGTACTCATCGCTCTTTTGCTCTATCTCTTTCAGCAATTCATTGAGTTCATTCTTGCGGCCGATCACGGCGTAGCTTCCTGGCCTGACTCTTTTTTTGAGGAACTTGAAAAAATAGTAGCTCATAATCGATACCGCAAACGTTGAAACGATCGTGTGTACGCTCAGCGGGGTCAGCCTCACTCTACCTACTCCACCGAAGAAGGATAAATAGATCAAGCGGGCGATCACGTAGTTTATAATGTTTGCAAACAGCAACGCGATGAAAGATCTCACCAGGAGCTGGTTGAAATCGCTTAAATTTTCTTTGTCGAAAGTCCTGAAGGAAAACAGGGAAAGACACGCGATGATGGCAGTCAGAATTGAACCTGGAAGCGATCTGGTCAGGATCAGATAGATGAACGCCAGGGCAACGTAGTTCGATAGATAGAGCGCAAAGGAACTGTATCTCTTCACCCATCTTCCCCCAATGTTTTTTTATGATCCATCTTGAATTTTAACACTCCCTTTTTCAATTTTCGATCACGCGGAAGTGAGATTCCCACTGTCCGGTATGCTGAGCTATGATAGTGCCAGGGGTGAGGTGTTTGAAGCTTGCTTTCAACGGGGCAACAACGATCAGAGCAAGCCTTGCCGAAGACATCGTATGTGCGAAGAGAGCTGGATTCGAGATGCTGGAGATATGGAAGAGCAAGCTGTTTGACATGATCAAGAATGGTGGCGTCGAAACGGTGAAAAGGTTGTTCGAACAGAACGTGTTGAAGCCCGTGACGATCAATTCGATTGAGCAAGCGACGTTTTCAAGCAGAGAAGAAAAGCTCGATGAATGTGAAAAGCTGTGCGAGCTTGCGAATATGTTGAACGTGGAAGCCATAGTGGTCGTGCCGGGATTTGTCAGAGGAAGGCTCGATGAGGCAACGATCGTGAAAGAATCTGTCGAGGTGCTCAAACAGATGGCGAGCATCGCGAGAAGGTTCAACGTGAAACTTGGTTTTGAGTTCCTCGGGTTTTCCGACTGCTCGGTGAACACGCTCACTCTCGCCTGGAAGATCGTCGAGCAGGTTGGTGAAGACAACGTCGGTTTGATAGTCGATACGTGCCACTTCTTCGCGGGTGGTTCGAAGCTGGAAAGTCTTGAGCAGATAGACGCTTCGAAGATCATCATCGTGCACGTGAATGATCTGCCGAAGCTCGAAGGTGTGAAAGACTCTGACAGGCTCATGCCGGGTGATGGGATTTTACCGCTGAGGGATTTTTTCAAAACCCTGAAAAAGATAGGTTATTCTGGTCCTGTGAGCGTGGAACTGTTCAACGAGCGTTACTGGCAGTTGAGCGCGTGCGAGGTGGCGAAGGAAGCGTTCGAGAAGCTCAAAGTCTTTGTATAGAACAGCTGAGGAAAGAAGGCGCCGTGGGGCGCCTTCAAGCTTTTTTGATCGTGAACATCGCATAGACCAGCACGAAGGCTAAGATGCAGACGATTCTAAGCCAGAGCACAGGAAAGAGCACCAGAACTCCGAGCACAGCCAGCAACGATCTCATCATGAGTGTGAGCTTGGTTTCGAAATAGCCCTCGATCGCGTAGCTCAGCGCCATCGCAGAAACTAGGCCCGCTAGGGTCGCAAAAAGGTTGTTCAACCAGTTCGATTGGAGCAGAAAGCTTGTATCGTACATGAACGCGAACGGAATGATCATGGCGATCATACCCAAGCGAAATGCCTGATAACCCGTGTCGGAAGGCTTCGCTCCCGAGATGGAACTAGCCGCGTAGGCTGCGAGCGCCACGGGCGGTGTGATCGCTGAAAAGACAGCGTAATAGAAGACGAACATGTGTGACGCAAGGGGATTGAAACCGAGATTGATCAGCGCCGGAACCGCCAGCGCGGAAGCAACGATGTAGGCTGCGGTAGTTGGCAAACCCATTCCGAGCACTATAGCCATGAGCATGACCATGATCAGCGCCAGGAAGGGAATGTTCTGAGCAAGACTGAATATGAAGCTGACCAGTTTGAACCCGATGCCCGTCAGGGTGACGGCGCCTACGACGATTCCCGCAGCGGCACAGGCGATCGCCACGACGAAAACGTTTTTGGAACCGTCGTACAGAGCGTTCAGAATCCTCTTCGGACCCATACGGTATCTATCATCGAGGAGAGAAACGAGCCAGCTCACGATCAAGGCTGTCAACGCTGATCTCATTGGAGTGTAACCTTTCATGATCATGATGACGAGCACCACGATGGGTGCGAACACGTAGAGTTTTTTCAACACATATTTCGCACTGGGGATCATCTCGTCGGGAAGACCTTTCAAACCACGCTTGACAGCTCTCACATGAACCGACATGAACACATAGAAATAGTAAAGGATTGCGGGAACTAGGGCGGCGATCATCACCTGCTTGTAAGGAATCCCCAAGAAAGACGCCATGATGAACGCTGCGGCTCCCATGATGGGGGGCATGATCTGTCCACCGCTGCTCGCGACAGCCTCGACCGCACCCGCGAACACGGGGGAAAAACCAAGCTGTTTCATCATCGGTATGGTAAACGTGCCGGTCGCGTACACGTTCGCGACAGCAGAACCAGAGATGCTTCCAAACAATCCAGAGCTCACCACCGCAATTTTTGCAGGTCCTCCGACAGCCTTACCGGCCAGGGCTTTCGACAGGTCCATGAAGTATTCGCCCACGCCACTGTGCTCGAGAAAACCTCCGAGGATCAGGAATATCATCACGAACGTGGCAGAAACTCCAAGGGGTGTTGAGAAAATGCCTTCACCAGTCAGATACAGATGTTCTATAATTCTATCGTAAGTGACGTGCATACCCTTGAACTCACCGGGCAGGAGATGGCCTATGTACATGTAAAATACCGATGCCGCTGCGAGGATGGTCAGTGCAAGACCCACGATCCTTCTTGTTGCTTCCAGGATCATGATCACCAAAATGGTGCCGAGCAGGATCTGAACGGGTGTGACCTCCTCCACCTGAACCATTCTGTAGATGATCGTTTCGTAGTTGACGATGGCGTACAGACCCGGTAACAGGGCGAGCACTGCGAGGAGCCAGTCGTACCAGGGAACTCTGTCTTTCGGGCTGTTCTTCGTGGCGGGATAAAAAATGAACGCGAGAGGCAGGGCGAAGGCTAAGTGTATATTCCTCTGAAGGTAGGCCTCAAAGGTGCCAAACACGGCAGTGTAAATGTGAAAGATAGCCATTGCAACAAGCGAAAAGAATGCAAAATAATACGTTGTTCCGTGAAGCTTGCGCACCTTGATCACCTCAACAAATGAGGGAGCAAAAGCCCCCTCGAGGCTCACTTTTGTTCCGACCAGAATTTCAGAGCACCGGGATGTGCTGGAACGTTTCCAGTAACTGCTTCGTTCGGGTTCAGTTCGGCCATGTCGGCGAAGGCTTTGGCAATCTGTTCTTTGTTCTTCCAGAGAGCTTCAGCGAGTTTGTACACGAGATCTTCAGGAAGGTTTTCTCTGATCACGAGACAGGTGTAATCTCCAACAGTCGGAATAGGCTCGGTGACGCTTCTGT
This sequence comes from Thermotoga sp. Ku-13t, assembly GCF_011057685.1. Classification (NCBI taxonomy): domain Bacteria; kingdom Thermotogati; phylum Thermotogota; class Thermotogae; order Thermotogales; family Thermotogaceae; genus Thermotoga; species Thermotoga sp. Ku-13t. The sequence goes on along the minus strand of NZ_LNFY01000001.1, from coordinate 509,396 downwards.
ACACTCCTGGCTCAATGTAGAACTTGGTTGTGCCAAGATAATCCGCGAGCGCCTGTATGGCTTCCTCGTCCACAGGCAGTATGACGACGTCCGTTCGGCTTTCGATGTCCATGATCACAGACGCGACTCTGCTTACCTGGAACGCGAACATGTCCAGCTGGTTGTCACACAACTGGTTCGCGCCGTCCGTGTAGGATGCGAACGAAACCCTTCCGCCCCAGGATTTGATGTCCGACCAGCTCACACCGTATCCTTTCTCGAATAGCAGTCTGATGACGAGCTCTGACGCCGTACCCGGTGCGAGAGTGGCGAACCTAATCGGCAGTTTTTTCTTGATAACATCACCAAGAGTTTTGATGTTGTTCTTCGTCGCGTAGTCTTTCCTCATGATGAAGTACGCGTACTGTCTGTAGAGGTTCGCGAAAAGTACCGTACCTTTAACAGGCTCTTTGAAAGGATCGATCCCTTTCACAGCCGCGTTGAACACAGAGAGCGTGGTTAGTCCTATGTCGGCCTGACCTTTAGAGATGGTGACGATGTTGGATGTTCCGCCACCCGTGCCGCTGGTTGTGGGTACAACGCTTTGAGTCCACACTCCAGCGAGTGTACCACCGAGTGCGAACCACGTTCCACCGGACGGTCCGGAGACGAACCTCAACTGTGCGGGCCACTTCTCTGCCAGGACCAAACCGAACAGACTGAACATCAGTACGAAGATCAACAACTTCTTCATACGCTCGCCTCCTAAAACTATGGATTTAAAACTAGAAAAATTATACCAGTTCGATCAGAGAATCCTGCACAGCGATGCGGCAATTATGCCCGAAACTATCGGCGCGAGGAGCCACGCGCTCACCATCCAGAGCAGGGTCCTTCGGCTCGACAGCTTCACACCCCTGGCGTAACCTGCGCCGATAACGCCGCCCACGATGGCCTGAGATGCCGCTACCGGTATTCCGACGAGGCTGAAGATAAAAAGTGCTGTCGCCTGCGCGAGCATCGCGACGAGTGACGAGAAATGATCAAGCGCAATGATCTGCTTGCCGACCGTGTTGATGACCCGCTTACCGCTGGTTAGAACTCCGAAGGCTATGGATAAACCTCCAAGGAAGGCCGCGAGTTCAATCGAGTTGAACTGGGTTAGAACAGGACCCGTCACGTTGGCAACGTTGTTCGCACCGAGCGCGTAGGCATCGTACAGGCCTGCGAACCACGATGCGATGTAAATGAACACATCCTGCAGGTGTGTTTTGTGGATTCTGCGAAACCAGAACGCGAACACATGGTAAATGAAAAAAGCGATCATGGCAGCGAAAAAGGGCGTCAAGATCCAGCTCACTATGAATTTCACGATCGTGTGCCAGTTCATGCTTTCGGCACCGATCCGTACCAGGCCAACTCCGACCAGGCCGCCGAAAACCGTTTGTGAGGCCGAAGCAGGAAAACCGAGTCTGGTCAGAAGCAACATGGAAATACCAGCGCAGAGAAGCACGATCACACCGTCGTACGGACCAGCTGAACCCAGCAAGGAAACGTTCCTTAAACCTTCATCACCGTTCACAATCGCTCCAAGCACGACGAAGATGGAAGCGATCAGCGTGATCTTTCTATGATGAAACACTCCCGTGGCGATACCGGGTCCAAGGATGGAAGCAGTGTTGTTCGTACCGAGGATCCAGCCGAGAAAAACTGCCGCAGATACGTACAGCATCGTTTAACACCTCTCGATTCAGAAACATGTGATTGTGGATAGTATTTTAGCACGCGTCAGGAGAAAAGTTCACTGTTCCTGAGCGATCTGATGAGCTGCTGATGGTCCATCTCACCGCGCTCTATGAGGTCGGATTTTTCTTCGAGCTCGTGCGTGAGAGACTCACTGGCAAAGGCGGGATAATGCCGTTTCAACCAGGCGAAGACTCTCACACCCAGCTCGGTGGGGAAGAGATATTCGCCTTTCTGGACCACGTAGCCCCGATCGAGCAAGGTTTGAACGATCTTCGCGTACGTTGAGGGCCTGCCCAGTCCTCTTTCTTGCATCTGTTTGGTGAGGGTTCCCTGTGTGAACGGAAGAACCTTCGGGACGAACCTGACGTCCGCTGAAGCTATCGTTGCATCGCCTTGGGTGTGCTGCGTTTTCAGTGGAAGGATCAGATCGAAGCCGTGTTCAAGAACTGTATCGATCAGCTCCCATTCGAAGGTTTGTGAATCGAGTACGAGCCTGAATTTTTTCTTCAACACTCTGGCAGGTTTCATCTGGGAAGCGAGGAACCTTCTGTAGATCGCGCCGTAAACGAACTGAGCTTGTTTCGGAAGCGACAGCTCCACCCTTCCAAGTTCGATCCAGAGCTTGAGCTCTTCCGGTTTCAAACGCTTCGTGATCCTGATGCACTCGTGTGCCCCAGAAGATGGATTTCTTCGCGGGAAAAAGAGTTCTCTAGAGAACTCTTCCAAGATGATCTGTTCGGCAAGTTTTATTCCCATCTCTGAGACGGTGAAGCTGTCAGTTCTGTGGTAGGTGATCAGACCCTGTTCAAAAAGTTCCTGAAGGATGTCCATGAGGGTTGAGCAACCTAGCTTTCCACCCAGCTCGCTCAGCAACGATGCGGTGTTGTAGGGTAAAGGTGGGTGTATTTCTTCCTCAAAGCTTTCGACGAGCCCGAGTTTTTTTCCCACAAGTTTGTTCAACAGATTTTTCACGTGGCGTGCATCTTCCAGTTCGAGATTGAGCCACACACCGTTATTCCTCTCGTCTTTCGCAAAGAGCTTGACGATGGCCTTCTTCTGTTTTGCAAGCTCGCTTCGTTCGATGATCCATCCAAGCACGGGAGTCTGGACCCTGCCGGCGGACAGATCGTACCTTTTGAAAGCGCGCCACAGTTTGCCGGAGAGTGCGAACCCAACCCATCTGTCCAGGACCCGGCGTGCCAGCTGAGCCTTCACCAGGTTCAGATCGATCGTTCTCGGAGTATCTATGGCACGTCTGAAAGCCAGCTTCGTAACTTCGTGGAATTCAGCACGTCTGATATTTTTGTTGAAAGGTTTCAACGCCAGGGTTAGATCGTAAGCGATCTTTTCACCTTCCGCGTCCGGGTCCGTGGCGATCAATATTTCGTCGAACTGAACGGCGAGTTTTCTGAAGGCGTTGACCAGGTTCAGTTTGTCCTTCATCCTGGAATGTTTCTTCGAACAGGCCTGAGCGGTCGTCTGCTCGTTGCACTCTTCGCAGACCTTTATGCTGGTGTAGACAGGAACGTACTCACCGTCTTTCTCGACCACGCCGTAGATGCCCTCATCCTCGACCAGATCGAAGACGTGACCGAGTGAGGCGGTGATGGCGATCAGCCGATCACCCGTGGTTGTTTCCCAGACCAGAACATCGTCGACGAACCTCATCTGTGGTGTTCCGAAGAAGCGGGCGATGGTCCTCGCCTTGTTCGGTGATTCCACAACCACGAGGGTCGATTTCACAGAGATCTGCGTCGCAGCTTTCGATGAGAGGACCTTCACGATCGTCGCGCGGTCCTCGTCGCCCCTTTTCAGCTCCTGCTGCCAGTCGATTTCTTTCGCGTCGATGAAGTCGATATCGTCGAAGAAGAGTCTGAGCCTCTTTTTGAGGTTCTTGAACAGTTTCTCGTTCCAGTGGACGATCAGGCTTATCCCCCTGCTCACACCCCCGGCGAACATGCGCGAGGTTCTACCGGAAGCCTGCAGGTACGTTGCGGCGTCCGCGAAACTCAGGTACAGTCCGCCTTCTCTTTCTTCTATCAATATGTCCTCTGAGCTCTTGAGCTTTTCGACGATTTCATCTTTCTTCAAAAGTTCTCCGAGAAAGTTCTCGATCTGTTGTCTCTGAGCCGGTGAAACGCGCCCGGACAGGACTTTCAAATATTTTTCGATTCGCTCGTCGTCCACAAAATTCCTCAATGCGAGAAGCAGTGAACGCTGAACGTTCTCGTTCTCAAGTTTCAGGGGAAAGGTGAGGTGAGGAACGTCGAAGAATATCGCGTAGCGGATCGTGTCTGGCAGGTCGAGCCCCCTGACAAGGCTGTTGCTGGGCAGGGAGATCCCGACGGCGACTTCGAATTCTCCTCTTCTGAAACTTTCCGGATCGAAGTCTTCGTAACTGACCACCTGCACCCCGCGTTCTTTCAACCACGATACGAGCTCTTCAACCCCTTCTTTGCCAAATCTGGAACTCACGTAGACAAGTCCACCTCTTCCGAACTTCTCGATCCAGCCGAGAAGTTGCGCGCGAGCCTTTTCTTCATCTCCCACCTCGATGAAACTGTCGAGAACATTCCTCACCGAGATCCGAACGGGCGAAACATCGAAACCGAGAAGCTTTCTGAACAGCACCACACGGTTCGTCCTGGGCTTCAAGGTCGCTGAGGACACGACGAGCACCGCAGTGTTCTCAGGCCGGCTTTCGAGCTGATTCTTCAGCGCCAGTTCGATGTGGGACTGATCGAAGCCGAGCAGCCTCAGCACTTTGTCCACATTCTTTCCTGACTTCAGCAGTGAGTCTGTGTCGTCGACGAAGATGAATTCGAACCTTTTGTCTTCGAGTATGTCAAAATTCTGTGCGAGGAACATGTTCGTGGTGATGAGGATGTCGAAGTCTCCCTGCTCGATTTTTTTCTTTTCGCTCTCTTTACCAGTGTAGGTGATCACCCTTTTATTAGTGAAGGATTCGCATCTGTTTTTCACCTGTTCGACGAGCATCCGCGTGGGAACGAGTATGTAAGATTTGCCATCGAGGAAACTCGCCATGACCGCGCCGAAAGTGGTTTTTCCCACACCCGTGGGCGCAACGATGGCGAAGCTCTGCTTCTGAAAAACGCGCTTCGCCCAGAGCCTCTGCAGTGACCACGGAGGGTTACCCACCCCTTCTTCAAAAAACTTCACAAACTGCTGTTCTTTCTCTGCAAGCTCGCACACGAAGCTGTAGAACTTTCTTTCCTTCAAAAGTTCGCACAGCTCTCCCTTCTCAATTTCCGGGAGGCACCTTTCGCAGGCCAGACCCTCCTGGAGCCTTTCCGCTTCGATCCTGCCACCGCAGTTTGGACAGAGCGCATCGTAAACGGCGAGCGGCATACTGCCACCTCACGCTCACGATTGTAGCAAAAAAGCCCCGCCAGGAGCGGGGCGAGAAAATGAGAAGTTCACCTTATTTACCGCTCAGCTTCTCTTCCAGTTTCTTCTCGAGAACCTGTTTTATCGCGAAGTACGCCGGTTTGGGATTATAATCTCTGTCGAAAATCAGAGCGTGATCGTAGCCTGTGAAGAAGCCCGGTACCCAGGAGTATTTGTCAGTGAAGCCCCAGAACTGTATAGCTTCGACTGCTGGGTTTTCAAGGCAGATTTCGAATATCTTCGCGTATATCTCGGCCTGCTTTTGTAGATGCTCCTGTGTGGCGTTTTTGGGAATCCTCACGTCCATCTCGGTGATGTAGAGTTTGAGTCCCAGATCGGCAAACCTCTTCAAATTGTTCCTGAAGCTCTCGTAGTTGAGCCCGTTGATGTCTATGTGCATCTGAAAGCCTACACCGTCGATCGGAACGTTCTTCTCCTTGAGATCTTTCACAAGCTGGTAAACGAAGTTCGACTTGGGATTGATCGTTTCTATGTTGTAGTCGTTGTATATGAGAGTGGCATCTGGATCTGCTTCCCTAGCCCAGATGAAGGCCTTTTCTATGTACTCCGGGCCTATGACTTTGTACCAGATCGTTTCCCGGTATCTCCCAGCGTCGCTGACTGCCTCGTTCACAACGTCCCATATCTTGACTTTTCCTTTGAAATATCCCACGACCGTTTTTATATGTTCTTCAAGAACCTGGAGCAGTTCTTCCTTCGTCCATTCTCTGTTCAACCAGAATGGAAGCTGGTTGTGCCAGACTAAGGTGTGGCCGTGGACGACCATGCCGTTTTCAAGTGCAAACTTGACGTGTCTTTCGGCCTTCGAAAAGTCGTACCTGTCACGCTCTGGGTGTATGCTGTCCCACTTCATGTGGTTCTCAGGCGTCAGTATGTTGAACTCGCGCTTCGCAACCTCCATGTACGTGCTGCCATCTGCGAGGACCCAGAAGTTGTTGATCAACGCGAAACCGACGTAGATTCCCAACTTTTCCGCCAGGGATCTCAAAGTTTCTCCCTCCAGTCCGTTTGATGTGAATCCCACCGTCAAGAGGAACAGCAGAGATACAGCCAGCAGTTTTTTCAAGCTCTTCACCCCCATCGCTAAGGATAATTTATTCAATGTTCTGTAACAAGCGGAGGTTTCCCATGATTTTTCACCAAAGCTCAAGAAACTGTGAGGTAACGGATAAAATCAACAAATATTTCCCAAAGATCGTTGAAAATCCGGAAAACGCGCCTTGATTTTTAAGCGGTGTTTTCTTAAGATACTTCCAGAAAGGAAAAAAAGCATCACATCATTCAGGGGGTGAGCGTGGATGAAAAAGGTTCTCCTCATTGGTCTAGTGCTGGCATTGTTCGCGGGTCTTTCCTTCTCGCAAGAGTTGCCTCCAGGCATTCCAAGGAACGAAACTCTGATCGCTGAGTGGCTGACGGGAAGGGCTGCGAACCCTGGAAACTTCAACATCTGGGCGACGTGGGTCTGGAACGACAGGGGAATTCAAAACCTGTTGCTCGAACCGCTGTGGTGCATGGAGTACGCGGTCGGAGAGGTCATCAACGCCCTGGCGGCAGAACCTCCAATCTACAACTCAGACTTCACCGAACTGACGATCAAGCTAAGAAAGGGCGTCTACTGGAGCGATGGTGTGCCGTTCACCGCAGATGATTTGATTTATTCAATCGAGCTGTCCAAGAAAACATCAGGTTTCGGCTATCACACCCAGATGCAGCAGGTGAAAGAGATGGTCAAGATCGACGACTACACGGTCCTCATCAAACTTGAGAAACCGAATTCGAGGTTCCACATCAACTTCGTCGACAGATGGGGAGCGTTCAGACCTCTTCCGAAACACATATTCGAAAAGGTTGAGGATCCTCTGAGCTTCAACTTCAACCCACCCGTCGGCACTGGTCCGTACGTGCTCCACTCTTACGATCCGGGTGGATACTGGATACTGTGGCAGAGGAGAGATGACTGGCAGAGAACACCCACCGGTATGCTGTACGGTATGCCGCAGCCGAAGTACGTGTTGATGGTGTTCTACAGCGCTGCAGAAAAAAGAGTGCTTGCCATGGCGCAGCACAACCTCGACATCTCTGACTTCTCCTACGAGGCCCTGCAAGTGGTTCTCAGGAGGGTCAAGACCGCACGTGCGTGGAGAAAAGACTTCCCGTGGACCGTGAACATCGACCCGTGCGTCACTGGTCTGCACTTGAACAACGCAATAGAACCCTTCAATAACCCCGAGATCAGATGGGCACTCACGCTGGCGATCGATATCGTAGAATACGCTGCCAACGCGTTCGACGGAGCCGTTACATTGTCTCCGATACACATCCCACTCGTGCCGGCATACTACGAGTGGTACTACAAGCGCATGGAAGAGTGGCTCATGAACTTCGAACTCGATCTCGGAAACGGTGAAAAGTTCAAACCTTACGATCCAACTGCAGGTCTGAGGCTCGCAGAGTACGCGAAGAAGAGAGGTTATCCTGTGCCCGACGATCCTGAGCAGATCAAGAAGATCTTCGGACCCGGCTGGTGGAAGTACGCACCCGACGTAGCGGAGAAGCTCCTCAAGAAGAACGGTTTCTACAGAGACGCGCAAGGAAAATGGCACCTGCCCAATGGTGAACTCTGGAAGATCACGATCAACACCGGTAACAACCCTGCTGGGCCAGCTGAGAGGAACGCCTTCGCTGCTGTTCAGGCGTGGATGAAGTTCGGTATCGACGTCGTTGCACAGTCCCTGGAAATTGCACAGAACGCACAGGGTGAGTTCGAAGTATCGACAGATTGGCCTGCTGCAGAGCCGTGGGGTGGTCATCCGGATCTGTCCAGAACACTCACGCCGTACTATTCTGAGTACGTGCCGGAACTTGGTGAAGGTGCACCGTGGGGCAACTACGCGCGCTTCACCGATCCGAGAATGGACAAGATCATCGAAGAACTGCAGGTGACTGACTGGAACGATACTGAGAAGTTGATCGAGCTCGGTATCGAAGCTCTCAAGATCCTGGTCGAAAAGATGCCAACGATACCAACGTTCAACTATCCTGGCGTCATCGCCTGGGATGAATACTACTGGACGAACTTCCCGGGTGCTGAGAACATGTACGCACAGCCTTATCCACACTGGCCGAACTTCAAGTACATGCTGCCATTCCTGAAACCAACTGGAAAGAAGTGATGGCCGGTTCCCACTGAGGGCCGGGGTCGCCCCCGGCCCTTTTAAAAATAATGTGGACAAGGAGGTTGAAAGTTTTGAGCTTCGTCAAACGCTATCTCCTCCCCCGTTTAGTGACCTACGTTCTCGTCATCTGGCTGGGTATCACCATGGTGTTCTTCATTCCCCGTTTTCTCCCCACAGACCCGGTTCAGAGCTTTATAGACCGTCTGTCTTCACAGGGTACTTACTGGGACCCGGCGGCGGTACAGGAGACGATAAGAACTCTGAGACAGCTCTACGGTCTTGAAGGAACCCTCTGGGAGCAATACGTAGGATTCTGGAAGCGACTCTTCACGGGAAACTTTGGTCCGTCGTACTTTCAGTTTCCGACACCTGTCATCGTACTCATAAAAGAATCTCTGCCGTGGACGGCTGGGTTGCTCCTCGTGACCACCCTGATCTCCTGGATCGTCGGAAACATTCTTGGTGGACTAGCGGGGTACTATTCGAATAGAAACTGGGGGAAGGTGCTCGACGGCATCGCAATGGTGATAAGACCCATGCCTTACTACATCCTAGCACTCGCACTCCTGATCCTGCTGGCCTACGTGGTCCCCATTTTCCCCATCGGTGGAGGCTTCAGGATAGGCACCAAGTTCACCTTGACTCTGGAGAACGTGCTGATACTTCTCAAGTACGCATTTCTCCCGGCACTGTCTCTGGTACTGATCGGCACCTTCGCGTGGTTCCAGGGCATGAAACTCATCGTCCAGGGGGTCAGGTCGGAAGATTATGTCAAGTACGCGAAGATGGGGGGAATAGAAGAGAACAGGATCGTCAGCAAGTACGTCATAAGGAACGCGATGCTTCCTCAGATAACGGGTCTTGCGCTGTCCCTCGGCCAGATATTCAGCGGTGCTTTGATCACCGAAATGGTGTTCTCATATCCGGGCATCGGAATGCTCATGTACAGTGCCATCTTCTCTGGCGATTACAACCTCTTGCTGGGTGCGAGCACGCTTTCCATTCTTCTGGTCACGACGAGCATTCTTCTGATAGACCTGCTTTATCCACTCTTCGACCCGAGAGTGAGATACAGATGAGGAAGGAGTGAAAGCATGCGTGTGCTGAAAGACCTTCTTAGAGACAGACACTTTGCGTTCGGTTTCTCTGTGCTCCTGGTCCTCGTGTTCCTTTCTGTACTTTCGTTCTTCTCCCCGTACGGTCCTTACGAACGCAACCCGTTGATGCGCGACCTGCCTCCGAAATGGCCACACATTCTGGGAACCAATTCCCTCGGACAGGACATTTTCTGGCAGCTCACCTTCGCGGTGAGGAATTCTCTCGTCATGGCCCTCATCGCCGCTTTGATTTCCAGAGTCATCGCGATCATCATGGGTGTGATCGCCGGGTACAAAGGAGGTCTTGTGGACAGAATCTTGACGTTTCTCTGTGATACTTTCCTCGTGGTTCCTCTGTTCATCATCATCGTTCTCGTGGCGACCATAACGAAGGGAAGAATGAGCCTGCCCATGCTCGGACTGTTGCTCGGGGTGTTCGGCTGGGCATGGGATGCAAGAGTCATAAGGTCTCAGGTTCTGAGTTTGAGAGAAAGGGATTTCACATACACCGCTGTTCTTTCTGGTTTGAAGGCGTTCTCAGTTGTCTCAAAGGAGTATCTTCCGTTTTTGATCCCGCTCATCTTCGCCACGCTTATAGGAAACATGTCCTGGGCGATAGGTATGGAGGTCACACTCGCATTTCTGGGAGTTTCAAACCTCATGTTGCCTACGCTTGGAACAATGCTGCAGTGGGCGATAAACTACCAGGCGCTTCTTCTGGGATACTGGTGGTGGGTGCTAACTCCAGTGGTGACGTCCGTGTTCCTCTTCATAGCGTTGTATTTGATATCGATCAGTATCAGCGCGTATCTCGACCCGAGAATGAGGATACAGAGAATAGGACAGGCTTGAGGTGAGATCGATGGAAATGTTGAGAACTGAGCAGCTCAAATCTTATTATGTGCTGGAGATCTTCGGCCGGAAAAGAATCATCAAAGCTGTGGACGATGTGAGTTTGTCCGTCGATGAGAATCAGATCTACGGCATAGCAGGGGAGAGTGGCTGTGGTAAGAGCACGCTTTTGAAGGCCATCTTCGCTGCGATAGAGCCACCACAGAAGATATTCGATGGAAAGCTTTACTATTTTGTCGACGGACAGGCCGTGGATGTGTACTCTCTCAGTGAGGAAGAAAAGAGGAAGCTTCGCTGGAGATTCATCTCGTACGTTCCACAGGGCTCCATGAGCGTGCTGAATCCGGTTGTGAAGATAAAGGAAACCTTCAAGGATTTCATTGAAAGTCACGTGAAAGGAAAAACCAAAGACGAAGCTTACGAGATGGCCAAAGTCCACATGAGAGAGCTCGGACTGCCCGTCACGCTGCTGGATGCCTATCCCCATCAGCTCTCTGGGGGCATGAGACAGAGGGTGACCATAGCACTGGCAACGGTCCTGTCACCTAAGGTGATCATGGCAGACGAGCCGACGACGGCGCTGGACGTCGTGACCCAGAGGGGTGTCATACAGCTTCTGAGAGACATTCAGAAGGCCAACAGGAACACACTGATTCTGGTCACTCACGACATGGGCGTGCACGCCAACATTTCAGACAGGATAGCGATCATGTACGCGGGTAAGATCATCGAAGAAGGACCCACCGAGACGGTTTTCAACAACCCTATGCATCCCTACACCAGGTATCTGATACGTTCCCTGCCGAAGTTTGGAGACAGAATGAGGAGAGAGAGTGTCCCGGGCAGCCCTCCTTCTTTGGAGAAGCTCCCAAGTGGTTGCGCGTTCCATCCGAGGTGCCCACACGTTTTTGACAGGTGCACTGAAGAAACGCCGGTACTCATCGAATGTGAAAAAGGCCACATGGTAGCCTGCTGGCTCGTTCAGGAGGGAAAGAGATGAGCCTGTTGCAAGTGAAGAAACTGACGAAAGTTTTCACCATAGGAAGTATTTTTTCGAGATTGAAGATTCTCGCGGTTGATAACGTGACGTTCGAGATCAACGAGGCGGAGATATTCACGCTCGCCGGAGAGAGCGGATGTGGCAAGACGACGACCGCGAGGATCATCCTTGGCTTTGAAGAGCCAACATCGGGAGAGATCTACTATAAGGGAAAGAGGATAGACAATCTGAAAACGGAGGAAAGAAGACGGCTTTTGAAAGAAATACAGGCGGTGTTTCAGAATCCGTTCTCCACTTTCAATCCGCTCAGAAAAGTCGAGAGCTATTTTTACGACACGTTGTTCAATCTCGGTGTGGCTCAAGAAAGAGAAGAGGCGAGAAGGATCATAGAAGAAAAGCTCGAAGCTGTGGGTATAGCCTTCGAGGAATTCTGTGAAAAGTATCCGAGTGAGTTCTCCGGAGGACAGCTTCAAAGAATCTCCATCGCGAGGGCGCTTCTCACGAATCCAAAATTGCTCGTGGCGGACGAGCCCGTGTCCATGGTGGACGCGTCTCTGAGGATGTCCATAGTGAACCTGTTCAAAGATCTGAGAGACAAATATGGTTTGAGCGTGATTTACATCACACACGATCTTGCCACAGCTTACTACGTGAGCGATCGGATGGCGATAATGTTCCGCGGCGAGATCGTCGAGCTCGGCCCTGCGGAAAAAGTGTTGCAGGAACCAAAACATCCTTACACGCGTCTGCTTAGAGAATCAGTACCAGAACCTGATCCATCCAGGCGCTGGACGACGAAGGTGGTGCTCGCGGACCAGGAGCATGAGGAGTATCTGAGGACAGGGTGCAAGTTCGCTGGAAGGTGTCCGAGCGCCATGGAAATCTGCAAGAAGGAATCACCTCCTTATTTTGAGGTCGATGGGGTCCAGGTGAAATGCTTCCTGTACAGATGAAACGCTACTGGGTGGTTTTGGTTGCTGTTGCTTTGATCATCACGATAACGATGGTGCTGAAAGCATCTTTCAGGGAGGTTGGAAATATGGAGCTTTACAGGAGGACCGATGTTCCGGCAGAGATGAGGGCGAAGGATCTGCTTTCGAGAATGACTCTCGATGAAAAGATCGCGCAGCTCGGGTCGGTCTGGGGCTACGAGTTGCTCGACGAAAAGGGAAATTTCTCCGAGCAGAGGGCCAACCAGCTTCTGAAACACGGCATAGGACAGATAACCAGACCCGGTGGGGCGACGAACCTGGAACCGGCGGAAGTGGTCAGGTTCGTGAACCAGATTCAGAGGTACCTGGTTGAAAAGACCAGGCTTGGCATTCCGGCAATGATACACGAAGAGTGTCTGGCGGGGTACATGGGCCTGGGCGCAACGAACTTTCCGCAACCCATAGCGATGGCGAGCACGTGGGATCCTGAACTCGTTAACCGTGTGGCAAGAGCCATTGGGGGCGATCTGAAGAAGGTGGGGGCTCATCAAGGTCTGGCGCCCGTCGCGGACGTGGTGAGAGATCCGAGGTGGGGAAGGACGGAAGAAACTTTCGGTGAATCACCTTATCTCGTGGCGCGCATGACGACTGCTTACGTACAGGGAATACAGGAGAATGGCGTTGTGGCCACCACGAAACATTTTGTGGCTTACGGTGCTTCGGAGGGCGGCAGGAACTGGGCTCCAAGCAACGTGAGTCCACGAGAACTGCGTGAAGTGTTCATGCTACCGTTCGAAGCGGCAGTGAAGTGTGCGAACGTGCTGTCCGTGATGAACGCTTACAGCGAGATCGACGGTGTTCCGTGCGCGTGTTCGGAAGAACTTTTGACCGACACGCTCAGAAAAGAATGGGGCTTCAAAGGCATAGTTGTTTCTGACTATTTCGCGGTGGACGTGCTCAGGAGTTATCACAGGGTTGCAAAGGACAAAGCGCAGGCGGCAAAGCTCGCCCTGGAGGCGGGCATCGATATAGAACTTCCAGGCATCGATTGCTACCGCGAGCTGAAGAGGCTTGTCGAAACTGGAGAACTTTCTGAAACTGTGCTCGACGAAGCAGTCTACAGGGTGCTCCTGATGAAGTTCAAGCTTGGACTGTTTGAAAATCCTTACGTGGAAGACTGTGAATCGCTTCCGAGACACTACGATCTTACGCTCGAAACGGCAAGAAAGTCGATCGTCCTTCTGAAGAACGACGGGACGTTGTCGTTGAAGAAAGGGCTCAAAGTCGCACTCGTGGGGCCGAGCGCGAAGAACGTACGCAATATGTTCGGTGATTATTCTTACTACACGCACATAAGGGGACTGCTCGACACGGTGAACATCGCAGACATAAACGCGCCGAGGTTCAATCTCAAGAAGGTAGAAGAAATGGTCAACAAGGAGCTTTCCAGAATCATGAGCGTCTACGATGCGCTGAAACAGGAAGGCGTGGATGTAGAATGGGCGGAAGGCTGCGGCGTGCTCGAAGGAACCGAGGAAGACATTCGCCAGGCGGTGAGGCTGGCGGAGCGGTGCGATGTGGTTGTGGCCGTGCTGGGCGACAGAGCGGGTCTGACAAAAGATTGCACATCTGGCGAATCGAGAGACAGTGCGAATCTGAGGCTGCCAGGCTTGCAGGAGAAATTGCTCTCGGAACTCGCAAAGACAGGCAAACCCATCGTGCTGGTGCTCATCACGGGCAGACCTTACGCGCTGAGTGATTTTGTGGACAGAGTCAACGCGATAGTGGAAGCCTGGTTGCCCGGAGAAGCTGGAGGACAGGCGATCGCGGAGGTGTTACTCGGAAAGGTGAACCCTGGTGGAAAGTTGCCGATCAGTTTCCCGAGGAGCGCCGGTCAAATTCCCGTCTTCCATTACGTGAAACCCTCAGGTGGAAGATCGCATTGGCACAAAGACTACGTGGACGAACCTGTCGAACCGCTTTATCCGTTTGGACACGGACTTTCCTACACGAAGTTCGAATACAGCAACTTCAAGATTCAGTCCGCCAAGGTTCCAACGGGAGGACAGATCGTCATCGAGGTCGATGTGAAAAACGTGGGTGACATGGAAGGAGAAGAAGTCGTTCAACTCTACGTTGGTCGCGAGTACGCATCAATCACAAGGCCGGTGAAGGAGCTGAAAGGCTTTGCCAGGGTGCACCTCAAGCCCAGTGAGAAGAAAACGGTCACGTTCAAGGTACACACCGACGTGCTGGCGTATTACAACAAACGCATGGAACTCGTCGTCGAACCCGGCGCGTACAGGTTCATGGTTGGGGCTTCGTCTGTGGACATAAAGTATTCTGGCGAAATTGAACTCACGGGTGAGGAGAGAAAGGTTCCAACCATGAGGAAGTTCTTCAGCGAGGTGGAGGTATTCTGACATGCCTCAGTACGATCTGCCCTTAGAACAGTTAAGACAGTACCTTCCGGAAAGAAGAGAAGAACCAGATTTCGATGACTTCTGGCGCGAGACCATAGAGGAGAGTCTGAGCCATTTCGAACCACCACGATTGGAAAAGGTGGACTTTGGACTCGATCTTCTCGATACTTACGATGTGACGTTCAGTGGGTACATGGGACAGAAGATCAAGGCGTGGTTGATCCTTCCGAAAAATGCTCGGGACAAACTACCGTGCGTGGTTGAGTTCATCGGTTACGGTGGGGGCAGGGGTTACCCGTACGATTGGTTGCTTTATGCTTGTGCGAACTTTGCGCATTTCGTCATGGACACACGGGGACAGGGCAGTGGCTGGCTCAAAGGTGACACGCTGGATTATGAGCTTTCCTGCGGGCCGCAGTATCCCGGTTTCATGACGAGGGGAATACTCGATCCGAAGACTTACTATTACAGGAGGGTGTTCACGGACGCAGTAATGGCAGTTGAATCCGTTCGGCATCTCGAACAAATCGACGCAGAAAGGATCGCCGTGGGGGGTATGAGCCAGGGTGGCGGCATAGCGCTCGCCGCCGTGGCTCTTTCTCAAGGGGTGAAGGGACTGGTCTGTGATGTGCCGTTCCTGTGCCACTTCGAACGCGCCGTCAAACTTGTGGATACCACACCGTACGCCGAGATCAGCAGGTACTGCAAGATCCATCCAGATAAAACAGAAACTGTTTTCAGGACACTCTCTTACTTCGACGGTGTGAACTTCGCTGCGAGGGCGAAGTGTCCTGCGCTCTTCTCGGTCGCCCTCATGGATGACATATGTCCACCGTCGACAATCTTCGCCGCCTACAATCATTACGCGGGTCCCAAGCGGATCGAGATCTACCCGTTCGCCGGTCACGAGGGGGGAGGATCTCATCACACCAAAAAGAAGTTAGAATTTTTGAAAGAGATTTTCCGTTGCAAGGGGGTATGAATCTTGAAATACAACTCGCCGTGGATCAAGGTTCTGAATAAGAGAAACGTTCTGAAGATAGTACACGAGAACCGACCCCTTTCACGATCGGAGATCTCCGAAATCACGGGTTTGACCCCGAGCAGCGTCACGAGGATCACGAAGGAACTCATAGAGGAAGGCTTCGTGCAGGAGATCGGTTCGGAGGGAAAGAATTCCCCTGGAAGGCGTCGAATCCTGCTCGACATCAAAAGTGAGGCGTTCATCAGCCTCGTCTTCGATGTTGGCGTGAACGTGACCACCTACGGCCTCGGTTACTTCGATGGAAGCGTTGCACCCGGTGGTTCGTTCGAGACTCCGAAGGCCCCAGAAAAGTTCTTCGCGAAGGTGAAAGAGATTTTCGACAGGTACTCTGCAACCAAGAAGATCAACCGTGTTTCGCTTTCGGTGCCCGGTATGGTGGACATGGAAGAGAACAGGATCCTCATGGCACCGAACCTCGGCTGGCGCGATGTGGTGATAGACGATTTCTTGAAGCTTGACATTCCGATCCTGGCGGACAACGAAGCCAACCTTTCTGTGCTGGCGGAGAAGTACCATTCAGAAGATATGAAGGACGTGAAGGAAGCAGTCTTCATAGTGATCAGAGAAGGTGTCGGTACGGGAGTGCTGATCGATGGAAAACTCTACCGTGGGCCAACTTACACCGCCGGCGAAGCGGGGCACATGACCGTGGACATGCGTTCGGACAAACGCTGTCACTGTTCGAACAAAGGCTGCTGGGAATTGTTCGCTTCGATCAACTGGGCTATACAGCACTACGAAGGTAAGCTCGAAGGAAAGAACGCAATCGAGAAGTTCGCGTCTTTGAAGAAGAAACAGGACAGCAGGAAAGTTCTGGAGAAACTCGCCGGGAACATCGCGATCGGTGTGGTGAACATCGTGAACATTCTCAACCCGCAGATCGTCATCCTAGGTGGGGAGGTTCAGGACCTCGGCGAGTATTTCTACAGGATCATCGAGGAGGAGGTCAAACGGAGGGCGCTGAGAGATGCAACCAAAGAGCTGAGGATAAGGCCCTCGATCTTCGGGACCGTGAGTTCGAACCTGGTTGGAGCCGCGGTCCTTGCCGTGGAAGACATCATCGAGAACGTGACGTGAGGTGATAGCCGTGGAACTGTTCGTCGGGCTGGATCTGGGGACGACGGGTGTTAAGGGCTTGCTGGTGAACACTGAAGGAAAGATTCTGGCAATACACGGTGAAAAGTTGTCGCTTTCAACACCAAAACCAGCCTGGGCAGAACAAAATCCTCACGACTGGTGGAACGCGGTTGTGAAGGTGCTGAAGGGGCTCTCAAGTGAGGCTTCGAGGATCGGGGGAACGATAAGAGCCATTGCCACGAGTGGACAGATGCACAGCCTTGTGATCATTGATAGGGAAAACCGTGTGCTCAGGGACGCGATACTCTGGTGCGATCAGAGAACCTACGCTGAATGTGAGGAAGCGACGAATCTGCTGGGAGGCGAAGAACAGGTTCTGAAGATGGTAGGTAATCCAATTCTTACGGGTTTCACGCTGCCAAAACTGCTCTGGTTGAGAAAGAACGAACCCGAAGTGTACGAGAAGATCCACAAAATGATGCTTCCGAAGGACTTCATCAACTTCATGCTCACGGACAACGTCACTACGGAGCATTCGGACGCATCGGGCACAACGATGTACGATGTTTCGAGGATGCGCTGGAACGACGATGTGCTTTCGGCTCTGAAAATAAAGAAAGAGATCCTTCCCGAAATTTTGCCTTCCAACGGAATCGTTGGCAAGGTGAAACGCGAGATCGCCGAAGAGCTCAACCTGAAAGACGCTGTCGTCGTCGCGGGTGGTGCGGACAACGCATGTGCGGCGCTCGGTGTCGGTGTGATCAAACCGGGTGACGTGATGGTGAGCCTAGGAACTTCTGGAACGGTGGTTGCACCGACGCAGACAGGTTCTTTCGATCCGAAAGGAAGGGTTCATTTCTTTGCGCACACCGTGCCGAACGTGAGGTACCACATGGGTGTCATGCTGACGGCGACGTATTCGCTGGAGTGGTTCAAAGAAAGATTTTTGAATGAAAACTACGATGAGATAAACGAACAGGTCACGCAGGTGCCGATCGGATCGAACGGAATAGTGTTTCTGCCTTATTTGAATGGTGAAAGAACGCCGCACAGGGATCCACACGCGAGAGGTGTGTTCTTCGGGCTTTCCTCCTTCCATTCCAAATGGGACGTGGTGCGGGCGATCTTTGAGGGTGTGGCGTTTGGGATCAGGGATTCCTTCGAAATACTCAAAGAACTGGGGCTGAATCCAAAGCACGTGCGCATCGCTGGCGGAGGATCAAAGAGCAGAGTGTGGAATCAGATGATCGCGGACGCGCTGAATGTTGAGATAGAAAAGCCCTTCGTGGACGAAGGCGCCTCGTACGGTGCGGCGATGCTGGCGTGCTCGGGTTATTTCAACCTGGACGTCAGAAAGATATCCAGAGAGTGGTTCAAACTGAAGGAATTGACCAGGCCAGATCGCAAGAACGGCGAGAAATATGAAGAGTTCTACGAGAGGTTCAGAAAACTGTATTCAACTTTGAAGGACATGTTCAGGGAGGGACAGAACTGAGGCGCACGCTGGTCTACCTTTTCTTGTTGATCAACGTGCTACTTTGTTTCTACACGCTTTTCGAAGCGTACAGGTTTTTTTACACCGTCGCGGCTCTGTTTGGCATGAAACTGGAGCTCATGAACGCCCTTGGCAAGTTTTTCATCGTCGTATTTGGTGTGATCCTCATAGGGATGATGGTTTACTTTGAAGATCGTTACAGGAACGCATCTGAGAATGGTTCAAAAAAGTTGCTGGCACGCTTTTTCATCTTCTCCGGGATTCAACTGCTCCTGATCGCACTGTTTCAGGGTCCATTCTTTTTCACACTGGGTTACAGGCTTGGCTGGGCGGAGTATGTGAAATATTTCACCAAACCTGCACTCGGTCTCCTGCTCGTGCTTTCTTCGCTGAGCTTCAGTTCAAAGCACAGTCATTGAACTTTAACCAGGAGTGAATCGTGTTAGATTGACATGTAAAATCGCGAAAAAGGGAAAGCAAGAGAGTATGAATGAGGAACGAGCAAAAAACGATTCCACGCACCGCATTGTTCTGGTTAAAGTTGGAAAAATCTGTGCGAACAACCTTGACATGAGCATGACGATTATGTCAAGATAATTCCGGCCGGTAAAGAAAAAAATGGAGGTTGAACCATGCTTACGTACCTTTTGAGAAGGCTTTTGTTTGCGATACCACTGCTTTTCCTCATAGCGGTGGTTTCTTTCATCATCATAGAGTTGCCGCCCGGGGATTATCTGACGGTCTACGTGATGAACCTGAGGCAGAGCGGTGAGGCGATCGATGAAGCGGCCCTGCAGGTGCTGAGAGCTCGCTACGGGCTCGACAAACCACTCCTGGTAAGGTTCTTCATCTGGTTCAAGGGTGTGCTGAAGGGCGATTTCGGTTACTCGTTCATGTGGGAAAGCCTGTCAGCGAGCTCATAGGTCCCAAGCTCTGGTACACCGTGCTCATCTCTGTGCTGTCGACCACGTTCGCGTGGGTCTTCGGCTTTCTTATCGGTGTTTATTCTGGCATACACCAGTACTCGATAGGCGATTATACGTTCACGGTGCTCGGTTACATTGGCCTCGCAACACCGAACTTCTTGCTCGCCCTGATACTGCTCTGGGCTGTCTACACGACGCTTGGCGTCAGCCTGGGCGGTCTGTTCTCACCGGAGTACGCGAACGCCCCGTGGAGCTGGGCGAAATTCGTGGACCTGTTGAAGCACATATGGTTACCCGTCATCGTGATAGGCACCGGGAGCATGGCTGGTTTGATAAGGATCCTGCGAGCCAACTTGCTGGACGAGCTGGAGAAACCTTACGTGGTTGCGGCGAGAGCGAGGGGTGTACCGGAGAAGGAACTTTACTGGAAGTACCCGCTTCGCGTCGCGGTCATTCCGTTCGCGAGCACCGCGGGGTGGGTGTTGCCTGAAATCGTTTCTGGAGCGGTCGTGACCGGGATCGTCCTGAACCTTCCGACCGTTGGAGTGATATTGCTCGATGCACTCAGATCCCAGGACATGTACCTTGCCGGAAGTCTGGTGATGTTTTTGAGCATATTCACCATCGTTGGAACGGTCATTTCGGATATCATACTCGCCTGGCTGGATCCCAGAATAAGGTTCGAGTGAGGTATCGACGATGGTGGAGAAGAAAAGAGAAAAAAATCAAAACCGAAGAGATATACCTTGCTTCTGAATGGAAACTGATCTGGTGGAGGTTCAAGAAAAACAAACTCGCTGTCTTTGGCCTCATTGTTCTGTTCGTGCTGTACGTTCTTGGAATCTTCTGTGAGTTCTTCGCACCTTACAATCCCGACAAGATCTATTCGACGTACGTGTATGCCCCTCCACAGAGGATACACTTCTTCAAGGATGGAAAGCTCACAAGGCCGTTCGTCTACGGGTTCAAAATCGAGCGTGATCCACAGACACTCAGAAAGATATACAAAGAAGATCCTTCCAAAGTTTACCCGATCAAGTTCTTCGTGAGAGGCGATGAGTACAAATTCTGGGGCGTGTGGAAAACGAACATACACTTCTTCGGTGTCGAACGCGGAACGATGTTCTTGCTCGGAACAGACCGAATGGGTCGTGACGTTCTGTCTCGCGTGCTGTACGGTGCGAGGATATCGACCACTATAAGTCTGGTTGGGGTCTTTCTGAGCATGTTGCTGGGCATCCTCATAGGTGGGATCTCGGGTTATTACGGTGGCTGGGTGGACAACTTCGTGCAGAGATCGATCGAGTTCATCAGGAGCATCCCCACGATACCACTGTGGATGGCACTCGCTGCAGCCCTACCACGGTACTGGTCACAGATCAAGGTTTATTTCGGTATCACTGTGATCCTCTCTCTTGTGGGCTGGACGGGGTTGGCACGCGTCGTTCGGAGCAAGTTCCTCGCGCTCAAGGAGGAGGACTTCGTAGTTGCGGCCAGGCTCGCGGGTGCCAGCGAGTTCAGAGTCATCTTCAAACACATGTTGCCAGCGCTAACCAGCCACCTCATCGCTTCTGTAACGCTCGCGATACCAGGCATGATCCTGGGTGAAACGGGCTTGAGTTTCCTCGGACTGGGGCTTAGGTCTCCTGCGATAAGCTGGGGCGTGTTGCTCCAGGAGGCTCAGAACATAAGAACGGTTGCTTTGTATCCGTGGCTTCTCTCGCCCGCGTTCTTCGTCATACTGACGGTCCTGTGTTTCAATTTCGTCGGCGACGGTTTGAGGGACGCGGCGGATCCGTACAAAACTTGAGGGGATGGCATGAGGAAAGTTTTAGAGGTCAGGAACCTGCGGACTTATTTCGAACTGGTTGAAGGCAAGGTTAGAGCCGTCGACGGTGTCAATCTCCAGCTGAACGAGGGAGAAGTCCTCGGTATCGTCGGCGAATCGGGCTGTGGCAAGAGCGTAACGGCACTCTCCATCATGAGGATACTGCCAAAGTCGGCCAGGATAGTGGATGGAGAGATCCTGTTCTGGAACGAGAAGGGTGTTCTCGACCTGGCGAAACTGGACGCCGATGGAGAGGAAATGAGAAACATAAGGGGAAAGGATATAGCCATGATCTTTCAAGAACCGGCGGCGTGTTTCGCGCCGGTGTACACAGTCGGCGCCCAGATGATCGAGGCTATAACGTTGCACGAAGACATGTCGAAGCAAGAAGCCAGAAGGTTAGCTCTGAGGATGCTGGAGAAGGTCAAGATACCGAATCCGGAACAGGTTCTGGATCGGTACCCGTTCCAGCTTTCGGGAGGGATGCTGCAGAGGTGCATGATCGCCATGGCCCTGGCACTGAACCCGAAAGTCCTGATAGCCGACGAGCCGACCACGGCGCTCGACGTGACGATCCAGGCGCAGATTTTGTACTTGGTGAAACAGCTTCAGAAAGAGTACAGATCGGCCATCATGTGGATCACACACGATATGGGCGTGATCGCTCAGATTGCCGACAGGGTGGCGGTCATGTATCTCGGTCACATAGTTGAGACGGCGAGGG
The DNA here is from genome assembly GCF_011057685.1 of Thermotoga sp. Ku-13t. Taxonomy (NCBI): domain Bacteria; kingdom Thermotogati; phylum Thermotogota; class Thermotogae; order Thermotogales; family Thermotogaceae; genus Thermotoga; species Thermotoga sp. Ku-13t. Next base: position 487,667 of record NZ_LNFY01000001.1, on the reverse strand, counting down.
TGAGAGACCTTTTCCGAAACCCAATGCACCCTTACACGCGCGCACTTTTGAAATCCATACCAAGGCTGGTTCAAAGGAAGACGAAGCTGGAAGCCATTAAGGGAGTTGTACCAGACCCTTACAACCTTCCCGCTGGTTGCAGGTACCACAACAGGTGTGACAGTTTCATCGAAGGACTCTGTGATAAACAGGAACCGATCGAGGTGGAAGTTGGAGAAGAACACAGGGTGAAGTGCTTCCTGTATGGAGGTAAGTGAGTTGAAAACGAGCCAGAAGTTGCTCGAAGTGAGAAATTTGAAAAAGTACTTTCCGATCGAAAAAGGGCTCTTCAAAAAAGTTGTGGGCTATGTCAAGGCGGTCGATGGAATAAGCTTCGATCTCTTCGAAGGTGAGACGCTCGCCCTTGTGGGAGAATCCGGTTGCGGTAAGACGACCACGGCGCGCTGCATACTGCGGGCTATCGATCCAACTGAAGGCGAGATACTGCTCAACGTCGATGGGAAAATGGTTGACGTGGCGAAACTGTCGAAGAAAGAGCTGAAACCTCTGAGAAGGTACATGCAGCTGATCTTTCAGAACCCGTACACGTCCCTCAACCCACGTTTGAAAGTCAAGGAGATCGTCGGAGAGCCTCTGCTCGTGAACAAAATAGCCAGGGGTAAGGAACTCGAGGAAAAAGTTGCCGAGCTGCTCGAAGCTGTTGGACTCAGACCAGAATACATGATCAGGTATCCCCACGCGTTCAGCGGTGGTCAGAGGCAGAGGATCGTCATCGCCAGGGCGCTGGCTCTCAGGCCGAAGCTCGTCATCTGCGACGAGCCAGTGGCCGCACTGGACGTGTCGATTCGCGCTCAGATTCTCAACTTGCTCATGGAGCTTCAGGAAAAGTTCAAACTGACGTATCTGTTCATTTCACACGATTTGAGTGTCGTCCAGCACGTGAGCGACCGGGTAGCGGTCATGTACCTTGGAAGGATCGTTGAACTGGCGCGCACAGAGGGGCTGTTCAACTCGCCGAAGCATCCTTACACTGAGTCCTTGCTCCTGTCGGTTCCAAAACCTGATCCCGATGCGGCTGGAGAGTTGAAACCTATCGAGGGAGAGGTACCGAGCCCCATCAATCCACCACCCGGATGCCATTTTCATCCGAGATGTCCGTACGCAGAAGAAATTTGCAGAAACGCGGTGCCGGAGTTCCGCAACGTTGGTCCGGAGGAAGTCCCACACTATGTGGCCTGCCACTTCGCAGAAAAGCTCTCTCTAAAGAGTGTTCGACAACTTTAAAAGGGGGGATTTTCATGAAGGTTCGCCTGTTGCTGATGTTAGTCCTGACAATGACCGTGGTCTGGGCCTTCGGTTGGGGTGTGTACGCGACGCCTGCCGAGATGGAGAAGTTGACGGGCAAAAAATCACACAGTACAAGGAATCTCCGATGCTGACGGAGCTTGTCAAGCAGGGAAAATTGCCACCAGTTGAGCAGAGGCTCCCGGAAGAACCTCTGGTGGTCATACCCCACGAAGAGGTTGGTCAGTTCGGTGGAACGTGGAGGAGAGTCTGGAAAGGTCTCGCAGACCAGTGGGGAATCTACAAGATCGTGGAGCCGCATCTGGTGTACTGGGACATGGAAGGTGGTTCTTTCCTGCCCGGGCTTGCCAAGGCATGGGACATACTCGAGAACGGAAGAATATACATCTTCTATCTGAGGAAAGGCGTCAAGTGGTCGGATGGTCATCCTTACACAGCCGATGACATCCTCTTCTGGGTTGAGGACATCGTGGGGAACGATGAACTCACACCGACCAAGCCAGAATGGTTCAGGATCGGAGGCGTGCAAACCAAGGTCACCAAGATCGACGATTACACGATCAAATTCGAATTCGGCAAGCCTTACGCACTGTTCATGCTCCAGGTAGCGTACAGTACCGGGTTCACTGGCGCTCCGAAGCACTATCTCAAGCAGTTCCATCCGAAGTACACACCCATGGAGAAGATTCAGGAAGAGATGCAGAAGGTTGCTGGCGTCAACACGTGGGTCGACCTCTTCAACCAGAAGAACAACATCGTGAGGAACGTGGAACTTCCGGTGCTGGGAACCTGGAAAGCCATCACCGATCCGTCGGAACCCTTCTACGTGCTGGAGAGAAATCCGTACTTCTGGGCGGTGGACATCGAGGGTAACCAGTTGCCGTACATCGACTACATCAGACACGAATACGTGACAGACAACGAAATCATCCTGCTGAGAGCGGTGTCCGGTCAAATCGACATGCAGTGGAGGCACATAGGTGGCCTCGCGTCGGGAGCGGGCAACTACACACTGCTCAAGGAGAATGAGAAGAAAGGCGATTACAGGGTTCTGAACTGGATCGCGGCCAACGGATCCGTCAGCAGGGTGTCGTTGAACCCGGCACATCCCGATCCAGTTTTGAGACAGGTGTTCAACGATGTGAGGTTCAGGAGTGCCCTGTCTCTGGCGATCAACAGGGAAGAGATCAGTGAAGTGCTGTTCAACGGTATGGCCAAACCGAGGCAGGCTTCGTTTGTCAGCGGTTCAGCTTACTACGATCCTGAGTGGGAGAAAGCCTACGCAGATTACGATCCAGACCAGGCGAACAAACTGCTCGATGAAATGGGCTTGAAGTGGGATGCGAAACACGAATACAGACTGCTCCCGGATGGAAGACCGTTGAGGTTCACCGTCGAAGTCACAGGACAGATGCATGCAGACATCTGGACGATGGTGAAGGAGCACTGGAAGAAGATAGGTTTGTGGATCGAAGTGAACAACATCGAAAGGTCTCTGCTCGAAACCAGGATGGGAACCGGTGAATACGATGCGGCCGTGTGGGCGTTCGACAGGGCAGCCCAACCGCTCGCTTCCCCGATGCTCACCTTTCCCGGCGTGACCCTGTACGCCGATTGGTGGTACGCACCCTGGACAACCTGGATCCAGGCGTATCTGAAGGGTGAAACACCTCCAGCCGACGCAGAGGTCCCGCCTGAAGATGTGATAAGACTCGTGGATCTGTGGCTCAAGATACAGACAGCCACGAGCGACGAAGAGATCAAGGAATACATGAGCGAAGTTACGAAGATCCACAGAGAGAACCTGTGGCTCATAGGCACGGTGGGTGAAGATCTGTCTCCGGCCGTAGTGAAGAACAACTTCAGAAACGTTCCAGAAAAGATCGTGACCGACGACGTGCTGAGAAGCCCGCTCAACGCCATGCCCATGCAGTTCTTCATCAAGCAGAAGTGATTCCTCCGTTGTGTTCAATCTGGGGGCCTACCGTCCAGGTGGGCCCTTTTTAAAATCCTGAAGGTGGTGATGCGCTTTGAGAATCCCTGGACAAGAAGAGTTCCTGTACGGTGGAGAGTGCTACCCGGAGCAATGGAACGAGGAAATCTTCAGGAAAGATTTGAAGTGGATGAAAGAGGCGAACATGAACATCGCAACCATAGGAGTGTTCTGCTGGTCTTTGATACAGAGAGACGAGAACAGCTACGATTTTTCTTTTCTGGACAGAGCACTCGAAATTCTGGAGAAAGAAGGTTTCTTCGTCTGTCTGGCGACACCAACAGCTGCTCCACCTTTGTGGATGACCCGAAAGTATCCCGAGATCCTGGCGGTCGATGTGAACGGTCACAGAAGAACTCCTGGGGGCAGGGCGAACTTCTGTCCGAACAGCGAAAAATACAGGCGATTCGCTGCGAACATCGCCGAAAAACTGGCTGAGAGGTACAAAAGTTATAAACCTTTGATCCTCTGGCATGTGAACAACGAGTACGCGAACTACTGTTACTGTGAAATGTGCGAACGGAAGTTCAGAGAATGGTTGAAAGAGAAATACGGCTCGCTGGAAGAGTTGAACAAAAGCTGGTACACCCAGTTCTGGGGTCAGACGATCTACGACTGGGAAGAGATCACTGTACCGACAACGCGGAATCTTCTGCTGTTCAGAAAGGACAGATTTCAGTCCATCAATCCCGCGATCTATCAGGATTACAGAAGGTTCATGAACGAGAGCCTGCTTGAATGTTTTGAGCTGGAATACCAGGCCTTGAAAAAGCACACGCCGCACGTACCAGTCACCACGAACCTCATGGCCACCTTCAAACCGCTCGATTACTTCCTCTGGGCCAGAAAAATGGACGTGATATCCTGGGACAGCTATCCGGATTACACCGAGGACCACGCGAAGGTATCGTTGAGGTGCGCGCTCATGAGGGGAGCCGCAGACGGAAAACCTATCTTGCTCATGGAACAATCACCTTCGCAGGCGATCTGGAAATGGTACAACCACCAGAAATCTGAATCGGCTTTGAGGCTGCATACGTTTCAGATCATCGCCCACGGCGCGGACGGAGCACTCTATTTTCAGATCCGCCAGTCCAGGGGAGGATGTGAACGCTTCCATGGAGCCGTGATAACACATGCCAGCAGTAACGAGACCCGGGTCTTCAAAGCTGTTAAGCGTGTTGGACAGGATCTGAGCAGGCTCGAACCAGAAATCCCTGACACGCACGTTCACTCGCAGACTGGTGTCCTGTTTGACTGGAACAGCTGGTGGGCGCTGGAGGACAGTCCGGGGCCAAACATCGACTTCACCTACCTTCAGGAAGTTGAGAAGTACTACAGAGCCCTTCTGAGGATGAACACAGGTGTGGACATCCTCTCGGTAGAACAGGATTTCAGCAAGTACAGAGCCGTCTTCGCACCGGCGCTGTTCATGCTGAACGAAAGAACGGCTAAAAAAATCAGAGGATACGTTGAAGCTGGTGGAGTGTTCGTTGCCACAACGATGAGTGGAATCGTCAATGAGAACAACCTCGCGTGGCTCGGAGGTTATCTGGCGTCACTGAACGATGTTTTCGGCGTGCGGGTCGAGGAGTTCGACGCTTTCCCACCGGACGAAGAAAGAAAAATGACCTTCATGGGCAAAAGCTATGCTGTGAAACTTCTTGAAGGCTTGATAAAGGTCGAAGGAGCAAACGTGCTCGGAACTTACGCGGATGGTATCTATGCGAGCCAGCCCTGTGTGACAATGAGCAGGTATGGCTCTGGCACAGCGTACTACATCGCCGCCTGCGCCTCACAGGAATTTTGTAACGACTTCGTGCGCTACGTGATCGAACAACACGGTATTGAAACTGTTTGCGATGAACCGTTCGATGGTCTCGAGATCGTCAAAAAACGGAGTGAAGATGGAAGAACTTACCTGTTCGTCATGAATTTCAGTAAGGAGCAAAAAGAGATCTGTTTGAAAGGAGGAACGTGGCGGGACGTTCTGCGCGGTCAGTTGTTCGCCGAGAAATTGATTCTGGATGCTGAGGACGTTCTGGTCCTGGAAAGGATCGAACGATGAGGTGATGAAGATGGATCAGTACGAAATGTGCTGGCTCGAATACAGAAAACTGCCGGAGGAGGAACTTTCCCATTACAGAGAATGGTTCAAAAGGATCGTTCTGCTCGCCGATCGTGAAGAGGTGAAGACCGCGCTCGCCGAGCTGAAACGGTTTGCCAGGTGTGCACTCGATCTTGAGCCTTCGATCGAACACAGCTTCAAGAAGAAAAGGGCGTTAGTCCTCGCTCAGATCGGGAAACTCGCCGAACTCTTTGAGACGCCAGAGCTGCATGAAGAAGGTTTCTTCATCCTCCACAGGAACATTCGCGGCACGGAATCGTTCGTTGTTGGAGCGGAAAGATCGTCAGGTTTTGTCCACGCTGTGTTTGAGCTCATCAAACGCGTTAGACTGGGCGAACGCGTAGAGACGATGAACGTGATCTCTGGGCCGGCGATGCCTTTAAGGATGATCAACCACTGGGACAATCTGGACGGTTCGGTCGAGAGAGGATACGCTGGAAGATCGATTTTCTTCGAAAAGGGTCGCATCGTGATGAATCGAAGGATCAGGGATTATGCCAGACTGCTTGCTTCGATCGGTATCAACGGGGTGGTGTTGAACAACGTGAACGTGAGAAATGAAGCTGTGAAACTGATCGACGATGAAAAATATCTGAGGAAACTCTCATCGCTAGCAGATCTGTTCAGAGATTACGGCATAAAGATCTATCTCAGTGTGAATTTCGCTTCACCGATGATCCTCGGCGGTCTGGAAACGGCAGATCCGCTGGATCGAAGAGTCAGAGATTGGTGGAAAAATCAGGCTAAAAAGATCTACAGCTTCATACCAGATTTCGGCGGTTTTCTTGTCAAGGCTGATTCAGAATTCAACCCAGGCCCGCACTTCTTCGGTAGAACGCACGTGGACGGGGCGAACATGCTGGCTGAGGCGCTCGAGCCGTTCGGAGGCGTTGTGATCTGGCGCACGTTCGTTTACAACTGTATGCAGGACTGGAGGGACCATTCAACTGACAGGGCGAAGGCGGCCTACGACAATTTCAAACCTCTCGATGGTCAGTTCAACGACAACGTGATCCTTCAGACCAAGTTTGGGCCGATGGACTTTCAGGTGAGAGAGCCTGTTTCGCCGCTGTTCGGGGCGCTGGAGCGGACCAATCAAATGCTCGAACTTCAGATCACGCAGGAGTACACCGGTCAGCAGGTACATCTGTGTTATCTTGGAACGTTCTGGAAGGAAGTGCTCGACTTTGACACCTTTGCGAAGGGAGAAGGCTCCTTCGTCAAGAGGATCGTGGATGGCACACTTTTCGAAAGGAAGCTTTGCGGTGTGGCTGGCGTTTCGAACGTTGGTACGGATCCGAACTGGACGGGACACGATCTTGCGCAGGCCAACCTGTACACTTTTGGAAGGCTCGCGTGGGACCCTGATGAGCGTGTGGAGAACATCGTGAGGGAATGGATCGTTCTGACTTTCGGAAGCGATGAAAAAGTGATGAGCAACATCGAGTACATGTTGATGAAATCCCACAGAACTTACGAGAAGTACACGACCCCGTTCGGGCTTGGCTGGATGGTGAATCCGAACCATCATTACGGTCCGAATCCCGAAGGTTACGAGTACTCGAAGTGGGGCACCTACCACAGGGCGAACTGGGAAGCGATCGGAGTCGATAGAACGTCGAAAGGAACTGGTTTCACGCTCCAGTATCGCTCACCCTGGCGCGAGATCTTCGACAGCATAGAAACGTGTCCAGAAGATCTCCTCCTGTTTTTCCATCGGGTTCGCTACGATCACAGGTTGAAATCCGGTAAGACCCTGATCCAGGCGATCTACGATCTGCACTTCGAAGGAGTTGAAGAAGTCGAAGAATTCGTGAAGAGATGGCAGGAACTCGAAGGCAGGATCGATCCGGTCAGGTACAGACGTGTGCTCGAGAGATTGATGATGCAGCTGGAACATGCCAAAGAATGGAGGGATGTCATCAACACGTACTTTTACCGGAGAACGGGTATACCAGACGAGAGAGGGAGAAAGATTTATCCGTAAAGACTACCCGTTGTGCCCACGAGGTACAGGTGAAAGCAAAAAAGCCCCGCGCTGTGCGGGGCTGATCTTTTTAATTTGCCTTCCTCCGATTCACCTTTTTGCTCTTTCCTTGACCTGGCTCATCGTTCAAAAAAGTTTTCCTTATATTTTTTCTCACTGTTTGCGTTCACCGTTATTACTTTTTCCCTTCTCTTTGGAGCACTCCTGTCTATTTCACGACCAATTCCAATAGCTTAGACCTATCCCAATGCACGGACGTGGTTTTCTACTCATTCTTTCAGGAGCGCTCCCATAAGATATATACGGAGCTGAAGCTTAGGGGAAGGTAACAGTACTATGTACAGACGATGAAAGACCCGTTCCTCACGCTCTGGAACGGATGACTTTTGACAGCAAACCTGCCGCGATCCAAAATCGTTAACTTTTCGCGCTCACAAGCTCGAAGGCTCGGAAATGCGCGAAAGCAAAATTGTGCGAATCAGCGTTTCAGATTGAATCTAAAAAGTGGCAAACCAGTTCGAACCTGTGACAACATAAATGTATTCTTTCTGGAACACTTTGAACATAGAACTTGACACATCCGTAATTATATGATATAACATGTTATGATGAGTGCCGCCAAACGAAAGCCCCTGTACAAGGTGGTAAAGGAGTACCTGCTGAACAAAATAAAGACAGGCGAGTTGATGCCAGACGATAGAATCCCGTCTGAAAAAGAGTTAATGGACATGTTTCAAGTGAGCAGAATTACGGTCAGAAAAGCCATAGACGAGCTGGTGATAGAGGGTTATCTTTACAGGTTGCAAGGTATTGGAAGTTTCGTGAAGAAAAAGGAAGAGATGAGGCAGATATCGAACCTGATTGGTGTTTTTCTCAGCTCGGCCTCTGATTTTCTGAGTATTGGAATACTCAAAGGCATCGAACAACACATCTCGAGCCTGGGCTTCCACGCCGTGGTTCAGTTCGCGGACGAAAACAGTTCTTCGGAGTGGCAGAAGTTTAAAAAATTTCTGGAGCTGAATGTGTCCGGTTTCATAGTGTTTCCGCACCTGAGCATGTTACGGAATGAGCTGGTCAGGCAACTTCTCGCAGAACGCCGCCCCATCGTCTTCGTGGACAGGACGGTGGAAAGATTGGATGGGTACTCAGTCGAATCGGACAACCAGAAAGGGGCTTACGATGTTACGAAACACTTGATCGACGTGCATGGGTGTAAAAGGATAGCTTTCGTCACGTGGGAGACGACGAAAGTGAGCAGCGTGAGAGACAGATTTCGCGGAGCCAGTTTGGCTTGTAGCGAATCGAACGCAAGTCTGACACTGATTGAAGTGCGCAGAGGTAGCGTAAGAGAGCAATGCAGGGCGTTGAAGAGTTTTGACGCCATTTTTGCATGTACAGATCTTCTGGCCGTTGAGGTCATGTCTGGACTACAGATGCTTGGGATGAACATTCCCAAAGATATCGCGGTGGTAGGATTCGACGATCTACTGTTCAGCGATTTCGTGCGCCCAAGTCTGACGACTGTCAGACAATACCCCGAACGGATGGGTGAAAAGGCTGCGGCAATACTGCTCTCGCTGTTGAGCTGGGGAAATGTTCCAGTCAAGAAACATTACGTTCCGACGAAACTGGTTGTGAGGAATTCCTGCGGGTGCACGGAACACCCGCATTCGTGAGGGGGTGCTTTTATGAAAAGGTTGCTGGTACTGGTCCTTGTGTTAGCCCTGGCTGTTTTCATCTTCGGTGAGAAGTTAACAATCATCGCCAACGCGATCAAGGGTGGAAAAAACACTCAGGTGGTTGAATGGTTCGAAAAGTACATCCCGGAGATCGAGAAAGAACTCGGAATAGACATCGAACTGATTCAGACCGGTATAAAGGACGAAGATTTCAAAGCACGGATTGTCCTCGATATCAAAGGTGGTGGAGGAGCGGACATACTCTGGATCGATGGTTTCTGGGTCCCAGAATTCGTTGAGGCCGGATATTTGAGACCCATCGATGACATCCTCGCAGAGATACCAGCATGGAAGTACTACTATGACTCCATGAAAGCAATGGGAAGCTACAAAGGTAAAACATATCTGATACCAGCAAGCACGGATGTGAGGATGATCTACTACAACAAGGAATTGTTCAAGAAGGCTGGGATACCCATACCATGGCAGCCCAGAAGCTGGGAAGATATCATCAAAACGGCGAGGATCATCAAGGAAAAGTTGCCTGGCGTGATACCGATCCAGTTGAATGCAGGTACAGAAATGGGTGAAGCAACGACAATGCAAGGTTTCTTTATGGTCCTGCTCGGTGTAGGTGGTAACCTGTACGACTGGGAAACCGGAAAGTGGATCATCAAGAGCAGCGCTTTGCGAGATGCTCTGAACTTTTACAAGCAGATCTATGTCGATGAAAAGCTTGGAGATGCTGCTCTACAAGTGTCACCCGGCGCGAGAGAGAAAACGTTTGAACTGTTCAGGCAGGAAAAGATCGCCATGTACGTCGAGGGAACCTGGTTTTATACGTCCGTGTTGAATCCCAACAACCCGTCCTGGGGCTTCCCAGACAGGGATGTACGCATCGGATGGGCTGCGATGCCAGGCCGTGGTAAGCCGGGTGATCCAGAGTTTGTCTCTATCTCTGGCGGCACGGGTTTTGCTGTTAACATCAACTGTAAGAACCCAAAACTGGTTGCAGAAGTGCTGAAAAGATTGCTTTACATCGAGCCACAGTTGTCCTACTTCGAAATGAAACCTTTCGTGTCTCCGAGATCCGATCTCGCAGATTCCTGCTGGACTGTGAACAAGGATAAATTCATTGCGGAGACGAGCCGTGCACTGGTCAAGTACACAACGTTCAGACCGGCATTCCCCGTGTACCCTGAGATCTCCTTCCAGGCTCAGCTACTGACCGAAAGAGTCATTACGGGCCAGATGAGCGTTGATAAAGCCATCGAGGAATTTGCGAAAGAAGTCACGAGGATCGTTGGAAAAGAAAATGTCATAGAGAAACCGTGAGGAAGCGAAGGGTGGGCATTGCCCACCCTTTTCGAGGTGGATCGAGTGAGACGGTCGTTGATGGGGAAGAAAGTCGTTGTCCTTCTGCTGATACCTGCCCTCGCACTGATCTTTATTTTTCTCATCCTCCCAGCTCTCTGGGTCTTGAAGATTGGCATGACGAATGAAACACTCACCGGGGTAAAGGCACGAAATCCTGATTTCGTCGGTTTTGAGAATTATACAAAGGTTCTAAGCGATAGATTTTTTTACAACGCGCTGAGAGTGACCTTACTTTTCGTTTTTGGATCCGCGATTGTTGGTCAAGCAGGGCTCGGACTTTCGCTCGCCCTGTTGACATACAGAAAAAGAAAGCTCAGAAGTTTCGTTCAAAGTGTCGTGATTCTGGCGTGGATCATTCCCGAAGTCGTGGTGGCGTACCTCTGGATCGCCTTCCTCGACAAAGATTATGGAACGCTGAACATGCTACTCTCCGTTCTGGGCTTGAGGAAGGTGAACTGGTTTTACGAGTATCCGCTGCTCACGATCATCACTTTCAACATTTGGCGTGGTACGGCGTATTCGATGCTTTTGTTCTCAGCTGCGCTGGAAACGATTCCTCCGTCTTATCTCGAAACGGCCGACGTCATTGGTGTTTCTGCGTGGAGAAAGTTCAAAGACATCATATTGCCCAACATAAAGTCATACATCCTGACAGATCTGATTCTCATCACTCTCTGGACCTTCAATGTGTTCACTCCTTACTTGCTTACGGGCGGAGGACCGTCGTTCAGAACAGAACTTCTGTCGATATACATCTACAGAAGCGCTTTCAGGTACTTCAAGCTGGGTTATGGTGCATCGATCGCAACCATTGCGCTTCTGATCAACTTCGCGCTCGCCATGTTTTATCTGAGTCTTTCAAGGAGGAAAAAGGCATGAAAGATCCACGAAGGTTCAGTATTAGTAGAATAGTTTCCTACATATTGCTTGCTCCCATACTTGCTTTCTTCATCTCTCCGATCGCCTGGCTTTTCGTAACACCTTTTTCTGTCAGACCTTCTCTCTTCATTTCTTTTGACGGGCTCACACTGAACAATTTTGTGAGAATCTTTCAAAACAGGACAGCGATCATCGCCTTCCGCAACAGCTTGGTCATTTCGGTGTCAGTTGTCGTTCTTGTGACGACGTGTGCTCTGTTCGCAGCTTACGTGTTTTCCAGGCATGATTTCAAAGGAAGAAACGTCCTTCTGTATGTACTGGTGCTTTTTTCGAGCGTGGTCAGTGGTGCGGCGGCGATGGTACCCATATTCGTGTTGAATCTCAGGCTCGGCCTCGTTAACAAAGAGCTCGGCGTGATTCTCACGCTTTCTGGAGGAATCATGCCAACGGCGTTGTTCATTCTGAAAGACTTCTTCGACTCGATTCCGAGGACTTACGAAGAGGCTGCCCTCGTTGATGGCAGTTCTCCCATGCAGGTGATGTTCCGCATTTTTTTGCCGTTGTCGAGCAAGGGCATAATAGTCATCGCTATGCTCGTGTTCACACAATCTTGGAGCAATTTCCTCATACCTTTCGTACTGTTAAGATCCACGAGCAAGTACCCTGTTTCTGTGGCGATATACACCTTCTTCAGCGAAGTTGGCGTGCCTGACATCGGAATGATATCAGCGTACTCGCTTCTTTACACATTACCAGTGATATTCGCGTACATACTGATCGAACGAAAGTTCGGCTTTTCCTTTTACGGCGGCATCAAAGGTTGAGGAGGGAAGAGTCTTGTCCTGGGTTGTGCTGGAGAACATAACGAAGCGGTTTTCGAATGTCGTTGCCGTACACCGGGTAAGCTTACAGATAGAAAAGCAAGACTTTTTCACGCTGCTCGGTCCATCCGGCTGTGGTAAGACGACGACTCTCAGGTTGATAGCAGGCCTTGAGTTTCCAGACGAGGGGAGAATATACATCGCCGGTAGGGATGTGACGATGGAGCTTCCAAAGTATAGAAACGTGGCGATGGTCTTTCAGAATTATGCGCTCTATCCTCACATGACGGTGAGGGAAAACATCGCTTATCCACTCGTTGTGAGAAAAGTTCCCAGGGACGAAATCGAAAAGAAGGTCACTTTCGTCGCGGAGAGCTTGCAAATTTCCGAACTGCTCGACAGATATCCTCAACAAATCAGTGGGGGACAGCAACAGAGGGTAGCGCTGGCACGAGCGGTGATTCAGACACCCAACGTTTTTCTCTTCGATGAACCTTTGAGTAACCTCGATGCGAAACTGAGAATAGAAGCAAGGAGTTTTTTAAAGAGATTGAGTATGGAACTTGGAACGAGCGTAATTTATGTAACACACGATCAGTCCGAAGCAATGGCACTCTCGACGAAGATAGCTGTGATGAACCAGGGTCGTGTGCAGCAAGTAGGTACGCCAAGAGAGATTTATGATAAGCCGCTCAACACTTTCGTAGCATCTTTTATTGGTAATCCTCCGATGAACATCGTTGAATGTTACTTCGACGGTTCAACGTGTGTTCTGGAAGGTCAAAAGCTCGATCTTTCAAAGTTGCCTCTGACTGTGTTTCCGAATGGGAAAGGGTTCCTGGGCATAAGACCTGAGAACATAGTTCTGGACGTGAAGAACGGGGAACTCGCTGGTGAGGTATACGTGGTGGAACCACTTGGTTTCGAAACCATCGTGACAGTAAAAGTAAACAGCTGTTTTGTGAAAGTTCTGATGTTCAAGGACGTGCCCTTCAAAAGTGGTGATAAAGTATTCCTGAGGCTGAGGAAAGATAAATTGCACGTGTTCGATGAGAACGGCGTGCGGATACGCAGGAGAGATGAACTGTGATCTTCGAAGGGAAGATAGAGCTGGGCGAGAGCAAGACAGTGAAAAAAATCATCTTCGACGTGCCGACGAATGCGAGTAAACTCATCGTGCGTTTTGAATATTCCCCCACGTCTATTGGTCCCCTCCAGAACCATGTGAATCTTCTCTTTTACGACTCGCTTGGAAGGTTCATGGGTAGATATGACAGAGGTACGAAAGATTTCATCGTCGGCCTGGATGCAAGTGAAGCCGCAGTCAGAGGCAAACCCCTTCCTGGAAAGTGGATTGTGTTTTTTGAGAACCATTATCTTTTCAGCAACGTTCACTACAGACTAGAGATCGTAGCCGAGGGAAACGAGGAGTTTCACACGTTCAAAGGTGAGCTCCACACGCACTCACGGCACAGTGATGGATCACTCAGCGTGGAAGAACTTTCAACGTTTTTGAAGAAGAAAGGTTTCGACTTCTTCTTTCTAACCGACCACAGCAACATCTCCGGCTGGAGAGAGCTGGGCGGTGTATCTGGGGCGGTAGGTTTCCCAGCTCAGGAATTGAACACCTTCAAAGGTCATGCGCTTGTTTTGGGTGCAAGCACCTTTGTGGACTGGAAAGACGAAGATGGGAAGGAGAAAGATTTCGCTTCGATCGTCCGCGAGGTACATGGTCAGGGGGCTCTCGTTGGTGTGGCTCATCCTTTTGCGATGGGATATCCCGTGTGTGCAGGATGCAAATGGACATATGCTTATGATCCTTTCAGTTTGGATTTCGTGGAAGTTTGGAACGCGGACCTCTCCAGAGTTGAACTCAACTACGAGGCGATTGGAAATTGGTTAAAGGCAGTGAGGAACGGGAAAAGAATAACGGCTACGGCAGGAAGAGATCTTCACAAGCAGGACGATACGGACTGGATGTCGAATTACGTGTCGGCGAGGGAGATGGAACTTTCAGAGATCCTGTGGGCGATCAAAGCTGGCAGAGTCTACCTCTCCTTGGTTGGGGAGATAAAGATAAATGTTTCTGGAAAGAGTGCTGGTGAAACGGTGTTCCACAGAGGATCTGTGGTGCTGGGAGTGGAAAATCTGCCCAGACTGAGCTTGCTCGTTGTGAGAAAAAAAGAAGTGCAGCAGTTTGAAGTGTGTGGAAGTTTTGAAAAGAAGATCGATGTAGAAGAACCAAAGGACGTGCTGATCCTGCTGGGGTTCGACAGCAAGGGCAGGCCTGCTCTGATAGTTAATCCAATTCTCTTGATTCGAGGTGATCCTTCATGAAAAAAGTCTTCGTTGTGACGCACACGCACTGGGACAGGGAATGGTACACGACGTTTGAAATCTATCGGCAGAGGCTTTCGCTCCTCATCAACGAGCTCATGTCTATTTTCAAGTCTGAAGATTCTTTCAAACACTTCCATCTGGATGGCCAGACGGTTGTGATCGAAGATTTCATCGAGAACGATGGAATCAAAGAAGAGTTCTTCAGACTCGTCCGTGAGGGAAAGATCTCTGTCGGGCCGTGGTACGTGCTTCCGGACGAGTTCCTGATAAGCGGTGAATCGTTGATAAGGAACTATCTGTACAGTCAAAGACTCGCGAAGAAGTTCGATCTTCCTCTGAGCAACATTGCGTACCTGCCAGACATGTTCGGCCACAACGCTTACACACCCACGGTGTTGAAAGGGCTCGGGATGGACTGGGCAGTGGTGTGGCGCGGAGTGGAAAACGTGAATGGTACAACTTTTGTGTGGAGTTCGCCGACGGGCGAATCGATAGACACGGTCTATCTTGTTCACAGCTACTCCAATGCTGCACACTGGGACCACGAAGAAGAGAGGTTCAAATCCCAGCTGCTGAAGGAAGCGAAGAATCTGGCAGAACTTGATCCTGAGAATCCTCCGCTCTTGATGAATGGAACAGACCATGAGATTCCCAGGCGCGATGCTGGGAAAATTCTCAAAGAGATCGGTAGCGAAGGACTTGAGTTCGTTCACGCTTCGCTCCAGGAATACGTCTCACATTTGAAAGGGCCGAAAGAAAAGTTGATCGGGGAGCTGAGGAGTCCAAAGCACGCTCCCATTTTGAAGGATGTGCTTTCGGCGAGGATCTGGGAAAAAATTCTACAGTTCGAAGCCGAAAAGCTGTATCTGCATTATCTGGAACCGCTCACTGCTGTAGCGAAGTTGGAAAGAAAAGAAGTGCCGCAGGAAAGCTTGTGGTACGGCTGGAAACTGATTCTGCAGTGTCATCCGCACGACAGCATCTGTGGTTGCAGCATTGACGAGGTGCACAGCAACGTTCAGGACAGATTGAGGAGGGCCATCAACCACGGCCGTGCACTTTTGATAAGAACTCTGCTCGATGTCTGTGGAAGGATGATCGACAAAGACGGCATCACAGTCTTCAATCCTGCAGAAAGGCAGTACGACGGTGTGATCGAGTTGAACGTGTGTTTGCCAGAAGGTGAGTGGAAATTGGTAGATGCAGAGGGAAAGGAAATCGAATCCATCCTGGTTCCGATGGATCACTTGGAGATGGATACGAACCTGCTCGTGGATTTTTATGCTCACCGTTCGACCAGCAGTGTCTTCAGAAATCACGGTCGCTGGTATAGATGTTTCGCAAAGACATCTCTCGAAGGATTGTCCTTCAAACAGTTCAGCTTCGTTGAAGGTAAGAATGAAAAGATTCAGAATTTCACACCCATCTTTGAGGTTCAGGAGAACGCCACACTGAAGCTCGAGCATGGAGGAAAACTGCTCGATGGTTTGTGCTATGTTGAAGATGTTGAAGATGTGGGAGACGAGTACAATTACAGCTACGTGTGTCAGAAGAGGTACGACTCGAAGAAATGTGTCGCAAAGATCCGCACGTTGCTCGATTCGACGTTCGCGAAAAAGATAGAAGCGAGCTTTTCGATGAACGTTCCCGCCAGGATCGACGAAGATAGAAAGAGCAGATCTCAAGAGACCGTCACGATACCGTTCAGGTTCGTCTACACCTTATACCGGGACGAGAAGAGGGTGGATGTGGACGTTCATTTCACCAACACGGCGAAGGATCACAGGTTGAGCGTCGTGTTCCCTCTGAAAGGTCCGACCAAGCTGATCACGGACGGTTACTTCGGACCAGTTGAGAGGAAGATCGAAAGGTTCGAGGAAGATTATTCTTCCTGGGCGGAAGTGCCTGAAAACCAATTTCCGGCTTACTGGTTCGTGAGTGTGCCGCAGTACAAACTGACCATCGTTCCGAAGGGGCTCAGAGAGGTCTTCGTGGACGATTCTGGGTTGCATTTGACGATCCTCAGGAGTGTGGGTTGGCTTTCGAGGAACGATCTGATCACACGGCCTGGTCACGCGGGGCCCGCCTTCGAAACACCGAATGCCCAGGGACTGGGTGAACACAGAGTGAGCTTTTCGATCGTGCTCCACGATGATTACAGTATCGATAAGATTTACGAAGCTGCCAGAAGGTGCGTGATCGTTCCACTCGCCGTTCAGGGAAGGTTCGAAAAAGTTCCAGAGAAGATAGCTATCCAGATCGAGAAGGGCTTTCTTTCCACCTTCAAGCCTGCTGAATCCGGTGTGATTCTGAGACTGTTCTGTCCAGACGGTTCTCGTCCCTCGATGAAAACAGTTCGTCAGACCATCGAGCTGGATCTTGCAGAAAGGCCGTTGAGCGAAAAGACGAAAATAGAGCACGTGAGAACCTGGCTGGTTCGTTGAAAAATGCTCCCCACCGAACCGGTAGGATGGGTGTTCTTTGTGATACAATAACAGTTGAACAGTTGTTCAAAAGTGAGGTGAATCTATGAAAAACATCTGTAGTGAGAAACACGAATACAGGGAACTCGTTGAGAAACTCAAGCTTCAGCTCGAACCAAAAGAGATCATCGAGAACATGGTGAAACTGCTCCGTGCGTGCGCCGATGAAACGCGCTTGAAAATACTGCTCGCACTTTCCAAATCCGATCTGTGCACTTGTGACCTGTCCAGCATACTGTCACTCTCCGCTTCGGCGGTATCTCACCAGCTGAGAGTTTTGAAATTGTCGAACCTCGTGGATGCACAGCGTGTTGGCAAGCAGGTCGTCTACAGACTGAAAGACAAACACGTGCTCGAACTCCTTTCTTCCGCCCTCGAGCATGCAAAGGAGTGAGTACGATGGACAACTGCAGCGTCTGTCACGTTCACCACGAAGAAAAAAAACATCATCTTCGGGATCTAGTGCTGTTGATCGTCTCCGGTGTGATCCTTCTAGTCTCCGTGTTCGCGAAGATACCCTGGCTCGCGCTGATGGCTTATCTTTTATCAGGTTGGGAAGTGTTGAAGAGGGCGCTGGTGAATTTTTCAAAGTCGAAGTTCTTCGACGAAAACAGCCTGATGAGTATTGCGACAGTGGGCGCCATCTTTTTGAAAGAGTTCCCCGAGGCAGCCACGGTGATGGTGCTCTACAGATTGGGTGAATTCATAGAACACTACGTGCTCGAACGGTCGAACAGGGAAATGAAAAGATTGCTCAGTGAATCACCCTGGCACGCGTGGAAGATCGAGCAAGGTGCCATCAAGAAAGTTCGTGTGGAAGAGTTGAAGGCTGGAGACATCGTCTTGGTGAGACCCGGTGAAAAGGTGCCAAGCGACGGTGTCCTGGTGGAAGGAACGGCGCAGATCAACGTGTCACACCTGACGGGGGAACACTTACCACAGTCCGTGTTCGAAGGTGAAAAAGTTTTTGCGGGCTCCATTGTGGAGAGCGGCACCGTGAAGGTTCAGATTTTGAAAGAGTACGCAGAATCATCGATAGCGAAGGTTACCGAACTGGTTCAGAAGGCTCAGGAAAAGAAGGCTAAGGCGGAGAGATTCATCACGAAGTTCGCGAGGTACTACACACCGGCTGTGATCGTGAGCGCGATCGCGTTGACAGTGGTACTCTTTTTCTTTGCACGACTCAGTTTTTCTGAATCTCTTTACAGATCTCTCATTTTGCTCGTGATTTCCTGCCCGTGCGCCCTGGCGCTCAGCGTACCTTTGACGTACGTGGCAGCACTCGCTAAAGCCTCCAGAAGGGGTATATTCGTGAAAGGTGCACAGTATTTTGACACGATCGCGAACGCTAAGAACATCGTTTTCGACAAAACCGGAACACTCACCGAAACTGATCCAAGGCTCGTGCGTGTTGAACCTCACAACGGTTTCTCGAAAGACGAGGTTCTCTTCTTCGCAGCGCACGCAGGATTGGGTTCGAACCATCCACTTTCGAGAGCACTTTCCGGAGAGCTCAGGGTGAACGCGGAATTCTTGAAGGAAGCGAGGGAATTTCCGGGCCTTGGAGTGAGAGCGATCGTGAGGGACAGGCTCGTGCACCTCGGCAACGACAGATTCCTGCATGAAGAAAACATCGATCATCCTGAGAGCGTTTGCAGAAGCGATGCGAAAATGGTTAATCTGTGCATCGACAGAAAATATGCAGGCACGCTTGTTTTCAAAGAGAGGTTGAAAGAAACGGCACAGGAAGCGGTCAGTAAGTTGAAGAAGGCAGGTTTGAAGGTTTACGTCATGAGTGGAGATAGAAAGGGTGCGGTGCGGGACGTGGCGGAGGAACTGAAACACGTTGAATACTTCGCGGAGCTGAAACCAGAGGACAAGCTGACGCTCCTCGAGGAAAGGATCATGAAAGGCGGTACCACGGTCTTCGTGGGTGATGGCATCAACGATGCACCTGCACTCTCAAGGAGCGATGTCGGTGTAGCGATGAACTCGCTCGGGAACGACGCCGTGATGGAGATCGCCGACGTTGTGTTGATGAACGCAGAGCCGATCCAGGTCTGGGAACTGTTTTCGATCTCAAGGAAAACGAGGAGTATCGTCGTTCAGAACATCGTTTTTGCGATCGGTATGAAGCTTTTGTTCATATTCTTGGCCGCGACGGGTAAAGCTACGATGTGGCAGGGTGTCTTTGCCGACACGGGTGTGATGGTCCTGTGCGCCCTGAACTCGTTAAGGTTGTTCTTCGATCGTTTCAAACGTTCTGTTTCCAAATCTGGTACGGTGACTGCAGATAGCTTCTGAACTTTTCCGTGGACAAATTTTTCACGATCTCTCTGAAGATGTACATCGAAGGCCTCGGGGTGTACGATTTTGTCTGGTAGTTCGTCTCGGCCAGACCGAACCTCATATGGTAACCCTTAGCCCATTCGTAGTTGTCGACGATCGACCAGTGCAGATACCCTTTGACGTTCAAACCTTCCTCAATCGCTTTTTCGACAGCGTACATGTGTGCCACAAGATGGTAAGGCCTGAGCCAGTCCCGCGCATCGGCTACTCCGTTCTCGGTCACATATATGGGCAGAGCGTAACGTTCGCTGAAAGCACGCAGGAGTTTCAGCAGACCCTCCGGATAAGTTTCCCAACCGAAGTCACTCACGGGCCTCGCATCCTTAGAGAAACCAGCTGGCTGGCACGCGTAACCGTAGCCCGGAACGATGGACCAGTTCATGCTCACAGGACCGAAGCTCAGCTCTTGCGGAGATCTCTGGATCACGGTACGTGTGTAGTAGTTAAGCCCGATGAAATCGAGTTTGCCCGCCAAATCTTCCCTCGTCTGGAAGAACATGGTCCCGCTGTGCAGGGCGTCGAGGAAGAAGAAGTTCATGAAATGAGTCACGCTCTCTTCGAGTTCAGCATCGCCATTTGTCGATTCGTACACCGATGCTGAGTAGATCAGGCCGATGGGCTTGTCTGTCAGTTTTCTCATTGCATCGTAGGCACGCGCGTGTGCGACGATCTGGTTCACTAAGCTGTTGAAAAACTTTTCTGTGTCGAAGATTCCGGGAGGAAAACCAGACACACTCATCACGTAGCCCATCTGACTCACAACGTTCGGCTCGTTGAAGGTGCTGTACATGTCGATTAGATCGTCGAACTTCCAGGCGACGTACGCGGCGAATTTCGCAAATTCGACGATAGTGTTTTCACCTGCCCATCCGAGTTTATCGGTCGGTTGCCTTCTGTGCACGGCGATCGGATCGTGCAACCAAATTGGGAGGGTGAAATGGATGAGGTTGACGAAAACTTTCAAACCCCTCTTTCTCATGTCTGAGAGGATCTCACGGTAATGCTCCACTGCTTCTCTGTTGGCGAGCTCGTCCAGTTGCTTGAGGGCCCGTTCGTCGATCTGTACTGATACAATTCCAGACTCGGTCCGTTCTACTTCAACTTTCACGTCGAACGTGGGATTGGGAAAGATGCGTGACCACTCGATGTTCGTTCGAAGAACGTTCATTCCGAAATCGCTGGCGAGTTTGTGGATCGTGGGGAAGTTGTACCAGTAGCCCACACCGTACTCCGGCAGATGTCCGCTCACGATACCATTGAGGAGATTTTCAGGTTCCCTCACCCACACGAACCAGTCCGTGCTGACATCGATATCACCCTTCGCGTAACCCATCTCGACCTGAAAACCTGACATCGACGCTCCGAAGAGAAAATCCTTTGGAAACATCTTTCATTCCTCCTCATCCCTTCATCTGTTGAGCCAGAAGTTCCATGCGAGACTCGAGTGACTCGACATCCTTGGCGAATTTGAAAACAAGCAGGAAAAGGAAGAAAGAGCAGATCAACCAGAAATACGCTGAAACCTTCATCGCTGCTCCGAGAGACCCGAGCCCAACAGACAGCAAACCACCTATCCATCTTCCGATACCTGTACCCAGGGAATCGGTGAGGTTGAAGATAGAAAAGATCCTGCCCCGATCCTGAGGCTCGTTCACGTTCAACAGCATCATCTTCACGTTTGGACCGGTGAGACTGTCGGTGAGCGAGGCGAGCAATCCGAGCAGCATGAGAACGTAAAGGCCAGAATTAGTGGTGTTCGAGTAATTGAACGTCAGCACCGTCAGCCAGACTCCGATCGCGGTCGTCAAGCTGCAGAAAAGAGGAACGGTGGATTTCGATCTTCTATACAGCATCGCACCGATCCATCCACCGACGATGGTACCGAGTATGTTCCCAACACCGAAGACGATGAACACCAAGGTTGCGAGTCCCACAGAAAGTCCTCTTTCTCTTCTGAAGAACTCGACAAGAAAGTAAGGTATCGCACCCCAGGGGATGGTTCCAGCTATACCTTGTAAGAACAGAAGCAGATTAGTCTTTACGCTCACAAGCTTAGCGTAATCTTCAAGCTTAGGCATCTTGGGATAGGCGTATCCTGCCCTGACCAGCTCTCCTATGCCTTTTTCGAAGGCTCCCCTTGCAGGTTCCTGAAGGACGAACAGTGCCACGACGGCCAGCACCACGTTCGGCAGTGAGACCAGCACGAAAGGTATGCGCCATCCGAAGGTAGGACCAACGAAACCTCCCACAACCATTCCCAAAATGTTCCCGACACTGATCGCCGCGCCCATGAGTGCCGAAACTTTGGCACGGTTTGCCTCATCGAACATGTCCCCGATCAGGGAAAAAACAATCGGGAAAGATGCACCAACACCGATACCTGTAAGCATCCTCCAGAAAAAAAACTGTCCGAAGTTTGTGGAGAACGCCGTCATGAAACAGGGAATTTCTCCAATGAGTATGGAGTAAATCAGCAAACGTTTGCGACTGTATCTGTCCGCGAAATAACCCCAGGCAAGGCTGATCACGGCACCTATCACGGTGAACACTGCACCGACGAGTCCTATCTGCGCATCGCTCACACCAAATTCTTCCTCGATCTTACCTATGTTCGGAGACATCACCATTTGATCGGCGTTCAGAAGGACGATGAGTATCACGATGAAGAACATGGACAGGGCCACGCGAGACTTTTCACCTTTCAAGAACGATCACCCCTTCTTCGGCGAGTATTTCAAGAAAGATTTTGACCAAATCCGGGTCGAACTGTTTAGCGACGTTGTCCAGAAGTTCAGACACTGCTTTCTCAATGCTCAGTGCTTTCCTGTAAGGTCTGTCTGAAGTCATCGCTTCGAATGCGTCAGCGATGCTTATGATCCTGGAGCCAATGGGAATCTCTTCACCGAGCAGGCCGTCTGGATATCCATTGCCGTCCCATCTTTCGTGGTGATGCCGGACTATCCTGGCAACCTCTTCCAAACCCTTGATGCGCTGTAATATGTTGGCCGCAACTACGGGGTGCTGTCTGACGAGCACAAGCTCTTCTTTCGAAAGTTTCGCAGGCTTGTTCAGGATCGAACTTGGAACTGCGAGCTTGCCAAGGTCATGGACCAGAGCGGCGCATGCGATGAGCTGGGTTTCTCGCTCGCTTAGTCCAAGCTTTCTGGCCATCTTGACAGCGTAGTCTCGAACCGTTTCGGAATGCTTCACGGTGTATCGCTCGTGGAACTCCAGCGCCTGGAGGAAAGCATACGCGACTCCCTCACTCAGGGAAATCAGTGTTTCTTCATGTCTCTTGAGCTTCACGTACATGTTCAGCACCGAATAGAGTGATTTGATGAGATCTTCCTCTACCATCTTCGAGGAAGAATCGTTGTAGAAGAAGAGAAGGGAAATTCCAATATCTTTAGACCTGTAACACGCAATCTTCGTGTGTGGTAGCGATAATGTTTTTTTCGCCAGTTCGACAAGTTCCTCATCGCTGAGCTGTAGCGAACAATCCAATTTCGCTCGTTTGATGGTACCATCTTCGAGGACGTAACACTCATCATCATCGATCAACACCGTGGTGGCAAAAGGTTCGAACCTGTGTGCGGCGAGCAGGAAGCTCGAATAGAAGTCTTCATGTGGTGTTTCTGGTGAGACGTTGGAAAGAAAGCTCAGCATGTCGCTGAACCTCTTCATCGAGTTTTCGAGCTGTGCATACACGTTTTGAAGTTGCTCGTTCAACGCGGCAAGTTCCTGTTGCTGCGCGAAGATTTCTTCGTTGTGCTCCTTCAGCTCCTCGTTCGCCCTTTCTAACTGTCTGGTTCGCTGTTTCACCAGAGCCCTCAGACTCAGCGACCAGACGGCGAACAGTACCAGGCCCACTCCGATTATCAGGAACAGTGTCGCCAGCCAGGCAGGAACGACTCTTTTCTCCACACCGAGGTACTTCGCGACCAACTCGTTGTAGTTCTGGTAGTTGCTTTTGAGTCTTCGCAGGTACTGGTCGATTTTTTCTATCAGAATACTGTTCAGCTCGGCGCCTTTCGGGAAAGCGAATCTCAATTCAACGGGTGAAAAGATAGTTCCGGTAATCTTCGCATCGAACTTCTGGTGATTTTGTGCAGCGAATATCCTGCTCACCACACCGGCCACGGCACGTTTTTCCTGAACCGTTCTCAGCACGTCTGGATAATCCGGCACCTCCAGCCAGTTCACAGACACCGAATAACGCTGCATTTCTTTCATGAACGTCTGAGCGTACACGTCACCTTTCGAGATCGCGATCGTCTGGCCGGCGAGGTCGGTTATGTCTATGTAATCAAAACTTTTGTGAACGCACAGTACTCCCCAGTTCAGCAGCAATGCTTCCGTGTTGTAGTCGTATATCTTCTCCCTTTCCTGTGTGTAGGCGATGGAGACGAGCAGGTCTATCTTGCCGTCTTTCAGATTCTCAAGATGTTCCGGGAAGATAGCGAAGACGTATTCCAGTTTCCAGCCGTTCTCCTCAGCGATCTTCTGGAGCACTTCGATGTACAGACCCGCAGGTTGGCCGTCTTTGAGGAATACCTGCGGTGGATTGTCGTAGATTCCCACTTTTATGGAGAGGGCGAAGGAAACAGAACAAACAATTAAGCAAAGCAGGAGTGCTCGTTTCACCCATTTTACCTCGTTTACGATGATACCACATTTTCATTTCAAAAACAAAGACACCACCACGATCACGGTACCAACGATTTTCTGGACATTCATCGTTTCAGACAGCAGCAGGAGCGCCAAGAGGCTCGCAACAACCGGTTTGAGGTAGAAGATCACGCTGGTCTTCACTGGACCGAAACGCTGAATGGCCTTGAAGAAGGTGACGTAGGCAACACCTGTCACGCCGATACCTACATAGAGCAGGATAAAAGTTTCAGGCCACGTCAAGTGTGGTAGTGAAAGTCTACGAAAGATGGCGAGCAGAACGCCATAAACGACACCGGCAGAGAAGGTGGACACAGCTGTGGCGAGCAGTGCACCGTACTTGCTGGAGAAATCTTTCATCAGGACGGTGTAGAGCGCGAAGCTGATCGCCGCCAGAATTCCACAGATTATTCCGAAAGCGCTGTCTCCAGAAACGTTCGCAGAAGACAGAACGATGACACCCAGCGCGCCGAGCGCCATCGCGAGCCATTTCTTCTTGCTGATCCTGTCCTTCCCAAGGAGCTGGGCAAAAACACCCACGAACAGAGGGTTCATGGCGACCAGTGTCGCCGCGGTAGAGGCATTGGAATATTTCACGGACAGCTGCAGCAGGCTCATCGATATTACACCGTTCAGGCAACCAACGAGTGCGAGTTTGGGAAAATCGGTGCGCTCTATTCTTCTCTTTGAAAAGGTGGAAAACAGGATCAAAAAAGTTCCGCCGACGATGAATCTGAAAAAGGTGAGGAAGAAAGGATCGACTCTTCCAGATATGGGTTTGGTGACGACCTCGAGGGAAGAGAAGAACAGGAGCGTGATCACCAGATAAAGATAGTGCACCGTTCATCACCTCTTCGTTTGCTGAACAGAGTATATCAAAAAACACACAGCGAAGCATACTCGCGCATACGTGAGCATACTCAAAAAACTGGTATCTGACCAGGAACTAATCGCTCATCGAGGACGATACACAGTTAGTTTCGTGCGTGACAAAGGCAAGCTTCCTTGGTATATTAATCCAGGCACAAGGAATCACGAACCGGCAGGAGGTGTTGAAGGTGCGTAAACGTGTCATCATCATGGGTGCAGCAGGTAGAGACTTTCACAACTTCAACGTTTACTTCAGGGACAACGAAGAATACGAGGTTGTGGCCTTCACGGCAACACAGATACCCGACATTGAAGGCAGAGTATACCCACCAGAACTCGCAGGGAAGCTCTATCCGAACGGCATACCGATCGAGCCAGAGTCCAAACTCGTCGAACTGATCAAGAAATACAACGTGGACGAGGTAATCTTGGCTTACAGTGACCTGTCGCACCAGTACGTGATGGAAAGGGCCGCAATCGTCCTCGCAGCGGGCGCGGATTTCAAGCTCATGGGTCCGACGCACACGATGATCGAGTCGAAGAAGCCGGTTGTGGCAGTCTGCGCCGTGAGAACAGGCTGTGGTAAAAGCCAGACAACGCGACGCGTTCTCGACATACTCAGATCCAGAGGTCTGAAGGTTGTATCGATAAGACATCCCATGCCGTACGGAGATCTCGTGGCGCAGAAGGTTCAGAGGTTCGCAACTTACGAGGATCTGGACAGGTACAGGTGCACGATCGAGGAGAGAGAGGAGTACGAACCCCACATAGATAGGAAGTCTGTGATCTACGCCGGGGTAGATTATCAGGCCATACTGGAGAGTGCCGAGGCTGAGAATCCGGACGTGATTCTGTGGGACGGTGGTAACAACGACTTTCCGTTCTACAAGCCCGACCTGCTGATCGTGGTTGCAGATCCGCACAGGGCTGGTCATGAGGTTTCTTACCATCCAGGAATGACCAACCTCTTGATGGCCGATGTGATAGTCATCAACAAGGAAGAAACCGCCGTTCCAGAAGCGATAGAAACGGTGAGAAAGAACATCGAAAAGTGGAACCCGAAAGCCACGGTGATAGATGCGGCATCACCGATATTCGTTGAAGATCCTGGTTTGATTAGAGGAAAGAGGGCTTTAGTAGTGGAGGACGGTCCAACTCTAACGCACGGTGAGATGCGTTATGGGGCAGGGTTCGTCGCAGCAAAGAAGTTCGGCGCGTCACAGATAGTCGACCCGAGACCGTACGCTGTAGGTTCCATTCTGGAGACTTACAAGAAGTACACGCACCTGGATTTGATACTGCCGGCGATGGGTTATGGAGAAAAACAGATAAGGGAACTGGAAGAGACGATAAACAGGGCCGAAGCCGATGTGGTGATCATCGGTACGCCGATCGATCTGCGGAGGGTGATGAAACTCAACAAACCCGCCGTGAGGGTGAGGTACGAGTTGCAGGAAATAGGAAAACCCAACCTCGAAGATGTGCTCGATCGGTTCATCGCAGAGAAGGTTCGAAAGGTTTGAACTGTTTGAACGGTCGGACTGTCAAGAATAACGGAAGGAAAAGTTGGACCAATTTGGTCAGAGATATGTTAACACAAACGTTGTCACACAGGAACATGAACTGATAGATAATGTAACTTGTAACCCTTACAATGTAGTTGGAAACTGAACACAGGAACCCCCCTATCCCCCTTGAGATACACCCCCCACGGCTTTGGCGGGCCCACCAGGGCCCGCATTTTCTATTCCTTCCTTCCGTAGACCGGACCGGCCGTTGTTCTTTCCACCTTGACGCGAACGATCTCACCGTTTTTAAGTTCTTCTTCGCTCGTGAAGATCACGATCTTGTTCCTGATGTCCCGGCCGTAGTACGAGCCATCCTTCGTTCTGCCTTCGACGATGATCTCGACAGACCTACCGAGGTAGGATCTGTTCAGCTCTGCGTTGATCTGCTTTTGAATTTCCAGAAGCTCGTTCAGTCGTTTGACCTTCACGTTCTTGGGCACATCGTCTTTGAAGTATTTTGCAGCCACCGTGCCCGGCCGGGGAGAATAGACAGCGAGGTTGAGCCGTTCAAACTTCGCCCTTTTCACCAGATCCACTGTTTGCTTGTAGTCTTCTTCAGTTTCGGTTGGGAAACCAACGATGATATCACTGCTCACAGAAACGTCCGGAATCTTTGAACGTATCTTTTCCACGAGTTCCAAGAACTGTGCCGACGTGTAACGACGGTTCATCATCCTCAGGATGCGGTCGCTGCCGGACTGCACCGGTATGTGAAACGACTTCGCGGCTTTGGGGTTCTTCGCGACAACCTCGATCAACTCATCGGTGATGTCGGTCGGATAAGAGGTCAAAAACCAAATCCTTTTGATCTGTTCGAATTTGCTCGCTTCTTCTATGAGCCTTGCGAGGCTTGTACCGTCTTTCAGGTCTTTCCCGTACGCATCGACGTTCTGACCGAGGAACGTGACTTCTATAGTACCTTCAGCGATCAGCTTCTCGATCTCCTTCAGCACGTCGCTCATCGGCCTGCTTTTCTCACGACCGCGTGTGTACGGTACGATGCAGTAGGTGCAGAATCTGTTGCAGCCGTGGATGATGGTTATCCATGCATGGTGTTTCACACTGCGGAACCTCGGCACCTCTGCACTGAGGAAGGACACTCTGTCTTCAAGATGGATGGGTTTTTCTCCCGCGACGGTGCGTCTGAGCACATCGGCTATGTCCACTATGGAGCGTGAGCCGATCACGAAATCGACACCGAGCGCTATGAGCTTTTCACCTTCGAGGTTGGAACCACAGCCTGCCACACCAATGAGCTTTATCCGTCCTTCTTTCTTCAGCTTTAAGAGCTGACCCAACGCGGAGTGATATTTGTCCTGGGATTTCTGTCTCACCACGCACGTGTTCAGTATGACGACATCTGCAAGTTCAATCTGATCGACGATTTCAAAACCTTCTCTAAGTAACATTCCAGCCATCACTTCTGAGTCGTTTTCGTTCATCTGACAGCCATAAGTCTTGATGTACACCTTCATATAAAAAAGAGGGGGACCGATTCCCCCTCATTCCTCCTCCTCTTCGAGATCGGTGTCCTCGAAAAGGTCCGAGATGTCTATTTCGCCTTCCTTCTCTTCGGCTGTTTCCGTCTTCGGTTGCTGTGGTTCGGGTTCTGCGAAGGAGATTCCTTCTCTACCTTCCAGATAGGCGTCCGCGATCTTGGAAACGATCAGTTTGATCGATCTTATCGCATCGTCGTTGGCCGGGATCACGTAGTCGATGGGATCCGGATCGCAGTTCGTATCGACGATCGCAACGACCGGTATACCCAGGGTGTTCGCCTCGGCCACCGCGTTCTTCTCTTTACGCGGGTCGACCACGAACACGATGTCGGGCAGTCTTTCCATGCCCTTGAGGCCACCAAGATTCTTGCGAAGCTTTTCGAGCACTTTCCTCAATCTGCTCTGTTCTTTCTTTGGCAGCTTCGCCAGCTCTCCACTCTCTTCCATCTGCTCGAGTTCGACGAGCTTGTCGATCCTCGATTTGATCGTTTTGAAGTTCGTCAGCAAACCGCCGAGCCACCTGTTGCTGACGTAGAACGCTCCGCACCTTTTGGCTTCTTCTTCGATGACCTTTTGCGCCTGCTTCTTGGTTCCGACCATGATCATGGTTCCGCCTTCGCTCGCCTTGGATCGAATAAACTCGCACGCTTCCTCGATGAGTTTGAGTGTCTTCTGCAGATCGATTATGTAGATTCCTTTTCGGCTACCGTAGATGTACGGCGCCATCTTGGGATTCCAGCGTCTGGTACGGTGTCCAAAGTGCGCTCCTGCTTCCAGCAGCTGTTTCATCGTGACAACCGGCATCAAAACACCTCCTGATTTGGTTGAAACTTCCGCCTTCGTCATCTCCCTCGCCGACCCCGTAACGGGGCACCGAGGCTCAGGATCGGAAGGCGTGCTTTTTGAGCCAAGATATTATTGCGCACCAATGTTAAATGCTGGTTTTCATAGAATGAAACTCATTGACTTTTGCGGAGTTCGTAGAGAAATTTTCCTCCGTGTTCTATCCATAGCGAATCTTCGTCCATGAAATCTTCACGTCGTATCGACTGGTATGGTCTGTAACCCAATGACACAGCCTCACAATCTTCCTTGCTTATGCTCGTGGCGAGTGTGACGTTGAACAGGAACTCTTCCTTGCCAGCGATCGGATCGTACTTCCCATCACCACGCACGTTTATGACGTGTGCTGCAACGTTCCTGTCGAAGTTGGGATGTTTTTTCAGAAATTCCTTCACGTAATCCTTGCAGTGGTAACCTATCTGTCTTATAGCCTGGTCCATCTGCTTGTTGGAATGGAATATCTTTATGTGTGGTGCGTAGATGATGATTTCACCACCCGGTTCTATCACACCGGGTCGTTGCAGTTTGTAAGACCCTTTACCCGCGGTCCAGACCTCGTCGTAGTTCTCATCTATGACCTGCACCGCACGCTTGACAGGTTTGTCTATGTAGACGATGTGCACCTGCTTGCTCGCTTCAGCAGCGCGTCTGTAAGCTTCAAGGGCGCCTTCGAAACCTTCTCCAGAGTACAGCCCTTTCGCCACAACAGCTGAATCGGTTTCTTCGTAAACCATGTTGTAGAAGATCACATCGGACTGAACCTTTCTGAAAGCCAGTTTGCTCGCCTCGTTGATCACGTCTCGAGCCGGATTGTCCACAAGCCCGATCAGTCTGGGAATACCGATCAGCACCGCGGCCCAGTGGAAAAGCCCCACAACGTCAGGACCGGCGATGCCCGGTATGATAGACTTCAGTCCACCGGAAAAACCAGTCGATTCGTGTGGCGACGTTCCACTCAGCACGATGATGAGATCGTACTTTTCGAAGAAGAGTTTGTTGAGCGTTACGGGGAAGGGCTGCTGAAGGTCTCCCATCGTTTTCTCGCTGACGAATTCAGCGCTCAATTCACCCACGTAAAGCAGGACGTTGGGATTGGCGTACTCGTGGTTGAACATGACGAACTCTTCTTCGAGCAGGCCCAGCTTCTTTCTGATCTCCTTTTCCGTCATGGCTCTGTGTGTCCCACTCGCGTTGAGCGTGTGAAGGACCTTAAGGCCTCTTTTCTTCAATTCTCTGTAGATGATCGGGACAAGGACGTGCGAAAAATCCACGCGCGTGTAATCTGGGTGGATGAGCAAAACTTTTTCGAGCTTTCTATCAGGCAACGTCGACTCGACGAGCTGCTTCAATTCTGTTTCGTTGAGTCTGTCTTGCAACTTTTCTACGTATTTCATTCCAGACACCCCTGTCACACTCCAGAGTAGGCGTTGAAGCCTCCGTCGATTGGAATGACCGCGCCTGTGACGAACCTGGAAGCGTCCGAAGCGAGCCACACGCAGGCACCGATCAGGTCCTCAGGATCGCCGAACCTACCCATGGGTGTGTGATCAATGATCGCTTTACCTCTCGGTGTCAGATTGCCCTGTTCGTCGAGCAAGAGGTATCTGTTCTGGTTTGTCAGGAAGAAACCTGGTGCGATCGCGTTCACCCTGATCTTCTTACTGTATTCCAGAGCCAGATGCACGGCGAGCCATTGCGTGAAGTTGCTCACGGCAGCCTTGGCTGCGGAGTATCCCAGCACCCTCGTTAGAGGTCTGAAGGCTGACATCGAGGATATGTTGATGATCGAGCCGCCGTCGGAATTTTTCACCATCGTCTTTCCAAATACCTGGGACGGCAGTATCGCGCCTCCGAACAGGTTCAGGCCAACCACTTTCTGGAGCGCTTCGAGGGGTATGTCGAAGAAGCTCAACTGCGGCGAAGTCGTGGCTTCGGGCACGTTTCCACCTGCAGCGTTTATGAGCACGTCAACTTTTCCAAAATCTTTGAGTATCTCGTCGTGCGCTTTTTTGATACTCTCGACGTTCATCACGTCCATGTAGTAACCCCTGGCGTTCAGGCCTTTTTCTCTGAACTGGTTCGCCCTCTCTTCGTAATTTCTGATGTCACATATGGCGATACTCGCGCCGAACCTTGCCATGCCTTCACCTATCGCAGATCCCAGGATGCCTGCCCCACCGGTGATGACGACAACCTTACCCTCGAGACTGAAAAGCTTGTAGGCCTCGTTCATGACACTCACACTCCTTTCATATTCCTAAAAGTTTCAGATGCTTTCCCAAATGAGTTCTCAAAAACGCGTAGTGGTCAGTCTCGTGTTCGAACAACACTTCCATTATACGCTCTCTGAAAAGACTCTTGCCATCCTTTTTCGCAGTCAAAACAGAACCGTAGGTTATGTGTATCAACTGTCTGCTATCTGGCTGGTCAAGAAGATGAACAAGTTCATCATCGTTGAGATTGTCAACGTCTGGAATCTTGGAAAGGTCGGTTGTAACGTGGTAAGAAGCTCTATCCTGCTCGAACCTGGAAAGGGCAAACTTATGAATCTCTCTGTACAGATCCGGTGCGAATTTCGCGACCACCCTGATGGCTTCCAAATAGCTTGTTCCTGCGGTCTTCACGTGGATCGTTCCTTCCGTTTTTTCTGCTAGGATCGGATAAACACTGAACTTGTCGCTGCCGGAGTGCAGAGAGAGCCTGTAACCTGTGAACATCTTCACGATGGCGACGTGCTTGTCGAGTTCTTCCGCAAACAGTTCGATATCACCTATGTAGTCGATGCCCTTTTGCCACTCACCGGGGAACCTCGGAGCGAGCGTCTGGAATTCCACACTGCGTCTCATAAGTTCCTGTACGAAGAAGATGTGCGCGAGTGGTGTCGTGGGCAGGGACGTTTCGTCTATCGAAACCTCGAGGTCGAAACTTCGACCGACGGTAGCCCTCAGCGCCTTGTAACATTTTTCTACATGCTCGATCGCGTCGATGTAGGTCACGAAAAGTTCAGCAAATGTTTCCTCGTCGAACGTCAATCTTTCTCCAAGGATTGTGAAACTCTTCCCGACGTAACGCGTCTCCAGGGCACGTCTCGAAGGATGTTCCTCATAAAATCTTGCGAGCTCTCTTCTATCGAACATCGCAGGGTCTTTGATGTGGTCCGAAGGATCGATCGTGAACATGGTGTAGCCAACACGCGCGGCGTTTTCCAGATCTTCGATTTTTTTCACATGATCCGCATCCGCGCCAAAGGGCCCATCGTAACCGCTCTCGAACACGCCCCAAATGGCACTGTGGAGCACGTCCGTCCAGGTTCGTTCAGTTCGTGTGATTTCCCTCACCGATTGCTGTGCGAACACGGGGAAACACTTTTCTTTGTTTACACATTGGGCATGGGCAGCTGTGGCAACACCGAGCCTGTCTCCAAAACCGAAGGACAGCTTCATGGTGCAGGTCGCTGGTTTGAGTGAGGGAAGAAACTCGATGAGGGTTTCACAGTTTTTACTGTTCATCGGGCAGAGAAGGACGTCGTCCTGCTCGATCTCTCCGATCTTCTGTCCTTCGAAACGCTCACATATTCCCCTCTTACCGATCATCACGAGGTACTTGGAACGATCGTCGCGAGCCAAAAAAAAGGTCCCGTCTCTGGTTTTTCTGACAGACGAAGCGTAAGGTTTCATCCTGGATTGGGTCAATCGCTCGAAGTGATGAAGGAGATTGGACATCGAATCAGCTCCTTTCACACTTTGTAAA
The DNA here is from genome assembly GCF_011057685.1 of Thermotoga sp. Ku-13t. NCBI lineage: Bacteria > Thermotogati > Thermotogota > Thermotogae > Thermotogales > Thermotogaceae > Thermotoga > Thermotoga sp. Ku-13t. The sequence goes on along the minus strand of NZ_LNFY01000001.1, from coordinate 455,128 downwards.
CCTGAACACCTTTTTCGATGAGAAATCTTTCAACTTCCTCGGGAATGGCCGTGTCCGTTATGACACCATCGATGTCCTCTGGCATGGCAAAAGAAGCGAACGCGCTCCTGTGGAACTTCGTTGAATCGGTCACGATGTAAACCTTCGAAGCACTCCTGATCATCGCCTTCTTGACGTCCGCTTCCACAATGCTCGGTGTCATGAAACCCTTTTCGATGGAAAAACCTGTGGTACCAAGGAACGCCTTGTCCACGTTGATTTCTTCCAGGAATCTGAGGGCCCAGGGCCCGACGAGTGAGAGGCTGTTCTCTCTCACAACACCCCCGAGCACGAGTACCTCAATGCCCTGTTCGATGAGCTTCGCCGCGATAAAGACGTTGTTTGTGACCACGGTTATGGAGGAAAAGTCCGCATGCCTCAGTTCGTAAGTTGCGTAATAGTTGGTACTGCTGCTGTCCAGTATGACTGTGTCTCCATCCTCTATCAGGGACACGATCTTTTTTGCGATGCGTCTTTTTTCGGCTTCCTTCTGATGTATTTTTCTCAGGAAATTCCACTCGGACCTGGAATGATCCGCAAGGATGGCCCCGCCATGCGTTCTCACGATCGATCCGTTGGATTCCAGAAACTCGAGATCCTTTCGTATGGTTACGCTGCTCACGTTGAACTTCTCAACGAGTTCCTGCACCGTTACTTTCCCTTTTCGTTTCAAAATATCGAGGATCATGTTCCTTCTTTCCTCGGTGAACACGGTCTTAACCCCCTCGAGATTATAGCACCAACCTTGCGAAAGGAAACTTCGAAATTAAAAGAAAATGTGTGCAATCGTACGCAATGAAAAAGAAGCAAAGGAAAACTAAACGAAAGCTACTTTAAGTGGCGTTAACTGGAAATTTTGACAGTTGGAAACGTGTTCACAGTGGTATAAACTTCATAATAGGGTGCTTTGCAGATAGGAGGGACGATGATGAAGGCGGTCAGATTACATGCCAAGTGGGATCCAAGGCCTGGATTCAAGCTCGGACCCAAGGACGTCGAGGGAAAAGTTTGCTGGCTTGGTAGCAAGGTCTGGAGGTATCCTGAGGTTCGCGTCGAGGAGGTACCTGAGCCAAAGATCACGAAACCAACACAAGTCCTTGTAAAAGTGAAAGCTTGTGGTATTTGTGGAAGTGACGTGCACATGGCCCAAACCGACAATGAAGGTTACATCCTCTATCCAGGCCTGACAGGTTTTCCAACGACACTGGGCCACGAGTTTTCGGGCATCGTCGTCGAAGCTGGCCCTGAAGCGATCAACAGAAGGACCAACAAGCGTTTCGAACCCGGTGAACCTGTGACATCAGAGGAGATGTTCTGGTGCGGACACTGCAGGCCGTGTGCAGACGGTTATCCGAACCACTGTGAGAACCTTCATGAAATGGGCTTCGACGTCGATGGAGCGTTCGCCGAATACATCGTACTCGAATCGAAGTACCTCTGGAGTTTGAAAGAGCTCGAAGGAGTTTATGAAGGTGATCGACTCTTCCTGGCGGGCAGTCTGGTGGAACCAACGTCGGTTGCGTACAACGCAGTTATTGAAAGAGGTGGTGGCATAAGACCGGGCGACAACGTGGTGATCCTGGGTGGTGGACCCATCGGGCTCGCGGCGGTGGCCATACTCAAGAGGGCTGGGGCAGCAAAGGTGATACTTTCTGAGCCATCGGCGACACGACGAAACATCGCAAAGCAACTCGGAGCAGACGTGGTGATCGATCCAACGAAGGAAAACTTCGTCGAAGCGGTGCTCGACAGCACGAACGGTATGGGTGCGAAACTGTATCTCGAAGCGACGGGATTACCACAGGTGGTGTGGAAAGACATAGAGGAGGTCATCTGGAGGGCGAGGGGAATCAACGCGACGGTGGTCATCGTCGCACGCGCGGATGCGAAGATACCGCTCACAGGTGAAGTCTTCCAGGTGAGACGTGCACAGATCGTTGGTTCTCAGGGTCACTCTGGGCATGGCAACTTCCCGAGGGTGATCAGTCTGATGGCCAGTGGAATGGATATGACGAAGATCATATCGAAAACCATCAGCATTGACGAAGTGCCCGAATACATAAAAAGGCTCCAGACTGACAAGGAACTGGTGAAGGTAACGATGCTCAACCCTTGAGGAGTGAGGAATCATGGACAAGTTGAAGATCGGTGTTGTAGGAGCAGGTTTCATTGGGCAGGTTCACCTCGAGATCCTCTCGACCTTTCCAGACGTTCAAATCGCCGGTGTGATGGATGTGGAAAAGGGCAGGGCCAAGGCAGTTGCGGAAAGGTTCAACGCGAAAGTTTATGACGATCTGAAACAGATGCGCGAAGCTGGTGTCGATGCCGTTTACATCACTTCGCCGAACAGGACCCATTTCGACTACGCGATGCAGGCTCTCGAGCTGGGGTTCAACGTTTTCTGCGAAAAGCCCATGACAGTTTCTCTGAAAGACGCGCTGGAGCTTGAGAAGAAGGTCAAGGAAAAGGGCGTCGTTTTCCAGGTTGGCCACAACAGAAGGTTCGCCTACGTGTACAAGTTCATGAAGCAGAAGATCGAAGAAGGACAGGTCAAGCCGTTGTCATTCCAGATAAAGATGAACCGGGGAGAGCTGTTGAATCCACCGTGGACGAGTGATCGTAACTACACCGGAGGTTTTCTGTTTGAGAGCACGATACATCTGTTCGACATGGTCAGATGGCTTCTTGGAGAAATCGAAGAGATGTATGTGCTCGGTAAGAAGAGCGTCTATCCGGACATAGACGACTGGGCCATAGCGATGCGACTCAAAAATGGTCTGATTGGAACCTTCACTTCCTGCGCCCACGCGAGCTGGATGATCCCGTTCGAAAGAGTTGAAGTGTACGGGGAACACAACATGCTCATGAACGAAGAGATGGAGAAGGTTCACTTCTGTAAAGGACTGGGTAAGGAAGTTGAGAGTCACGATTTCATGAAGGTCGATTTCAAAGAGAAGTGGGGCTATGTGGAAGAAAACAGATTGTTCATCGACTGCGTTAAGGAGAAAAAGGCACCACCCGTCGCGGTCTCCGATGGTGTCGCGGTGATTCGAATCATAGACGCTTGTTACAAGGCTGTTGAGAGCGGAAACGCTCACGTACGAATGGAGGGATGACGATGTCCAAGTGGCAGATACCTCCCGAAGGGGGTCATATGGAAAGACCAACCGGTGTTTATTTCCAGACCATGACGATGAAGCAAATACAGGAGAGATTGAAAAAGTGCGATCTCATAATCATTCCGGTTGGGAGCACAGAGAACCACGGTCCCAATGCGCCCACGGGTGAAGATACGTTCCTCGTAACGCGCATGGCAGAACAGGTTGCGCTCAAAACAGGGTGCACGGTTGCAGAACCCATCTGGTACGGATTTCATCCGTACCATCACATCGGTATGCCCGGAACAGTACCTGTCAAGGATGAGGCGTTTATCGATTATCTGGTGAGCGTTATCGCAGGGTTCTGGAACACAGGTTTCAGAAAACAAATCCTTCTGAACGGTCACGGTCAGGAGTTCGTCATACCCGTGGCGATACACAAGTTCGCGAAGATATTCCAAGTTCCTGCGATAATCGTGAACGTGAACTGGTACCACGCAATCCAGGATAAGTTCAAGACCAAAGAGGAAGGTGGGCCGTACGAAACGAGATTCATACACGCCGATGAAGTGGAAACTTCCTGGAGTCTGGCACTCTTCCCAGAGTTCTGCCACCAGGAATGGGCGGTGGATACCCAGCCACGCGGTTATCTACCTGAGGGCCACATCGACAAAGCAGGGAACCTGCTTCACAGACCGATCGCCTGGTACGGCCACGTCGGTGGAGGACCCATAGAGGTCGTCGCTTATCCGGAAGGTGTCGTTGGGAGAGCCACAGCCGCGAGCGCGGAGAAAGCCAAAGAAGGGGTTGAAGCGTTGCTGGATTATCTCGAGAAACTCGTCAATGACATAATGGAAAGATTCCCGGCTGGTAAACTGCCTCCAGCGCACGAGCTATCGCAGAGACCAAAAGAAGAACTCGAATCTGTGCTCAAAGAACCCTTGACGCCTGGCTGGAGGAGTATATACAGCATCGGTAACATGTGGTGATCGAGATTCGGGCGCCCTGCGCGTCCGTTTTGAGGGGGGATACGTGTGAGAAGGTTGCTTGTAGTGCTGGTGGCTCTGCTTGCGGCCGCAGCTTTCAGCTACACGTTCTACGTGGTGTCCCACGGAGGTCCTGCGGATCCATTCTGGGGCGTGGTCATGAAAGGTGTCAAGGACGCGGCAGAGAAGTTCGGAGTTGAGGCCGTGTATCTCGGACCTGAGAAATTCTCGCTCAAAGAGTTCATCGATCTGGTGAACGCAGCAATTGCCAAGAAACCTGACGGACTCGCAGTAACGATAACCAACCCGGTGGCCCTGGATGAACCACTCAGACGTGCGATCGAGATGGGTATACCCGTCGTGGCGATCAACGTTCCCGATGACAGACCCATCGATCAGAAAATACCCTATCTGTGCTACGTTGGCATGGATGAATACCTCGCCGGAGTTTACGCGGCCAGAAGAATGCTGCAGGAATTCACTCCGAAACGCGCCGTGATAGCGATCCACGAACCGGGTCACGTGGGACTTGAGGCAAGGGCGAAGGGTATCATGGACGTACTCAAAGAGAAAAAGATACCGGTTGAAAAGCTGGACATCACCACAGATCCAACCAAAGCGTTGACTCTGTTGAAAAGCTATCTCACCAAGTATCCAGACACGGACGCCATCTTCACCCTCGGACCACTCGGTGCGCATCCAGCGATCCAGCTCGTGGAGGAGGAAAAACTCGTCGGCAAGGTCAAGATAAGCGCCATCGACTTAACGACGAAAATCACCGACGCGATCAAAAAAGGTGTGGTCGTTTTCACGATCGACCAGCAGCAATATTTGCAGGGTTATTTGCCCATCGTGTTCCTGTACCTCTACAAGGAGTACGGCTTGATACCACACGAGAACGTGCTGACAGGTCCATCCATCGTTGACAAAAGCAACGTCGACATCGTGGAGAAAACCGTGCAGCTTGGCTATCGCTGATTCAGGTGAGCATTTTTAAGCGTAGGGGTGGTCCTCGGACCACCCCATTCTGTGGGAGGGAAGATCTTTGACAAAGCAAAAGATGGTTCTTGAATACTTGAGAATAAAAGAGTTTGGAGCCATCATCGGTGTGGCCGTTTTTCTGATTTTGTTCTCGCTTTTGTCGAACAGGTTTTTGACAGCTGAGAACCTTTTCAACACGCTCACGATGGCTGCAGAACTCGGCATCATATCGATTGGGGTCACCATGTTGATCATCAGCGGCGAATTTGATCTGTCTGTTGGATCGGTGTTCGCTGTCGCACCGATGATCTTTGCGACCATGATCAACGCGGATTTCAATCCCTATTTTTCACTGCTTGTGGCTCTGTTGGTCTGTGCAGGTATCGGTGTTGTGAACGGCATTGTCACGTTGAAAACTGGTATTCCATCCTTCATAACGACGCTCGGCATGATGATGTTCTGGCGGGGCATTCTGCTCGCGGTGACAGGTGGTTTTCCCATCATACTCTCTCGTCGAGTGGACATGCTTCAGTACCTCGGAGGGAGGGTCGTCGGTGGTTTGAGACATTCAGCAATCTGGTTCTTAATCCTGGCGTTCGTTTTCTGGATCGTGCTGGAAAAAACGAAATTTGGAAACTGGGTGTTTGCAACTGGTGGGAACCCTGGGGCCGCAAAGGCGCTCGGAATCTCGACAGATCGTGTCAAACTCACCAATTTCATTTTCTCGTCCGTTCTCGCGGGGTTCGCAGGTCTCACAACGTTCGCGAGATTCAAACTGGTTGATCCCACATTCGGTCAGGAACTCGAACTCGAGGCCATCGCGAGTGCGGTGATGGGAGGCACGCTTCTAACAGGTGGCTATGGCAGCGTAGTGGGGGCTTGCATAGGCGCGTTCATGATAAGCATGGTTCGAAATGGGTTGGTTCTGGCGGGTGCTCCGGCTTACTGGTACAGGGCTTTCATTGGTGTCATCTTGATTGTTGCAGCAGTGATCAACGCACGCATTAGAAAGAAGGTGGCCGGATGAGTTACTTGGTCGAAATGAAGAACATATGGAAGAGTTTCGGAAGGGTTGTGGCACTCAAAGGTGTTGATTTTGCGGTAGGTCACGCGGAAGTCGTCGGTTTGCTGGGTGACAACGGCGCTGGGAAGTCAACGCTCGTAAAGATTCTGGTGGGTTATTATCAGCCCGACAAAGGCGAGATCTATTTCGAAGGTCAACGCGTGAAGTTCAGTTCACCCTGTGAAGCGCGCGAACACGGTATCGAGACTGTTTATCAGGACCTTGCCCTGGTCAATCTGATGCCGCTGTGGCGCAACTTTTTTCTGGGTAGGGAAATCGTGAAGCAGTTTGGGCCGTTCCGATGTTTGAACAAGAAGAAGATGAGAAAGATCGCACGTGAAGCGCTCTCAGAAATAGGAATAAACGTACGGAGCGTCGACGACACGGTGGCTTTCCTCTCGGGTGGTGAGAGGCAGGCCGTGGCCATAGCCAGGGCTTACCACTTCGGGGCTAAGCTTCTGATACTCGACGAACCCACTGCGGCGCTCTCAGTTGGTGAGACGAAACGCGTACTTGAGCACATACTCGAGGCGAAGAAAAGAGGCATATCGGTCGTGCTGATCAGCCACAACATCTACCACGTTTATGAAGTCGCTGACAGGCTGGTGATTCTGGAACGTGGAGAGAAAATCGGTGATTACAAACGCGAAGAAGTCACACCACAGCAGGTGATGGACCTCATCGCTGCCGCTGCGGGGGTCAAATGAGGTGATATGTTTGGCGAAAATCACGTTCGTGGGTCATGTCTCTAAGGATATCAACAAAACACCGAGTGAAACCGTCATCGTGCCGGGAGGCGGGGTCTTCTACGGTTCGATAGCGGCACAAAGACTCGGCGTGCGGTGCGTCGTGGTAACGAAAGTGTCGAGCCAGGATGTTTCGTTGTTCGAACCGATCGAAGAGGCTGGTGCAGAGCTGATCGCACTGACAAGTTCTCAAACCACCACGATAGAAAACGTCTATCCTTCGGACAATCCCGACGAAAGGATGAGCCGTATCCTCCACACAGCAGACCCCTTCGAAACGGCCGATCTGGTTCATGTGAGAACGAACGTGGTGGTCGTCAGCGCACTGTGGCGCGGTGAGTTTCCAGAGGAACTCTTGAAGCAACTGCGTCAGTGTGTGGACACACTCGTCGTCGATGCTCAGGGTTTTCTGAGGAACGTGCTTGAAGATGGCAGGATGATCTACCGCGACTGGTGGGATAAAGAAAAGTACCTTCCGCTCATCAATATTTTCAAAGTCGACAACAACGAAGCTTACGTCATGACTCAAGAAAAGGACCTGGAAAGGGCGTGCAAAGTCCTCTCAGGGTTCGGAATGAAAATCGTGCTCGCAACGCACAAAAATGGTGTGATAGCGTTCGATGGTAGAGATTTCTACCGGGCGAATTTCTCGGAATACAAAATGTTGGGTCGTACAGGTCGAGGTGATACGTGCTTAGCGAGCTTTCTGGCAGCCCTGTTGAACGGGAAAAGTTTGCAAGAAGCCGTTAACCTTGCGGCGAGGATAACTTCTGCCAAGATGCAATATGCAGGACCTTACAGAGGGGGTGAGGTTGCATGAGGAAACTCGTTTCCACTGGATTGATCTTGTTGCTCGTGTTTGTAGGATTAGCATCCGAAAGAGTCCTGCACATGTACACCGCACTGGACGAAAACGAGTGGCCTATCTACGTGAAGGCGTTCGAACAGGCGACGGGAATCAAAGTCGAAGTGGTCAGGTTGTCCTCCGGAGAGTTACTCGCGCGTGTTGAGGCCGAGTCGAAGAATCCAAGGGCGAGCATCTGGTTCGGCGGGCCCGCCGTGGATCAGATCGCGGCCAAGAAGAAAGGGTTGCTCGCACCGTACAAATCTGCAATGACAGAGAAGGTCCCGGAGAGCTTGAAAGATCCTGAGGGTTACTGGGTCGGGATCTACTTCGGCGCCATCGGTTTTGCGAGCAACACAGAAATTTTGAAGAAGCTCAAGGTGGATCCACCCACATCCTGGTACGATCTTTTGAAACCCGAATTCAAAGGTCTGATCTCCGTGGCGTTCCCGTACACCTCTGGTACAGCCTACACGATCTTAGCATCGTTGATAGCCCTGATGGGTGAAGATGAGGCGTTCGAATACTGGAAAAAGCTCGACAAGCAGATCCAGCAATACACGAAGTCTGGTTCCGCGCCCGTGGTGCAAGCTGGCCTTGGCGAAGCTGCGGTTGGCATTGCGTTCGCCCACGACATCATCGCAAGGGGTATCGCTAAGGGTTATCCGCTGGTGCTGACGTTCCCGAGAGAAGGAACAGGTTACGAGATAGGGGCCATGTCGATCATCAAGGGTGGACCAGAACCAGACCTCGCAGCGAAGTTCATCGACTGGATGCTCAGCGTCGAGGCACAGAATCTGATGAAAGAATGGTACAGGTTGCCTGCAAATCCCGAAGCTGAGGTTGCCGAAGGCGTCATCAGGCTTGAGGAAGTCAAGCTCGTCCAGATGGACTTCGAATACTTTGGCAGAGAAAAAGACAGATTGATCGAACGCTGGAAGGAAGAAATCGAATACAGCAGATGAGTATGAGGCTGGCGCGTGGAAGCGCGCCAGCTCTTCAAGGAGTGCGGAGGAATGTTCAAGCAAATGAAGAGGCTTCTGAACGAACCGGTTCTGTTTGCCATGATAGTACTCGTGTGGGTTCTGTTGCTCTTGTTCGTGATCTATCCGATCTTCATGGTCGGTTTGAAGAGCTTTGAATCGAAACTCGGTGTCTTCGATTTGACGGTCTACAGAACGATATTTTCGAAAAGATATTTCTTAGTGCCCATATTCAACACCCTCAAGCTTGGAGTCACCGTGGCCTGCTTCGGCGTTCTGATCGGTTACGTCTTCGCCTATTCAGTGGCGAAGGCGAACGTGTTTGCGAGGAACTTTTTCAGAACCGTTGCAACCTTTCCCATAGTTTCACCACCATTCGTTGTTGCACTGGCCGCGATTCTGCTTTTCGGCAGGAACGGTCTTTTCACAAGAAAACTTTTCGGCGGGATCCCGCCGTTCGAAATATACGGTTTCTGGGGCCTCGTCATCGTAGAAACGCTCGCGTACTTTCCAACGGCTTTCTTGACACTCGAAGGCACTCTGTTGTCGATAGGATCGGACCTTGAAGAGGCCTCGCAGAGCCTCGGCTACAGCAAATGGAGAACCTTCTGGCGCGTGACTTTCCCGCTGAGTCTACCAGGCGTACTGTCAGCGTGGTTGCTCGTCTTTTCACAGTCCATGGCCGATTTTGGTAATCCCCTTGTACTTGGCGGTAGATACCACGTTCTCAGCGTCGCTGCGTATCTGGAGATCACCGGCAGTTACAGACTATCACACGGTTCAGCTCTCGCTATCATACTGCTGATACCCACATTGATCGCCTTCTTCGTCCAAAGATACTGGCTGTCCAGGAAATCTTTCGTGACCGTGACTGGGAAGAGTTTCATATCCAAAGCTATGGAGTTACCGAGATGGGCGAAAGCCGTGTTGACAGTGATCTGTCTTTTGCTTACAGCTTCAATATTGCTCTTCTACGGTACGGTCTTTCTCGGTTCATTCACCAAACTTTGGGGTGTGAATCATTCGTTCACACTGGACAACTACAAGTACGTTTTCAACTTCAGCTGGGAATATTTGAAGGACACTCTCCTGCTCGCTTCGATAGCGACCCCCATATGTGGTGTGCTGGGTATCATGATAGCTTATCTTGTCGCCAGAAAAGAGTTTTTTGGCAGAAGGATCATGGAGGCTGTTTCTTTGCTGCCTTTTGCGGTTCCCGGTACGGTCGTTGGCATCGGGTATCTGCTGGCGTTCAACCAGAAGCCCTTGATCCTGACCGGTACTGCCCTGATCATAATCCTTGTGTTCGTCTTCAGAGAACTTCCGGTCGGTGTTCAGAACGGAGTCGCGGCACTTTACCAGATCGACAAGTCCATCGAGGAAGCATCTATGGATCTTGGGAGCAACAGTTACCAGACGTTCTGGAAGATCACGTTACCGCTCCTGATGCCCGCATTTTTCACAGCTCTTTTCAACGCGTTCGTGCGTAGCATGACAGCCATCAGTGCCGTGATCTTCGTCGTTTCGGCGAAGTGGAATTTGATCACGGTACGCATCCTGGGGGCAGTGAGCAACGGGGATCTTTCGCAGGCTGCCGCTTTGAGTTGTACACTGATAGGCTTCGTGGTCACCGCGATGTTCTTGATGAGGTTCATGACGGTCAACGTCTCCTATCAGATGAAGCTCAGGAGGGTCGAGAGGTGAGCGAATACTACATCGAAGTCAGAAATCTGGTCAAATTGTTCAAAGATCCCGCGACGCACTCTATCGTGAGGGCCGTGGATGATGTGAGTTTTGGCGTTGAAAAGGGAAAGCTAGTAACGTTGCTGGGACCGTCTGGCTGTGGTAAGACTACAACGTTGAGGCTGATAGGTGGATTCGAAATTCCTACATCAGGCGAGATATTGATCGACGGTGTCGTCGTCAACGATTTCCCTCCGAACCGTCGTCCGACATCGATGGTGTTCCAGAGCTACGCGCTGTTCCCACATCTCAACGTGTTCGAGAACGTGGCTTATGGATTGAGGGTACGCAAATTGTCGAAGGAAAAGATCCGTGAAAAAGTCATCCACATGTTGAACCTGGTTGGACTTTCAGGACTGGAGAAAAGGTATCCCAGCCAGCTCTCCGGCGGTCAACAGCAGAGGGTCGCGCTGGCCAGAGCTTTGGTGGTCGAACCGAAGGTGTTGCTTCTGGATGAACCGTTGTCCAACCTGGATGCGAAATTGAGAGAGCAAATGAGGGTTGAATTGAGAAAGATACAGATGGAGCTCGGTATCACGAGCATTTACGTCACGCACGATCAACTCGAAGCGATGACGCTTTCCGATTACGTGATAGTCATGAAGGACGGGAAGATCGTCCAGAAAGACACACCTGAGATGCTGTACAGATTTCCTGCGAACGTTTTCGTGGCTGGCTTCATAGGCCGGGCGAGTTTTGTCGAAGCGACGATCGTGGAACAGAGGATGAACGAGTGCCTTGTCGAGCTGAGAAACGGTAAAAAGATCAGCGTCGAGGCAAGGCAGGGAACGACGTTCAGCCCAAAAGAAGAAGTGTTGCTGGTGCTCAGACCCGAAGGTGGTAGGTTCGTGCCAGATCGGGAAGGAATCTTGAGCGGTGAGGTTGTAACGAGGATCTACACGGGTTCAACGTTCTACTTTGAAATCAAAACGGATCTGGGGCAGATAAGCGTGGAACTCCACGCCCACGAGACTCAAAACGTTCCACAGGTGAGGGAGATCGTTCACGTCAGCTTCGGAAGATCATCCATGGCGGTGGTGAGGAAACAGTGAAGCTACTCGTGTTCGATCTGGATGGGACGCTCCTCGAAAAAGACGGGACGCTCGATCCAAGGACCGTGGATCTGTTGAAGCAGCTCGACATCTCTGGCGTGAAAAGCACCATCGCCACAGGGCGTTCTTTGAAGAGCACCAGACAATTCATCGAAGCACTCTCACTGAAAATTCCAGTGATACTCTTCAACGGGGCACGCGTGTACGATCCTGCAAGCGGTAGTTACATTTTTTCGAAATCACTGCCCTGGAGCATCGTTGAAAGGTTCGTCTCACTATGCAAAGATCTTTCCGTGAGCCTTTTTCTTTTCGTTGACGAAGACGCTTACGCCATGAATCCAGGCTTGCGCGCAAGTGATTACATCTTTCGTGATGGGCTGAGCTATTTTCCCTTAGTTAACCTGAGCTGTTTGTCTGGTAGAACGGTCACAAAGATCGTCATCGCCGGTTTGGTCAACGAGCTGACGAAACTCAGATTTTTCACAGAGCTCAACGATCCTTGTGTCAACGTGACACAATCTGAGGAAAACCTGCTCGAGGTGTTACCAGCTGGGGTGAGCAAAGCTGAAGCGTTGAAATGGCTGTGCGGGTTTCTGCGACTGGATCTGAAAGACGTTGTCGCGTTCGGGAACGGTGAAAACGATCTTGAAATGATAAAGATAGCCGGCATTGGGATCACGTTCGCGGACGCACCACCATCTTTGAGGTATCACGCTGGAACGATTCTGAGCACTTGCGGATACGTTGGGCTCAGAGAGTTCGTTGAGAAGCATATCGAAAGGGCGGTGTTACGGTGAAACTCGCTCTGGTTGTGAGCACGTCGGATGCGGCGTTCGACGCGCTTGCGTTCAAGGGTGATTTGTTGAAAGGTGTTGAGATGGCGAGGAGGATCGGATACGACGCGGTTGAGATCGCTGTGAGGGATCCGAAAGTCGTGAACGTGAAAGAACTCAGGGGTTTGCTCGATGAGTTGAAAATGCCTGTCGTCGCGGTCGGAACGGGACAGGCATATCTTGCGGAGGGTTTGAGCATCACATCGGAAGATCCTCTCGTCAGACGGCGCGCGCTGGACAGACTGAAGGATCACATCGATTTTGCCTCCATTTTTGGAGCCAAAGTGATCGTTGGACTGATCCGCGGTAAGAGAGAAAAGAGGGCTTTCGAAAGCGTATTACAGCTGTTCATAGAAAGTCTCAATGAGCTTGCAGATCACGCGGCGAAAAAAGGGGTTGAACTCGTCATCGAACCGTTGAACAGGTACGAAACTGATTTCATCAACACACTGCAGGATGCGAAACTGGTTCTTGAGAGTCTGAACAGGCGCAACATTGGAATTCTCGCGGACACGTTCCACATGAACATCGAAGAAGCCAGCATAGAAGAAAGCATAAGAAATTTTGGAGCGTGGATCAAGCACTTTCACGTCGCGGACAGCAACAGATGGGCGCCTGGTTCAGGTCATCTGAATTTTGATTCCATATTGAAGGCTCTGCACGAAGTCGATTACGCAGGCTACATTTCGGTCGAGTGCTTACCGTTGCCCGGGGGACAGGAAGAGGCAGCGACTTTGGCCTTTAAGACTCTGCAAAACTCTTTGAAAAAACTTTGAACTTTCTACGATCAAATTCCAGGGGGAGGTGAGTTTTTATGAGGAAGTTGTGTGGAGTATTGATGCTAATCATCGCAGCTGTTTTGCTCGCCCAGGCGGACATTCCGATCAAGGTCACACTCACCATGATGGTGGCTGGAGATCAGAACATGGTTGACTTCTTCCAGTACGAGATCGCCCCAGAGTTCGAAAAACTGTACCCGAACGTGAAGGTCAAGGTTGTCGGTACCGGGCCGGGAGATGCGGGTTCACAGCAGATCATCCAGCAGTTGCAGCTTGAGAAAGACTCCGGAAAGGACAGGTGGGCGATCGATCTGGTCGTGATCCACGAGGCTGGGGCGATCTGGGCAATCGAACGCGGACTCATAAGACAGTACACAGACTTTCTGACCGCGAGAAGACTGGTGACCATGAAGACTGCAGAAGTCGCGCTCGGTATCAACGTGAACGGGTACGTCATGCCGATGTTCCACAGCCAGACGGCCATAGCTTACAACCCAAGGTTCGTCAAGAACCCACCAAAGAGCTACGCGGAGCTGGTCGAATGGGTGAAGGAGAATCCGAAGAAGTTCGGCTACAACGGTATCAAAGGTGGTATGTCTGGCGTCTCGTTCGTGTTCGGCTGGGTGTACTGGAAATCCAAGAACCCTGATGTGTTGATGAACGGCCCGTTTGACGAGAAGTACATGGAAGACTGGCCGCAGATCTACGCCGAACTCAAAGAGTTCAACAAGTACGTAACACTGACATCGGGGAATGCGGGTACTCTCGACGCACTCAACCGAGGAGAAATCTGGATGGGCCCAGTTTGGGTAGACATGTTCTACACGTGGATAAGGGAAGGAAGGATGGATCCGAACATCAGGTTGATCCTGCCGGAACCTGGCATGCCTGGCCAACCTATGTACTTCGCGATACCGACAAAGGCTGCAAATGCAGATTACGCGCTCAAGATGATCGAATTCGTTTCGTCCCCTGCTGTGCACGCAAAGTACATAGTCGACAGGTTCAACTGGTATCCAGCCATCGGAATCGAATACGTCTCTCCATATCTGAGCAAAGAAGTTTTCGATAGGCTCTACCGGGACATCAAAGAGGAAGACCTTCTCAAGTTTGGCAAACGCATGCCCATAGCCGACTACAGAACCAGGATGCTGGAAGCTTACGAAAAATGGGTTGAAAAATGAACCGAGGCGAGGCCCCGTGCCTCGCCTTTCTTTTTGGAGGAGGAAATCATGAGACGAAAAAAAGAACTCATGGTTGGTTTTCTGCTGATCCTTCCAGCATTGGTTGTCCTGGTTGCGCTGTATGTTTATCCACTGGCACTCTCCGTTTATATGAGTTTCGTTGCCCAGGGAAGGTTTAGTCTTGCGAACTATCTGAAAGTTTTTGAGATTTACTGGCGTGACATCATCTACAGTGTCGTGATAAGCCTTGTTGCGACCGCCGTCACTTTGGGACTGAGCATCGGCGTGTCCGGTTATCTCCGCTTCAAGAGCTGGAAGTTTCTGGAAATCATGTACAAGTTGCCTTTGTTCATACCCTTCCTGATCGTGGGACACGCGATGAGAGTGTTCCTCGCACCGCACGGAACCCTGAACAACTTGTTGACCAGAATTCTGCGCATTGAAGAACTACCGGGTCTTTCTCGAAGCTGGATTGGTTTGGTCTGGGCGTTCGTGTGGGTCATGACTCCTTACGCTGCGCTCATCGTGTTTGGAGCGTTCAGGAGCTTGGACAATGCCTACATCGAAGCAGCGCAGAATTTAGGAGCATCCAGATGGAAGATCGTGTTCGACGTTCTCATTCCCATGTGTAGACCTTCCATCATGGTGGCGTTCATACTGACCTTCGTGAGGACGATAAGCAGCCTAACGATACCGATCATGGTCGGACCCGCCAGCCCGAACATGATCACGGTGAACATGATGTTCAGGGTGAACTACTTCAACGATTGGGGGACTGCGAACGCTCTTGGTGTGATTTCTTATTTGATCGTCATGGTGTTTGCGATCTACTATCTGAAGTTCATGGCGGCCGAGCGAGGGGGTATCAAAGCGTGACAGGATTCTCGATCCTCAAAATGACTCTGAAAATGGTGTTGATTTTCGTGGTGCTTTTGCTTGTGGTGGGACCACTTGTAGGGATAGTGTTATGGAGTTTCGCAAGGATCTGGTACTGGCCAAGCCCAGTTCCACAAGAATTCACACTGCGTTATTGGGCTGAAGTGTTCAGACAGGGAAGAGTACTGAGTTCCCTGATACTGAGTCTGAGGATAGCTTTGATAACCGTGGGACTTTCGATCTCGGTTGCGATCCCCGCCGCCTACGCCTTCGCCCGTTACAGATTACCGGCGGAGAGTGTTTTGCTCTTTCTGTTTCTGATGCCCCAGGCTTTTCCTCAGCTTCCCGTTTTCATCAACCTCGCTCGCGTCTTCGGAAAGATCGGACTGAGGGGCAATCCGTGGGGTATCATCCTGGCACACACCATGGCATCGCTCGTCTTCTCTCTCTGGATAATAACTGCGACGTTCAAGTCCATCCCACTCGATCTCGAGCAAGCAGCACAGAATCTTGGAGCGAGCAGGTTCCGTGCGTTCTGGACGATCACGTTTCCGCTGGGGATTCCAGGCATCGTTGCGGGCGCGATACACGTGTTTCTCTGGTCGATGGGTGAATTCAACGCTGCGTTTTTCATCGGTGCTCCCTTCATACAAACGGCACCCGTGCTGATGTATACCGCGAGCGCTGGTTACAACATGCAGATAGCCAGCGTGATCGCCATCGTGCTGATGGTGCCATCTCTGTTGTTCATGCTCGTCATCGAGAAGTTTCTGAAGGCTGAGTACATAGCTGGGATTGGGGGATGAGAACATGGACGTGCTGAGGGTTGAGGGCCTCAGGAAGTATTATGGCAACGTGAGGGCACTGGACGATGTGTCTGCGGAGATCCAAGAAGGGGAACTGTTCGCGGTCATCGGGCCGAGTGGTTCTGGGAAAACGACTTTGCTGAGATCCATCGCGGGCTTTGTGCAATTGGATGCCGGGAGGATTTACATAAAGGGTTGCGACGTGACAGACCTGCCTCCAGAGAAGAGAAATGTGGCGATGTTCTTTCAAAACTATGCGCTCTGGCCACACATGACTGTTTTTCAAAACGTCGCATACGGTTTGAAGGTAAGAAAACTCAGCAAAGAAAAAATACGAGAGAAAGTGGAATGGGCCCTGAACTTTCTCGATATAGCACATCTTGCAGATAGAAAACCTAATCAGCTCTCCGGCGGACAACAGCAGAGAGTGGCGCTGGCGAGAGCGATCGTGGTTGAACCGGATCTGCTGCTGCTCGATGAACCGTTGTCGAATCTGGATGCGAAGATCAGAATGAGGATCAGGTTCGAACTCAGAACCTTGCTCAAGAAACTCAACATTGCAACGCTCTACGTTACACACGATCAGGAAGAAGCGTTGAGTATAGCCGATAGAATTGCTGTCATGAACAACGGAAAAATATTGCAGGTTGGAAAGCCTCGCGAGATATACCTCAAGCCCGCGAACTTGTTCGTCGCGGATTTCGTTGGTGTGAACTGTGTCGTCCGCACCAGACCGCAGCTTGTCGCGCACATCGGGCTGGACGTTCCCGAGGGAGTGGAAGAGGTGAACATGGTTATAAGGACAGAAGAAGTGAGGATGGCTCGTCCCGGAACATTGAAAAAAACAGCGTCAAAGGAAGTGCTTTTGAACGGTACTGTTGTCGGCAAACTCTACATAGGTGCGAGAACACGTTATGAGATCATGTTTACGGATCTGGAGGAGAACATCTTCGTGAACAGCGACGAAGATTTCGAGGTGGGTGAACCCGTTCAGATTCTGTTGAAAGAAGGTAGCTATTTCCTCTTCCCATGATGTTGTGATGTATCATTGTATCGAGACGAAAACTCAAGGAGGTCGGACGCTGTGAAAGCAGATATAGGTCTCATAGGTCTTGCTGTCATGGGGCAGAATCTGGCTCTGAACATTGCTCGAAAAGGTTACAGTGTCGCGGTGTACAACCGAACCGCCGAGAGGACGAAGAAGTTCGTTGATGATAGGGTGAAGTCTGAAAAGATAATACCCACTTACAGCATCGAAGATTTCGTGGACAGCCTCGAAAAGCCGAGGAAAATCGTGCTCATGGTCAAGGCGGGTCAACCTGTGGACGACATGATAGATGAGCTGTTGCCGCATCTGGAGCGCGGAGATTTGATCATAGACGGCGGAAATTCACACTACGCCGATACAGACAGAAGGATAAGGGAGCTCGAAAAGGAAGGCATCCTTTATCTGGGTATGGGTGTTTCGGGTGGCGAGTACGGTGCTTTGCATGGACCATCTCTCATGCCAGGGGGGACCAAGCAGGCGTACCAGCTTGTTGAAAAGATCTTGCTTGACATAGCTGCGAAGACAGAAAATGGTCCATGCTGTACCTACGTCGGAGACGGATCGGCGGGACATTTCGTGAAGATGGTCCACAACGGCATCGAATACAGCATCATGCAGAGCATCGCAGAGGTTTACGATGTGATGCGAAAGGCTCTGAAACTTTCCAGCGAGCAGATTGGAGAAATATTTGAAGACTGGAACAGGGGAGAACTCTCGTCTTTCTTGATGGAGATTTCCTTCAAGATCATGAACTGGAAAGATGAGGAAACCAGTAAACCGCTCGTTGAGTTGATACTCGACAAAGCCGAGCAGAAAGGAACGGGTAAATGGTCCACTCAAGTCGCCCTCGATCTCGGAGTCCCCGCCTTCTCCATGGCAGCTTCGGTTTTCGCCCGCGTGGTGTCCTATTACAAAGAGGAAAGACAGAAACTTTCGAAGCGGTACGAACCTGCCGTGAAACGGGATGGAAGCGTCGAAGTCGAGGAATTGAGACGGGCCCTGTCGCTTGCCTACTTTTTGTCTTACTCTCAGGGAATCTGGCTCATCCACGAGGCTTCGAAATCGTTCAACTATGGTGTGGATCTGCTCGAAGTTTTGCGCATCTGGAAGGGTGGCTGCATCATCAGATCGAAGATGCTGGATTTTCTCAGAAGCTTGCTGAAGAATTCTCCGGAGAACGTAACTTTCTTGGACGATGAGGAAGCTCGAAAGTTCGTCGAAGAAAGGCTCCCATCGGCAATCAAGGTCAGCAACTTCGCAAGATCCTGTGGGATAGCTACACCCGCTCTGAACGCGTGTCTGGATTATCTGTTCAGTTTGATCAGCGAGAACCTGCCAGCGAATCTGATACAGGCTCAGAGAGACTTCTTCGGTGCACACACGTTCCAGCGGATCGACAGGCCAGGAACGTTCCATGTTGAATGGCAAACGCTTGAGTGATGTGAATTTCATGGTATAATGTTCAACACAACTGAGTTGATAGACGAAAACCTGAGGGGAGGTGTTGTTCGTGAAGTTCAAACTGTTTGTTCTTCTGCTGTGCGCCGTGATGACGCTGTCATTCTCAAAAACGATCACGGTCGGGACCAGTGCTGACTTTCCGCCTTTTGAGTACATCGAGAACGGTCAGTTCGTGGGATTCGACATGGATTTGATCAGGGAAATCGCGAAAATCGCCGGCTTTGAGTTGAAGTTCGTGGACATGAGTTTCGATTCGCTCATACCTGCGCTCCGCGCTGGACAGATCGATGTGGCTGCTGCGGCGATGACGATCACGGATGAGAGAAAACAGGTTGTGGATTTCTCCATACCTTACTGGACTGCGGACCAGAGCATCATAGTCAGGGCTGATTCGAACCTGACGATCACTGTGCTGTTCGGCAAGTACAAGATCGGTGTTCAAACAGGTACAACGGGTGATCTATGGTGCACGGACGAGCTCGTTGGAAAGGGCATCCTGCCGGAGAAGAACCTGAAAAGGTACGATACGTTCGTGCTGGCACTGAGCGATCTGTTGAACGGGAACATCGACGCCATAGTACTCGACTCGCCCGTCGCGAACAGGTTCGCTGCCACGAAACCCGTCAAGGTCGTCGGTATCATAGTGACGGGAGAACAATACGGCATCGCTGTTAAGAAAGGCAACAAAGAACTTCTCGAAGCTATAAACAAGGCGCTGGAACAGATTATAGAGTCTGGAAAAATGGCCGAGCTGATCGATAAATACTTCTGAAAGGCCACGGGGGAGTGTAGAGGATAGAGAGGTTAAAACTGATTGTCGATTCCTTACCGTTCCTGCTGAAAGGAACGCTCGTGACAGTCCAGTTGACTGTACTTTCTCTTTTACTTGGGCTCGTCATCGCTGTACCTGTGAGTTTCCTGCAAGTTTACGGCGGACGAGTCAATAGAGTTATCTGTTCGATCTATGAAAAAACTTTTCGCAGCATACCCTTGCTCGTCCTTCTGATGCTCATCTTCTACGGCCTTCCCGAGATAGGGATCAGACTCGAACCGTTTTTTGCCTGTGTTCTTGGACTTGGCATAAGAAGTTCCGCTTATCAGTCACAGATTTTCAGAGGTGCGATACTTTCCGTGCCTAAGGGTCAGACGCTCGCAGCTTACTCGCTCGGTATGAGCAAGATACAAACTTTCTGGCACGTAATTTTTCCCCAGGCTCTGAGGTTCTCGATCGCTCCTTGGACCAACGAACTGACAGTGGTACTGAAAGATTCTTCAATGGCTTACGCACTCGGCGTGGTGGAGCTTCTCAGGCAAGGCAGTTACATCGTGGCGAGAACGTATGAACCCATGCTGATCTTTTTAACCTGCGCGGCGATATATCTCATTTTGACAGTTTCGGCCAACAAGATTTTTGCCACGATTGAAAAGAAACTCACGATCCCCGGTTTCGAGATGAGGGAGGTACCGCATTGACGTGGATGACGTCGTGTTGAGAGTGGAGGATCTGAGAAAACGTTTCGGTTCTCTCGAAGTGTTGAAGGGTGTTTCTTTTGATGTGAAGAGGGGCCAAACTGTGGTCATTCTGGGTCCGAGCGGGACGGGCAAGAGCACCCTGCTCGCCTGCATAAACCGTCTCGTCGAACCTGATTCTGGCAGAGTTTTTCTCGAAGGTGAAGAGATCACATCGAGGAACGCCCAGAAGATGAGGCAGAAGATAGGTTTCGTTTTTCAAGATTTCAACCTGTTCAACCATCTGACCGCGCTCGACAACGTGAGGATCGGTCCCATGAAGGTTCAAAAGCTCTCCAAGGAAGAAGCGACAGAAATCGCCCTCGAACAACTCAGAAAGGTCGGGCTGCTGGACAAGGCGAACCATTATCCGTCTCAGCTTTCCGGTGGTCAAAAACAGCGTGTCGCCATCGCCAGAGCCCTCGCGATGAGACCGAAGCTCATACTCTTCGACGAACCGACCTCGGCACTCGACCCTGAGCTCATCGGTGAGGTGTTGTCGGTGATGACGGACCTCGCCAGAGAAGGTATGACGATGGTTGTGGTTACACACGAACTTGGTTTTGCACGGAGTGTGGCGGACGAGATCATATTCATGGAAGGCGGCGTGATTCTGGAGCAGGGCACACCCGAAGAGTTTTTCACCAACCCCAAGACCGACCGTGCGAGACAGTTTCTCAAGAAACTCAGCGAGCTGTACGGGGAGAAGGCGCGATGAGCTTTTTGCAAATCGTGCAGCAATCTCTGCCGAAGTTGATGAACGGGCTCGTAGTTACGTTGTATCTCACCATGCTCGCTGCCGGGGCCGGACTTTTGATCGGCATAGCACTGTGCGTGGGAAGAGTTTTTGCGAACAAAATTGTGAGCGTGCTCTGCGCTGGTTTCATAGAACTGATAAGAGGAACACCCATGCTCGTTCAGCTCTTCATACTCTACTACGGTCTGCCTGCCTACGGGATTAGGCTCTCACCGCTGGTCGCAGCGTTGATAGGTTTCACAATAAACAGTGCGGCATACCAAGCCGAGTACATAAGGGGTGCGGTTCAATCGATCGGAGCAGGACAGATGAGAGCAGCCTACTCCGTCGGTATGAGCAAATGGCAAGCTGTGAGGTTGATCATCCTGCCACAGGCTCTGCGGCGTGTCATCCCCGCGTGGACGAACGAATTCATATACTTACTCAAATACACTTCAATGGCTTACATCATAGGAGCACCTGAGATGATGGCGCAGGCGAAATTCATAGCGAGCAGAAATTTCGAGTTCTTCAAGGTCTATCTGCTCACAGCGCTGATCTACCTTTCCATTGTGTGGCTCAGCGCGTACGCCTTCTCACGGCTCGAGAAAAGATTGAGGATACCTGGAACAGTCGTGGGTGAAAGATAAAACGAAAGGGGCCCGGCCGGGCCCCTTCGTTCATTCCCTTACGTACCTCAACGACGAATCGTAGTCTTTTATCTCTCCCTCGAGCACGGTCTGGATGTACTCTACAAGCACGCTGTCGAGTCTGAAACCGGTGTCGTAACCGGGCAGGTTGGTGAGCATGGTGTAACCATCACCGCCACCGGCGAGGTAGTTGTTCGTCACAACCACATACGTCCTGCTGGGGTCTATGGGTTCGCCCTTCACCTTAGCTTCGACGACCTTGCCAGCAACGCTTTTCCACGTCAGACCTCCAACCTGCAAAAAGGCACCCTGTCCTTCCTTCACAGTCGCGGCGTACTCCAAAACTTTCATCAGCTGTTCTCCCGTCATCTTCAAGACGTAGAGCGTGTTTCCGAACGGCAAAACTGTCAGGACGTCTCTCACGGTGATGTCACCAGGTCTTATCGAAGCCCTTATTCCTCCACCGTTCATGAGCGCAACGTCGGCGTTGACCTTCCACATCATGGCATCGCAGATCATGTTCGCCAGGTTCGTGCTCTTAGAACGAACGTTCGCACGTTCTCCATCGAGTAGAACGCGTGTTTTACCGATCACTGTGTTGAGTCGCTCACCACCGAGTTCTCTGAAATAATCGAGCACGGTTTTGACGTAGAAATGTTCTTCGTAGGGTTTATCGACGAACTCGTAGATGTCCTTACCCTGTTCGTCCTTTCCTTTGTACACTTTCAGGTTAACTGGTATCGCTCTCCAGCTGTGAGAAACGATCTTTCCATTCTCAATTTCTAGATCCAGCCTCCCAACGTATTTGCCCCACTCCCAGGCCTGTACAACGATGACGTTGTTCACAACCTGCGCTGTTTCGAACTTCGTGTGACTGTGACCATCCACGATCACGTCGATACCGTCCACGAGTTGAGCGAGTTGCTTGCTGGTGGTCTTTCCTTCCCCTCCGGGTTCCCAGCCAAGGTGTGCCAGAACCACTATGATGTCCACTTTGCCCTTCAGTTCTTCGACGAGTCTCTTCGCCGTTTCGACGCAGTTGGCAAACGTTGCACCTTTCAGATGCAGTGGTTCAAGGATCGCAGTTTCCTCGGTGGTTAGACCAATGATGGCCACTTTCACATCGCCAAAATCTTTTACGATGTACGGTTCAGGCTTCACAACACCTTCCGGGTCGTGGAAGTTGGCACTTAGCATTGGGAACTTGGCGAGTTTCATCTGTCGTGCGAGTACCTGTTTGGGTTTGTCGAGCTCGTGGTTCCCCAGCACCATCGCATCGAGCTTCATCATGTTGAACGCGACTATGTCCGGTGCGGCGTCGAGCATGTCCGACTCGGGAACACCCGTGTTCATGTCCCCAGCGTGCAAGAACAGAACATGGCCTCCCGCACTTTCCACCTCTTTTCTGACTTCTTCAACGATCGTTGCGATCGCAGCGAATCCTCCGATGTTTGGATTGTTCGTTTCGTTCCATGGCCACGCATGACCGTGCGTGTCGTTGATGTGCAGGATCGTCAGTCTCGCCGCAAACAAAGCAACAACGCAGATCAACAATAGGAAGATGACGAACCTCCTCACCTTGAGTCACCCCCTCCTGTGAAGATTGTATCGCACCGCACGATGAAGACAAAATGAATCGGATAGCGCCCCCGTTTTTTCAACTGATGATCTTCAACAGCTGTTCATCTACCAAGTTACCTTCTTTGAAGATGATCCTCCCATCCACGACGATCGTAGAGTTCAGGCACACACCGTCACAGTGCGAAGGCGCCTGATCGAGCTCTGTTCGATCGGGAACGAGGTCCTCACTCGTGTAACCTATGCCCCATTCACTGCAGCCCCAGACACGTTCGTCTTCCAGAATGTTCCCACTCAGTACGGCTCCAGGGTTCAACCCGAGTGAGATATGTGCGAGTTTGAACATATCTTCATGTCCGAAGGATCTCAACCAGGATTCGAAACGTCGAGCCTCCTTGCCGCCCGTTATCTCGATGATTCTACCTGCCCTGATCGTCAGGGCTACGGGTTCTTTCAGTATCCCGATGGGTGGAACGATCGAGCCGTCGAACACTATTGTGCCGTCGATCGAATTTTCGATCGGGGTCCAGCTCATCTGGCCAGGGAGCATGTGGATACCAGGTTTACCAGCGTCCCCATGATCGCTGATGATCGGCCGTTCAGGATGGTTCCTGAACGTCACATCAGTACCAGATGGGTTCTGTATCCTAACTTCTCTTGTATTCTTCAAAATCTCTGAGAGAGTTCTCATGAACCTGCCCAGTTTCTCGAGTTCTATGTTCAGTGTTCGAGCAAACATCGCTTCGTCCATTCCAACGAGGCACATGTACCTCAGATTCCGGTTCTTGATCGCGGCTTCAAAGGCCGAAGAATACAGCAACCATCGCTCATTGAACTCGACCCACACATCGGCGTTCTGGAGCGCTGCACTCAGAGATTTCAAAGGTAATTCAGGATCTGCGGCTTTGCCCACTCCCCTCGGGGCTGCCACGCACAACAAGAGTGGCTTTGCACCGGCTCTAACAACCTCACTTGCAACTGCTTCGATCACTGGAAGGTGTGAAAGTGTATCGTAACTGATCACGACTTCTTCATCGTTTCTCACTCTCAGTATCTCACGAACTAGTTTTGTTGCGGGCCTGGACAGGTCGAACCTCATCTGCCTTCCTCCTTCTTCAAAAGTACGGCATCGAAGTCGAAGCCGAAATGCCTGGGTCCAAAAATCTCTATTGCCTTCTGGCTCCGCCACAATTCGCTGGCCGCTGCACCGAGCACGAACACGTGTTCTCCCTTCTTCAATTGTGGGTTCAGAACGGGTGAACCATCTTCGGCCCTCAGTGCGATGATGAGGTCCGGACACGTCAGACATACTTGTCCGTCTAACCATGCAATCAGATTTTCATTCTTGAACCAGATCCTGAATTTTCTGCCCGCAAAGATGCCAACGCCTGTGAAAAACATGTCACCGTACGTGAAGCCAGCTTTATCTTCCCATACAGCGTCGGAGTCTGCCACTCCTTCGAACAAAATCCTGGCATCGAGTACTTTTGCTATGGCTTTTATGGGATCCTCCCCTTTTTGCAGAGCCTCCTGCCTCACCTTTCCGACCTGCCAGGCGAGACTCATCGTACCCTTCACGATACTTTCTCTCACGACAGAACCTTTTAATGGATGAGAAGTCACGCCAACTTTACCACCGCTGACCACGGCGATGGCTCGGGTGATCTCCTCAGCCTGTTCGTCACAGCTGACTTCGTCTACTATCACCTTGTCACCAAGATAGTTACAGATTGTGAAGGGTGTCATGGGAATTTCGAGCAGGTAGAAACTCGTGTGCTGAACCTCGGGGACCGCTCTTCCAACAGGGTCCGCATCTAGAACGGGGACGTTCGAACGTGCGGCAACTTCGAAAGCAACTGCTGTGTTTCCCCCACCGAGCTCGGTTGGGAAAACGGCACTGAATTTCTTTCCCACGTAGCGTTCCAGAAGCTTAAAGGATTCCAGTACCGGTGATTCTACTTTTCTTTGCGTTACGTTCACATCCCGCGGAGAAACAGACCCGACGAAATATGGACACGCAACCAGATCATCGTCGCTGAGTTCATCGACTGACATCATGACTATTTTGTCTCTCACAGCGCTCCTCACGATTTCGAGGCCCTTTTGTAGGTCTCCTCCTCCGCCGGTTCCCAAGATCGCACAGCCGAGAAGGATCGTTTCGACATCGTTCAGAGTCAGTTCGACCATGAATTTACCTCCTTCCATCTGATGCACGATGCGAACCTTTCTGGTGAAACTTCGATAAGATTCATATCGTAACTCTCACAGTCCCGGGTGGCATAGACACATCTGTTTTTGAAATTGCAGCCAGTATTGGTGTATCCATCAGGTTCCCTCAGGGCGACAGGTTTTTTCATTTCAACGTTTGGGTCCGGATAGAATACAGATTCGATAAAGAGTTTTGTGTAAGGATGAATGGGACGGTTCATGACTTCTTCCGTTGGACCGATTTCAACCAGTTTTCCCAGATACATGACCAGGACCCTTTCTGCAATGTTCCGCACCACTCCCAGATCGTGACTGACGAATATGTAACTCAGGTGCAAATTCTGTCGCAACTCGTTTAAAAGCTTCAGGATCTGCGCCTGCACAGAGACGTCCAGAGAGGAAGTGGGTTCGTCCAAGAGGAGGATCTTCGGTCGTACAGAGAGTGCCCTCGCTATGGCCACCCTCTGGCATTGACCACCACTGAGTTCTCCGGGGTATCTGTCAGAAAGTTTGGGATCCAGCCCGACCCTTTGGAGAAGATCGTTGACAAGATCTGCCAGCTGCGATCTGCGCATCCTCCGCTGTGCAAGTACGGGTTCGACGATGATGTCAAAAACCTTGAGTCGCGGATTCAGAGATGTTACAGGGTCCTGAAAGACCATCTGAATCTTCCTCGCAACTTTTTTTCTGTATTCTCTCCCTGTGAGGAGCGTGACAGATTGACCATCTATGAAGACTTGTCCGCTGGTTGGCCTGACCAAGCCATTGATACACCGAATCAGCGTGCTTTTGCCACTGCCCGATTCTCCCACGATGGCGATGCTCTGACCATCCTGTACTGAAAAAGTCACATCATCAACCGCTCTGACAAGAATCTTTTTGCCACACAGACCTTTTCCTCGGAGCACGAAATATTTTTTGAGGTTCCTCACCTCAACCACGTTGTTCCCTCCAGCGGTGACAGAAAACGAAATGGTTTGGTTCCGCCTCCACCAAGTTGGGTGTCGAGATGCTGCACTCATCGAACGCGTGTCCACATCTCTCCCGGAAAGCACATTCACTGGAGATTTCAGTGAGCGACGGTAAAGAACCAGGAATAGGCTCCGGAAGCTTTTTCCGTCGGGGATCCAGTACGCAATTCAGCAGGCCAACTGTGTACGGGTGCAACGGATTCGTGAACAGTAACTTCTTCGGTGCAATTTCAACAACACTTCCCGCGTACATCACCACGATCCTATCGGCAAGCTGGGCAACGATGCCGAGATCGTGTGTGATGAAAAGAACTGAGAATTTCTTCGTTCGTTGCAATTCCCAGAGCAGATAGAGGATCTGCCGCTGGACAGTGACGTCGAGTGCTGTGGTCGGTTCATCTGCTATGAGTAAGCTCGGCTCGCAGGCCAGCGCCATGGCTATCATGATGCGCTGTCTCATGCCTCCGGAAAGTTCGTGTGGATAGGCTCGAAGCACCCTGTCCACATCGAGGAGTTGAACCTGCTTGAGCAGTTCAGGTATTTTCTGCTTTGCTTCGTTTTTGGTCATATTCCATCTGCTCATCAACACGTCGACAAGTTGCTGCTCAACTGTGTACAATGGGTTCAATGAAGACGAAGGATCCTGGAACACAACCGCCACTTCCTTGCCGCGTATGCTTTTGACGGTCTCTCGATCGATTTTCATCCCCTTGAAGAATATCGTGCCACTGTACACAGCATTTTCAGGTAGAAGTCCTATGATGGAAAGGCCTGTCACCGTCTTACCACAGCCGGTTTCGCCAACGAGAGCGACGATCTCGCCACTCTGGATAGTCAGAGACACGTTCCTCAGCGCCCTGACCTTTCCATAAAGCGTTTTGAAACTCAAAGAATAGTTTTCAAACCTGACCAGCTCTTTCAAACCAGCATTCTCCTCCTTAGCCTTGGGTCTATCAATTCTCTGAGTACGTCACCAAGCAGGTTGAAGGACACGACGAGCAACAGTACGAACAATCCTGGAAACGTGGGAACCCACCAGTAGTTCAAAAAGTAAGCCTTTCCCTCGCTGATCATCAATCCCCAATCAGCTTTCGGGGGTTGAACACCGAGACCAAGGAACGATAGTGCTGCCGCTTCGAGTATCGCGCTACCCATGTCCATTGTGCACTGAACTGCGAGTGGAGCGATACAGCCTGGCAGTATATGCCTGAACATGATCTTTGCGCTGGAGACACCCGCAGCTTTGGCGGCTTCTACGTACGCAAAAGTCTTTATAGACAGTGCCTGAGATCTCACCAAGCGGGCGTACCAGGGCCACCACGTCACCACCAATGCAAGTATGGCGTTGAACAAACCCTTACCGAGTGTGGAGGCAATCAGGAGCGCCAGTAAGAGCGGTGGAAAGGAGAGAAAAATATCGGTGAAACGCATCAGAATGTTGTCCACGAATCCTCCAAAGTAAGCCGAGATCAGGCCAATGGGGACACCTATCAAAGCTGAAAGGAACACGACCAGGACTGCTATCACGAGTGACGTCCTTGAGCCATACATTACGCGACTCAGAATGTCTCGACCCATGTGGTCGGTACCGAAAGGGTGTCTCAAACTCGGTGGTTGCAGACGTTCAGCCATGTTCGGTTCACCGAGTGCCTGCTCCTTGTAGGGAACTATCCACGGAGCTGTCAGAGCCATCGCGACGAAAATCAGAACGATCAGGAGACTGAATCTGGCGAATGTATTTTTAAACGCAAGCTTCAGAAGCTTCAGACTCAAAAATTATACCCCCTCAGAACCTTATCCTAGGATCGATCTTCGCCTGAATCACGTCAACGAGGAAATTGATGAAGACATAGCACACCGAGGTGACGATCGTTACACCGACGATCGCCGGATAATCCATACTCAAAATGGCATTCGCTGCGTACCGTCCCAAACCGGGCCAGTTGAATATCAGCTCCACGAGGAAAGCTCCCACGAGTGTGTACGCAAAAGAGAGTGCAACCGTAACCATCGCAGGGGCTATCGCATTTTTCAGAGCGTATCTAAAATATATTTTTCTTTCTGGAATAGCATAGGCGAACGCAGTTCTTATGTAATTCTCTTGCAAGACTTCGACCATCATGGATCGCACCTGCCTGGTGATCAGACCGATTGGATACGCTGCGAGTGTTATCGCCGGGAGTATGAGATGCTTGATCACATCGAGGAAAGCAGTGTAGTTTCCGGCGAGTAAGGTGTCGATCAAATAGAATCCCGTTCTCTCATGGAAAGGATGGAGCAACGAAACGAACGTATCGATCCTGTCCGACAACGGCAGAACACCGAGCCATTTGGAGAACAGAAGTTGAAGGATCATTCCGTACCAGAAGCTCGGCAGAGACACTCCGACGACGGCGAACAGTCTGCTCAGATTGTCGAACCATTTGTTCCTCTTCACCGCAGCGAGAACACCGAACGGTATACCGAGTGCGACAGCAAGGAATTCCGCGACGAGGAGAAGTTCGAAAGTCGCGGTCAAAGCGGTTTTTATGTCCTGAATCACGGGATTGTGCGTTCTTATAGATATTCCGAAATCGAAGCGCAAGAGATCCTTCAAGAAGTATCCAAACCTGACCAGTAGAGGCTTGTCGAGTTTGAGTTTTTCCCTCGCCATCTGAATGGCGCTGTGGGTAGCCTTGGGACCAACCCACAGCGCCGCTGGATCGGAAGGCACCACGTTCGAAACTATGAAGACCACGAAAACTACTCCAAGTACGACGAAGATCGACCAAACCAGCCTCGAAACGATGTAGCGTGCGAGGTTCACGTCGTTCTGACCTCACAACGCAATTTCAAGATCGTAAAAGAACACGACGTTCGGGTAAGCTGGGTTCGGCGTGAATCCCTTCACCGACTTGTGAACAACGTAAACATCGTTGATCTGATACAGCGGAACCGCAGGAAGGTCTCTGCGAAGGATCGTTTCGACCATCCTGTAGAGTTGTTCGGCACGTTTCGGATCGGTGCCTTCCAGAGCAACGGCTTCGTCCATGAGTTTGTCGACTTCCTCGTTGTAGTAATAGGACAGGTTGAACAATATTTCTTGTTCAGTGTGGAACATGCTGAACAGAAAATCGTAGGGTGTCATGACCGTTGGCCACCAGTACATGATGAACATGTCCTGTGCTTTCGCTGGATCGCTCCTCGCCCAGGCCCATTGTTGTTCCCAGTTCATCGGGCGCAATTCAACCTCGATGCCCAGCTTTTTCAGGCTTGACCAGATCAGCTCCGACGCCTTCTTTTCCCCCTCATCAGACTGCAGATAGGTCAGCACCAGTTTCACGCTCTTGGGATCTATGCCTGACTCTTTGAGGAGTTCTCTCGCCTTGTCCAGATCCTGGGACAGAGCGGGTAAATGGCTCGCGTAACCGAACATTCCTTTGGGTATGATACCCGCAGGTTGAAGACCATAACCCAGCAGAACGTGATTGATGATCTCTTCATAAGGAATCGCGTAGGCGACGGCGGCTCTGAATTTCGGGTTACTCAGAGGCGGTTTCTTCGTGTTGAAGAACAGATACAGCACCTGAAAGCTCGGTTTTTGAGCAATATAAACGTTCGGGTTGTTCTCGAGTTTCTTCAGATCGTCGTATATGAGGTTTCGCGTGATGTGAATTTTTCCGGCAGTGACCATCTGCATCCTGAGAGAAGGATCAGGGACTATCTGGATGACTGCTATATCGAATTTCTTGTCAGTCCAGCCCTGCCAGTAGGCGTCAAACTTTCTCAGAACTACCTGCGTCTTTGGATCGTACTTGCTGATTGTGTATGGACCGGTCCCTGCATCGTTACCCGCGTTGAACCAGTTCGCGATGGCCTCATCATCTCCTAACTCCGCCACTTTCGGACTGAATATGAAAGCCCCATAACCGGCAGAAGCCACAAGCGGGATGTTCGCGGGATATTTCAGCTTGAAAACGACCGTGTAAGGATCAGGAGTTTCAATTTCCGCAACGCTGTCCCAGATGTAAGCAGGTCCACCCGCGAGCCTGATAGTTCTTTCGACGGAAAATTTCACAGCCTGTGATGTGAGCTCGGTGCCATCATGAAACTTTACGCCCTTCCTGAGTTTGAACGTCCACACAGTGCCATCTTCGTTGGAAGACCATCCTGTGGCGAGCAGCGGAACGATCTTCCCGTCAACGTGGCGTGTGAGTGTTTCGTAAACGTTGTTCAGTACGATTATGGAATTGGAAAACTCAGTGCTGGGATCCAGCGTGATCATTTCCGAACCGTAGGCGTAAACGACCATGGTCTGCTTTTGACTGAAGACAATCGCGAGTGTCATCACGACGAGGCAAAAGGCAAGGAACCTTCTCATCTGACCACCCCCTGCGTTTTGTTTGGCCAGATTATACTGTGGAATTTTTTGACTTTTCAACGTCTTTTCTGCAAAAAATATTCGCAGTCACCGTTCAAGGGGCAGACCTCGCACTTCGGTTTTATCGGTAGACAGATACGCCTTCCAAATTCAACCATCGAACCGTTCAGCGGTCCCCACAAGTCCTTTGGAACTATTCTCATGAGATGTTCCTCTGTTTCTTCCGGTTTCTTGCTTTTCACAAGGCCCAACCGGTTCGAGATCCTGTGCACGTGTGTGTCCACGGCTATCGCTGGCTGGTTGAAAGCATGGTACAGAACTATGTTCGCAGTTTTTCTTCCAACACCCGGAAGCTGAAGCAACTCCTCCAGGTTGTCCGGTACCTTGCCACCGAATCTCTCAACGATGGTTCTCGCCACCCGTACGATCCTTTCGGCTTTCTGTCTGTACATACCGCTCTCTCTGATGAGCTCGTAAAGGTCCTCTGGATCAGCTTCTGCGAGTTCGTACGCGTCTGAGTAACGCGCGAAGAGTTTCGCACATGCCTTTTCCGTGTTTTCATCCCTGGTACGCTGGCTGAGAATAGTGCAGATGAGGATCCTGAAAGGATCAGAAGAAAACTTTTCACGCGGGAACAGGTTCACTATTGTGCTGACGATCTTTTCGACCTGGCTCATGAAGACTTTCACCTCGTTCGATATTGTACAATCAAAGCGTGGAGGTGATCGAAAGTGGAGAGAGTCAAGAAATTCGTCGAAGCGCTGGAAAAAGAGGGGATAGATGCCGCGCTCGTATGCAATGTTGAATATTCTTCCCGACCAACCACGATGTATCTGTCTGGCTTCACTGGCTCTCTGAGCTTTCTCGTGATCACGAAAGAGAATCAGTTTATAATCACCGACTCGCGGTATTTTGAACAGGCGAAACAGCAGACATCCTTCACACTGATCGAGCATCGTGGCCTCAACGTGTACGACACCATAGCTGGAGTACTTCAAACGGTGAAACCACGAATAATAGGTCTCGAGTTCTCCCGGATCAGTTACGAGATGTACATCAAACTCACAGAGAAATACCCTGCAGTTTATAAACCCATCGATCACATCGTAGAGCGAATGCGCATGGTGAAAGAATCACAGGAAATAGAGAACATAAAGAAAGCGATTCATATCAGTGAAGAGGCACTCATGCAAACTCTGGCGTTGGTGAAAGAAGGTGTTACTGAGAAAGACATCGCGGCTGAGCTCGAATACAGAATGAAGAAACTCGGTGCCGATGGAATCGCTTTCGAAACCATCGTGATCTCAGGTCCCAGAACGGCGCTCCCACACGGCAGGGCTTCAGACAGAAAAATAAGGGCGAACGAACCCATCCTTTTCGATTTCGGAGCAAAATACAACGGATACTGCGCCGATATCACGAGAACGTTCTATCTCGGAAAGCCTGACGAAGAATTCCTCAAGATCTACAACACAGTACTCGAGGCTCAAACCATGGCACTGGAGAAAGGCAACGGAAAGATGAGTGGAAAAGAACTCGACTCGATCGCACGTACTCACATAGTCAACAGAGGTTTCGGTGAGTATTTCGGCCATGGACTGGGACACGGTCTGGGTCTGGAGGTTCACGAAGCCCCAAGAGTGAATCAAAGCAACGAATCGATCTTGCCGGCCGGCGCGGTGGTCACGATTGAACCTGGAATCTACATCGAAGGCAAATTTGGTGTTAGAATAGAAGAGAATGTCGTGGTTCGTGAAGATTACCTGGAGAGACTCACTCGTCTCGAGAGAAAACTCCAAATTTTATGAGTGGAGGTGAGAGTGTTGATAGAAGTTGGCGACCTGCGAAAAGGTATGGTCATCCTGTACGAGAATGAACCTTACAGAGTCATCGATGTGAACAAGCATCACATGGCGATGGGACGTGGGCTTGTCAGAACCAAATTGAAGAACATCAAGACCGGGCTCGTCAGAGATGTAACGTTCAGCAGTGGCGACAGAGTCCCGGAAGCGGATCTGACGTTCAGGAAGGCACAGTATTTGTACAGCGATGGTGACCATTACTATTTCATGGCACTCGACGATTACGAACAGATAGCGTTCAGCGAGGAAGAAATCGGCGACGCAAAGTGGTATCTGACAGAAAATCTCGAAGTCGATCTGTTGATGCTCGAGAACAACGCGATAGGTATTCAGCTCCCGAACGTGGTGGTGCTCCGCGTCGTGGAAACGGAGCCCAGCTTCAAGGGAGACACGGTCTCCGGCGGTGGAAAGCCCGCAGTTCTGGAGACTGGGTTGAAGATTACCGTGCCGTTCTTCGTGGAGACCGGAGAACTTGTCAAAGTTGACACGAGAACAGGCGAATATATAGAAAGAGCTTGAAGGAGGTGGAAGTATGGATAAGGGTTTCGGAACGATAGATATATCTGACAACGCGATAAGAGAGATCGCCTTCAAGAGTGCTTGCTCTGTACTGGAATTTACTGATGAGAAGAAGCAAAAGAAACTCAGGAAATCGATTGACATTGAGAGAACCCCTGAAGACAACATCATAGTTTCAATGAAGATCTCGGTACCGTTCGGAAAACCTCTCACCGAAATCGCCCGGAAACTGATGGAGCAGGTGAAACTTGACATCGAACGGATGACAGACCTGCAGGTAGTTTCGGTCAACGTGACCATAGAGGATGTGGAGGAATCTACCTCAACGAAGGAGGAGGAGGAAGAGACCAAGGAGTGAAACAAGAATGTCGCGTCGCAGCAGGATGAGGGAGTTAGTCTTCAAAGTGATATTCCAGAACGAGTTTCGAAACGATCTCATCGAGACTGTCCTTGAAGAAGTTCTTGCGAAAGAAAAATCGGATTCGATCCGTAAAGACGTCGAAAGATATGTCAAAGGTATATACGAGCGCCTGAACGTCATAGATGAAAAGATATCTTCGTGCTTGGAGAACTGGACCTTTGATCGTCTCTCGTGCGTGGACAAGTCCGTGTTGCGATTGGGAACTTACGAGTTGCTTTACGAACCGGATGTACCTGTACAGGTGACCCTGGACGAAGCTATAGAGCTCGCCAAAAAGTACGGTACTGAAAACAGCGGTAGGTTTGTCAACGGGGTTCTCGACAGAATAGCCAAACAGTACGTTTCAGAAGAAAAGTGGCGTTTGTGAAGGGGGAAATAATCAATGACGCCATCAAACACCGTTCAGTTGAAACCTATTATCGAGATAGCCGACAGACTCTCGATTCCCAGAGAACATCTGAAGCTATACGGGAACCACATCACAAAGGTGTCTCACAGGCTACTCTCAGAGCTTCAGCCTAAAGGTAAGCTGATCGTGGTCACGGCCATCACGCCGACTCCCGCAGGTGAGGGAAAAACAACGACGAGCATAGGATTGTCGATGGCTCTGAACAGACTCGGTTTCACCTCCATCGTGACGTTGAGAGAACCCTCCCTTGGACCGGTGTTCGGCATAAAGGGCGGGGCGACCGGTGGGGGGAAATCTCAAGTGCTGCCGATGGAAGACATAAACCTTCATTTCACGGGTGACATACACGCAGTTTCGAGCGCTCACAATCTGATCTCTGCGATGATCGATGCGCACGTCAGGTTCGGAAACGAGCTGGATATAGACGTAACCAAGATCACGTGGCCAAGGACCGTGGACATGAACGACCGTGCGCTGAGAGAGATCGTGGTGGGGTTGGGAGGACACGCGAACGGTTATCCGAGGCAGGATAGGTTCATCATCACGGCTGCATCAGAGATCATGGCAATTCTCTGTCTTTCGAAAGATTTGCAGGATTTGAAGAAACGTGCTGGAGAGATCGTGGTGGGCTGGACAAGGAGCAACAAACCCGTGAAGGTTTCGGATCTGCAGGTTCAAGGTTCTGTCGCGGTTCTGCTGAAGGATGCCATCAATCCGAACCTCGTTCAAACTAGTGAGAACACACCCGCGTTCGTTCACGGTGGACCGTTCGCCAACATCGCTCACGGCACCAATTCTATCATTGCTACGAAAATGGCGCTCGGTTTGAGCGATTTTGTTGTGACCGAAACTGGTTTCGGCTCCGATCTTGGCGCGGAAAAGTTTTTGGATTTCGTCGCACCGACAGCGGGCCTGAGACCGTCGGTCGTTGTTATCGTCGCCACCGTCAGGGCGCTGAAGTTCCACGGGGGGATGAATCTTAAAGATCTAAGCAAACCGAGCGTTGAGGCGTTGCAGAAAGGCGTGGAAAATTTGAAAGTTCACATCGAGAACATGAAGAAGTATAGAGTGCCCGTGGCTGTCGCAATAAACAGGTTCGATACCGATACAGAGGAAGAGCTGCGCTTTTTGCAGGACTTCGTTGAAAGTATGGACGTTCCGGTAGCGGTCAACGAAGCTTTTGCGAAAGGCTCAGAGGGGGCCCTGGAACTCGCGGAGAAGGTCGTGCGCATTGCGGACGATTCGAGGTACGAGCCCCTGCTGAAAGGATCGGAATCTGTGCGCGAGAAGATAGAAATACTCGCGCGCGAGATCTACAGAGCGAAGAATGTTGCTTTCACAAAGGAGGCAGAAGCTTCGCTCGAGAGACTCGAAAAGAACGGTTATGGGAATTTGCCTGTGATAGTCGCAAAAACCCAGTATTCCATATCCGACGATCCCGACAAGATCTGTGCCCCGAAGGATTACACGTTCACCGTGAGGGACTTTCTGCTCTCGGCGGGCGCAGGATTCGTTGTGGCGGTAGCCGGGGACATCATGCTGATGCCGGGCCTTGGAAAGAAACCGAACGCTGTGAACATTGATATCGATGAGAACGGTAACATCGTTGGCCTGTTCTGAGGTGGTGGGAGCTTGTACATCGACTGTAAGAGTATAGCAAGGGTCGTAGATGAAGAAACGCTGTCCTTGACCGGCAAGAACCATGCCAGGTTGGTGAGTCTGGCGATAAACCCCGACGAAGGAACGATCTCGTACCTCAAGAGCCAGCAGAAGAAAGCGAAAAGTTTGAACATCGATCACGAGACGTTCATACTGGAAGACGTCGCGGCTTTGAGGCAGAAGCTTCTGGAACTTTCGAAAGATGAAACGGTGCACGGTATCTTTGTCGCACACCCGCTGCCGAAAGGAATCGATGAATTCGAGGTCGCATCGCTTATAGATCCCAATAAGGACGTCGAGGGGAGGAACCCTGCAAACCTTGGAAAGCTGATGTACGGTGAGGAAAGTTTCGCTCCCTGTACTGCCGCAGCTGTCGTGGAGATTCTGAGTAGAAACATGGATTTACAAGGAAAGAACGTCGTAATAATAGGCAGGAGCAACACTGTGGGTTTACCGCTGAGCATCATGCTGCTGAGGCGTGACAGGAGTGCCACGGTCACTGTGTGTCACACGAAAACGAGGAATCTGGAAGAGAAAACGCTTCAGGCGGACGTGATCGTCGTGGCAGTCGGAAGGGCAGCCTTTCTGAAACCCGGGATGGTGAGAGAAGGTACTTTTGTTATCGATGTTGGTATCAACGTTGTGGGGGACAAGGTTGTGGGGGATGTTGATCCAGAGGTTGAGAAGAAAGCGATCGTCACGCCGGTACCTGGTGGCGTAGGTGTTGTGACCACCGCGATACTGATGAACCGGGTTGCTCGAATAGCATCGAGAGGTGGTCAGACTTGAGGCTTCTGAGCGGTGTCAGACCCACAGGAAAACCTCACATCGGTAACTACGTCGGTGCTCTAAGAAACTGGAAACGGCTTCAGGATGAAGGTCACGAGTGTTTCTTTTTCGTTGCAGACTGGCATGCGTTGACCACGGCCTACGATGACACGAAGCAGCTTCAGCAGTACACGATCGAAGTCATGAGGGCGTTTCTGGCGTGCGGTCTGGATCCACAAAAATCAGTTCTCTTCGTTCAATCCGGGGTCAAAGAACACGCCGAACTCGCTTTGCTGTTCTCGATGATCGTTCCTCTGCCATGGCTAGAGAGAGTTCCAACGTACAAGGAGATGAAGCAGCAGCTCTCAGAGAAAGATCTTTCGAACGCTGGGTTTCTTCTCTATCCCGTGCTCCAGGCGGCTGACATACTGATCTACATGGCTGAAGGCGTACCCGTCGGGGAGGATCAGGTGTACCACATAGAGCTGACGAGAGAGATCGCCAGAAGGTTCAATTACCTCTACGGTCCAACCTTTCCGGAACCGCAGGCAGTGCTGTCGATCGTGCCGAAGCTTCCCGGAACTGACGGCCGAAAGATGAGCAAAAGTTATGGCAACATAATACCCCTGGAGAACACTGCCAAAGAGCTCGAAAAGAGCATTTTACCAATGGTAACTGATCCGGCGAGGAAACGCAGAACCGATCCGGGCGATCCGAACAAATGCCCCGTCTGGGACTATCACAGAGCGTTCGGAATAAGTGAAGAAGAGAAACAATGGGTGTTCGATGGATGCACGAACGCGAAGATCGGATGTATCGACTGTAAGAAGTTGCTTTTGAAAAACATGTTGAGAGAATTAGAACCCGTATGGGAGAGGTACTCGAAAGTGGATGTGCGCTTCGCCATGGACGTGATCGTGGAGGGAAACCGCAAAGCGAAGAGCACTGCAGAGCGCACGATGGAACTGGTCAGGAGTAGAATGAATCTACTCTTTTGAGGTGATCGCTTGGAATTAATATTCAGATTGCCTCAGTTCGAAGGTCCGCTCGATCTGTTGTTGCACCTGGTCAAGAAGCGCAAGATAAATGCGCGACAGATCCCCATATCTCAACTCGCAGATGAGTTTATCGAGCACGTTGAAAGAATGAAAAAACTCGACCTGCAGATAGCTTCGGACTTCTTCGTCATGGCTTCACAGCTGATGGAAATCAAATCCAGATACCTGTTACCCTCCCTCTCAGAGAAGGAAAGACAGCAGCTGAAGACAATGGAAGAAGATATCTACAGACGGATCGAACTGTACGAGCAGATCAAACAGCTTGCAGATCGAATCGAGAAGAATGCTGACAGGTTTCTGTCTCGCAGGATCGTGCGCGTGACACCGGTGCCATACGTCCATCAGGAGAAGCTAATGAACATTCTCAGAGCGTTGTTGCAGGAGATGAACATAAGAGCCTCAGCGCTCAGGGTCAAAAGGCTTCCCATCACGGTCGATCAGGAGATGAACGAGATACTGCGACTGTTGAGCGATGGGAAAGAGTTGGACATCTACGAACTTTTGAAAGGTGTCGACAGCAAATACGAACTGATCGTTCGCTTTCTTGCAATCCTGGAACTTGTACATTTGAGAAGGGCTGAACTGGTGAGTCAAGATGGTATTTTTCTGCTGAGGAGGTACGAACCGGTTGAACCTCAGAGCAGCAGTTGAAGCGTTGCTTTTCGCGAGCCGCGGGATGACTCTGAAGAGACTTTCAAAGTTGCTGGAAGTAAATGAGGAGGAGCTTTTGCAAATTGTTGAAAAAATCGAGAAGGACTATCTTAAGGAAGAGCACGGTGTAGAACTCAAAAAACTCGGCGACGTTTACAGGTTCTACACCAAGCCCGAATACGCACAGCTCGTCGTGAAAGCAACGAGCTTGAGGACCGTTAAACTCACTTCGAGTCAGCTGGAGATCGTCGCGGCAATTCTCCTGAACGGTCCTTTGACGGTGACGGTGCTCAACGAGATCAGGGGCAAGGAATCGTCGCACTTGGTGAGAGCTTTACACAAAGCGGGAGTCATAACGCGGAAAAAGAAGGGCGGGAAATACGTTTACGATCTGAGCAAATCCTTCCGGGAAGCAATGGTGGTGGAAAACGTGCTCGGCCAGGAGGCCGAGCACAGCGTCACACCTTCGCCTTAGCTTTGGGTTTTTCGAACCTGCAAACTCCTCTCGGACAGTTCGTGGCACCTATATGGGCAAGAAAGTCTTCTTTGAAGTTGTCCAGTATCGAGAGCAACGGGACGTTTATGCTCTGACCAAGACCACACAGTGAAGCTTCCTGGGTGACGATGGCGATCTGTCTGAGCGTATCGAGATCCTCCTTCTTTCCCTGACCTTTGCTCATTCTCCTCAGAATCTCCACAGCGAGCTTTGTACCCTCACGGCACGGTGTGCATTTGCCGCAAGATTCGTGTTCGAAGAACTCCATCGTGTTGAGGGCAACATCGACAGGGCACACGTCTTCAGCCATGGCGAGTATCACTCCAGAGCCGATGGACACGCCGTGAT
The DNA here is from genome assembly GCF_011057685.1 of Thermotoga sp. Ku-13t. Lineage (NCBI taxonomy): Bacteria > Thermotogati > Thermotogota > Thermotogae > Thermotogales > Thermotogaceae > Thermotoga > Thermotoga sp. Ku-13t. The sequence goes on along the minus strand of NZ_LNFY01000001.1, from coordinate 416,403 downwards.
CTCTGAACGAATCGTAATCCAGTGGAACATCGAGCTTATCAACACCTATGAAGGTGCCAGCTGTCCCACCAGTCTGAACCATGTACAGCTGCTTTCCACCGACGAGTCCCCCGCCGAATTTGTATATCAGCTCTCTGACAGTTACACCCATCGGTACCTCAACGATACCCCTTCTCACAACGTTGCCAACGAGGGAAAAGACCTTCGTACCGGGTGAACTTTTCGTTCCAAACTGTTTGAACCAGTTCGCACCGTTCAGGATTATCTGCGGTACGTTCGCAAAGGTTTCCACGTTGTTAATCACAGTTGGCTTGCCGAACAGGCCATGGGTTGGTGGGTAAGGTGGTTTGAGCCTCGGCCTGCCAGATTTACCTTCGATGGACTCCAGCAACGCAGTCTCCTCACCGCAGACGTAGGCACCTGCACCGAGCCTGACGGTGAGATCGAACGAGAAATTGCTGCCGAGGATGTTCTTTCCCAGAAAACCGTACTCGTACGCATCCTTGATCGCTTTCTGTATGTTCTCCACCGAACCGTAGTACTCTCCTCTTATGTAGATGTAACCTTTGTTCGCACCCACCGCGTAGCCACAGATCACCATCGCTTCTATGACCGAATGGGGATCTCCTTCCATGATCAACCTGTCTTTGAACGTACCAGGTTCGCCTTCGTCAGCGTTGCACACTACGTATTTTTGATCGGCCTTCGCCTTCGCCGTGAATTCCCACTTCAAACCTGTTGGAAAGCCTGCGCCACCTCTACCCCTCAAGCCGGATTCCTTTATCGTTTGAATGACCTGCTCCGGCGTCATTTCAAACAGAACCTTGTGGAGTGCAAAGTAACCATCCCTCGCGATGTACTGATCTATACTCCTTGGATCTATCACTCCGACGTTTCTCAGAACGATGCGTACTTCTTCTGTGACTTTTTCTCTCTCCACGATCAGTTTCAAACGTTCTCTTGGAATTTCGAGAGACAGCACAGGCCTACCTTTCAAAAGATGTTCCGAAACGATCTTCTCAACGTCCTCGATCGAGCGCACAGAATAATACACATCATCCGGAAACACGGCCATGACCACACCCTGAGTGTATACACCCAAGCTGCCCGTTTCGAGAACATCGACTGTGTCCTTCAAGTTGTACTTTTCTATGGCTTCCTTGAGATAGTTGACGAACTGCTTCGCACCGAGCAGAACGCTGTTGGAATCAACAGAAACGAGAACGAGTATAGGTTTCACTTGACATCACCCCCGGCCTTCAACCGTTCGATGAGTTCCTTCACTTTCTTCGGGGTCAGATCACCGTAGTATTCGTCGTTCACCATGATCACCGGGGCAACGCCACAGAGACCAAGGCAACTCGTTTTTTCCAGCGTGAACAGACCATCTTTCGTGGTCTGATCGAAGTCGATACCAAGCGTTTCTTTCAACGTTTCAACGATCTGTCTGCCCCCCGTCACGTGACAGGGCAGGTTGACGCAAATTCTGATGACGTACTTCCCTCTCGGTTTCGTTGAGAACATCGTGTAGAACGTAAGGACCTCGTAAACCTTCGATTCGGGCACGTTCAGTTCTTCAGCCACAAGCTGTGCCGCTTCCACGGGTATGTAGTTGCCGAAATAGTTCTGAATCTGGTGTAACGCATTGATGAGCATGTCTCTTTCTTCGAGCGCCTGGTTCTTTATACTCCGCACCAGCTTGACGACAGTTTCGCGGTCGACCACCAGCGATTCCCCCTCTCACGGCGAGACTTTACTTATGGCTCCAAACCTGCACACTTCTATGCAACTTCCACACCTGATACACACACTGTTATCGATCGAGTGGACCTTTCTGAGTTCACCACTGATAGCGTTCACGGGACACACCCGCGCGCAGGCAGTACAGCCGACACATTTTGAAGCATCGATAACGTACCTTATGAGTGCTTTGCAGCGCAGAGCTGGACAGCGTTTTTCTTTAACGTGTGCTTCGTACTCATGATGGTAGTATCTCAGCGTGCTCAGCACGGGGTTCGGAGCAGTTTGACCGAGACCACACAGAGAGGTGTCCTTGATTATGTTTCCGAGTGTCTCGAGCTGCTCAATGTCTTCCTCGGTTCCCTCACCGGAGGTTATCCTTTCTAGGATTTTCAACATCTGCCTGGTTCCTTCCCTGCACGGAGTGCATTTACCACACGACTCGTCGACGGTGAACTCCAAGAAGAACTTCGCAACGTCCACCATGCAGTCGTCCTCATCCATGACGATCATTCCACCGGATCCCATTATTGCGCCGAGCTTCTGCAACGATTCGTAGTCCACCGGCGTGTCGAAGTATTCCGAAGGGATACACCCGCCGCTGGGACCACCAGTCTGTACAGCCTTGATCTTCTTACCTGTGGAGGAACCACCACCGATTTCGTACAGCAGTTCCCTCAGTGTGATACCCATGGGTACTTCGACCAGACCGGTGTTGGTGATCTTACCAGCGAGTGCGAACACTTTCGTTCCGGGTGAAGAGGGCGTTCCGATACTTCTGAACCATTCCGCTCCCTTTATTATTATGGGAGGTACGCACGCAAACGTCTCGACATTGTTTATCACCGTGGGACAACCCCAAACACCACTCTGAGCTGGGTAAGGTGGTTTGACCTTGGGTTGACCTCTCTTACCTTCGATCGACGCGATGAGCGCTGTCTCCTCTCCACACACGAAAGCACCTGCACCTATACGGATCTCTATGTCGAAGTTGAAATTGGTTCCGAGAATGTTCTTTCCAAGGAAACCGTATTCTCTCGCCTGGGCTATCGCTATCTGGAGTCTCTCTATCGCGAGTGGATACTCCGCTCGAACGTATATGTAACCCTGCTGGGCACCGATGGCGTATCCAGCGATTGCCATTGCTTCGAGTACCGTGTGCGGATCACCCTCGAGCACGGATCGATCCATGAAGGCTCCTGGATCTCCTTCGTCAGCGTTGCACACCACGTACTTTCTGTCACCCCTGGCTTTCCGTGTGAGCTCCCACTTCAAACCTGTTGGAAAGCCTGCGCCACCTCTACCCCTCAAGCCACTACGCTTTATCTCTTCTATCACCTGTTCTGGCGCCAGCTCAGTGAGCACCTTCGTCAGGGCGAAGTATCCGTCCCTCGCGATGTACTCTTCTATGTTCGCAGGATCTATGTAACCGACGTTCCGCGTGGCGATCTTCACCTGTCTTGCAAAGAACGGCAGTTTATCCATCGCCTCTGGCACGACTTCTCCCGTTGGCATTTTGTACAGATACTCCTGCACGATTCTGCCCTTGAGGAGGTGCTCCTGAACTATCTTTTCTGCTGCCTGGGGCGTCAGCTTCTGGTAGAAAACACCCTCAGGATAGATGACCATGAGTGGTCCAAGGCTGCAGGCGCCCATGCATCCAGTTTCGACAATCCTCACCACTTCGTCCAGACCGTACTTTTTTATTTCCCTCTGAAGGGCTTCTTTGACACTGATTTCTCCGGACGAAATGCAGGCACCTCCAGCGCAGATCAGGATGGTACTCGTGGTCAGTGGCACTTCACATCTCTCCCTTTCTCACCAGCAAGTCGGAGACGATCTGATTTCCAAGTATGTGCTGTTTGACGATCCTTTTTGCATTTTCTGCTGTCACGTGACCGTACACAACAGGTTCCTGACCCTCGAGTCGTACCTCGATTGTGGGTTCCACTTCGCACAATCCCATGCAGCCGGATTGCACAACAGCAATGTCGTTTATGTTGTTCTCGGCGAGTGCTTCAACGATTGCGCGAAGCGTTTCTTTAGCCCCTGCGGCGATTCCACACGTGCCCATTGCGACGGTGATCTTTCCTCTTTTGCCCGTATCCCTGAGCTGCAGTTCTTTCAGGGCCTTCTCCTTGATTTTCATGAGATCCTCGATGGATTTGACCTTGCTCATCACTTCACCTCCCGATACTTCGCTATGATCCTCGGTACCATGTCCGGTTTCAACCTACCGTAGAAATCCCTCTCGCCGATCAAAACGACGGGAGCCATGCTGCAGGCGCCCAGGCACCTGACCGCGTGGACGGAGAACTGCCCGTCTTTCGTGGGTTTCTCGGGCTCCACACCGAGTTCTTCCAGGAACCGCTCGAAGATCCTGTCGGCTCCCTTCACATAACACGCCGTTCCAAGGCAGACCTTTATCTGTACCTTTCCCTTCGGCGTCATGGAGAAAAAGTTGTAGAACGTGACAACTCCATAAACTTGCGACACAGGTATGTTCAGTGCGTCCGCGATGTACTGCTGAACCTGCGGAGAAAGGTATCCAAAGATCTCCTGGGCTTTTTGAAGAACGGAGATGAGTTTGTCCGGTGTCGCGTTGATGGATTTCATGTACTCGTCCAGTTCCTTGAACAGTCTTTCACCTGTTGTGCATACGTCCTGCAAACACTTCACCCCCTGTTAAGAAATTCACAAGCCCAAGTTGATTATATCACTGACAAATTATAGAATTCATTGAGACTAAAGTAAGTGCCTTGTAGGCAATTTTCGCTGCTCAAGGAACGATTTTTGATCCTGGCTGAAATTTTCACGACCCTGTAAGGCTCATAACGGGAATGATTACGAATGTGATGTGCTCACGAGCACATTACAATGGTTTGGAGTGTATCTGGTGATAGTGTTGGTTGTCTTAAGGAACAAACCGGTTACGATGTACATCAAGCCTGAAAAGGTTGTGAACGTTTCCCAAGCTCAAGCGGTACCACATGTTAAGGAATCTCTGAAGGGAAGGACAGATTCAAGATCTGTGGTTTTGAATTCACGAAATACTTCTGCAGAGTAGTCCATCACCTCGATCTCAAAATCTTCTCTGTATTTCACCGTGTAAACGAGCGCCCCCGGAGGGGACTTTCTTAGCGGACAGCCTCTTTTCCTCCATCATTTTTTGATCCTAATTTTAAAACAAAAGGCGCACCCGAAGGTGCGCCAGTTCAAATCGTTGAATTTTCACTTGAGGAATTTCGAAACGAACGGCGAAGTCTCACCACGCCTCATGAAGTGACCGGATGGCCCCTCTCCGAGGAACTCGGAGAACCAGGATTCATGTTCGATCTCCTCGTTCAAGATCGCAAGGGACAGTTCGTAGGTCCTGTGATCTTTACCTGCAGTCATGTTACATATCTCGGTGTAGCCTCTCACCGCACATCTTTCAGCAGCAACGAGTACCTTTAAAATCTCCTGAACGCTCGGCTTGTCCGGTAACCTTGCCGGAGGACACGCGGAAAGGTCGTGAAATTCCTTCATGCAATCTGGGAGCTTTCCACCGAGTTCATAAATTCTAGGTACAAGCGCTTCGAAATGGTTTCTGTCTTCGATTCTTGCAACTTCCGCGATCTCCTTGATGGTTTCTCCTTCAAGACCGATGAGATTTGCCCTCAAAATAGTGTAAATAGTGTAATAATAATAAGTCGTGAGCTCAGCCGCCGCATTCTTGATCAGCAGTTCCAGCAGCTTATCGACATCGACTCCTGCTTTCTCCACCATCTCTCTTGCCACTCTCGCTATGTTACCACCTCCGATTCCACTCTTTCAATTTTGAACGCATTTTTGTACTTGTAACAAGTCGCAGTCGTTTGATTGTTAAAATTCTCTAATATGTTTTATCACACTCTTCAGAAAAAATCAACCTTTCTCAAGGACCTTTCTTCATCATAAATCGCTACTTCTGTGTTTTCTTCGATCGCTTTTTTGAAGCTTTTATAACGTCTTTCCAGATAAAAGACTAATAGCGTTTTCCTTTGTAGGCAGGAAAACCAGAATCTTTCCTGCGATGTATCTTTTGCACCAGAGACATCCTTTTCTTGTAGATCTAGGTTATTCGTGCGAAATTTTTGAAAAAGACTGATCCAACAGGCCCTATCTTTTTCTCCTTCTATGCTTTCGACACGTACACAAGGATCAACACTATAACATCAGCCTCGGCAAACTTCACAATTTCCTAGAAGAATCAGATAATGGCTTCCGTGCCGTTGATTTCGCCTCTATTGCAAGAGCGGATGAGTCCATGATTGCAAGTTGTATTCTTGAATATTTGCAAGGATGTTGCTTATCTCGTCTATGAGGATGTGTGGCTTGCAGATAGAGTGTAGGCTTTTGCCTTGATGTTTTCGATGACTAACTGGCTGTGCCATGCGGCCATGAAGCTTGTCGAGCTCTCAGTTTACGTGTAAACGTTTTAGAACTCGGTTCAGTTGCAGTAGAGTTCGCAATTTGCCTGAACGAGGATTTCTTGAGCTTTGTAAAGATCCTGGGATTCATACTTTTGTGAGGTATAGAAGAAACCCCTGTGAGAATGCTTGGAGTATCTCTCGGTGATCTCAAATCGATGGGCGCGATCCAGCTACATCTGTTCAGAGATTGTGAAAAGATCATGAAAGCCTTTCAACTTGACGGTATCGAGATATCATCGAAACTCTTTTTGAAAAAGGTGAGCCGTTGAAACCATCTCGAAATGTGGTACAAAGAAGTTAGCACTCGAATACGGAGGTGTGACCATGGTCATCAAACCGGATCGTATGAGGAAAGAACTCGTTTCCAACATGAGGGGTGGTAAAGGCCAGGTGGAGATAACGCACCTCGTTGATCGGAACCTGCTGGTCAACGAAGCCAGGTTGTTTGCGAAACTCACGCTCAAACCTGGCACGTCGATAGGACCCCACAGGCACGAGAACGAATTCGAAGTGTTCTTTGTCCTGTCCGGCAGGGGCATCTTCTACGACAACGATAAACCTGTGGAAGTGCAGGCAGGGGACGTGTGCCTGACGATGTCCGGAGAAACGCACTCGGTCGAGAACAATTCCAGCGAAGATCTCGTTCTCCTGGCGGTCATAATACTCTTACCGGTTTGATCTTTTGCTTGTTTATCTTTGTAGGAATTCCCGTTCAACTATGCTGGACTGATATCTTGGTGGATCTTCTTGCCACGATACTCCAGCGCTCGTTGTAATCGCTCGATGGTTCGCTTTTTGCCCAGAATAGACAGTGTTTCGAACAGGCCAGGAGTGACCAGTCGGCCAGTCACAGCACCCCGGATCGTCTGGAAGACCTTGTTCTTCGACGCGATTCCGAGGTCCGCTAAATTGCGGCAGGCTTTTTCCGTTCCGGCTACGCTCCAGTCTTCAAGCTGATTGAACACCTCGAGCGACTTTTTCAACACTTTTTCAGCGTACGGGCTCAGCAGATACTCTGTGACAAACTGTTCTTCGAACTCGTAATCGTCGAAGAAGAACGGATAGGCAAAGTCGTAAAGCTGCCCAAAGGTGTTGACCTTCTCACGACAGGCCTGTACCACTTTGAGCGCGTAATCTCTCTCCACCTGTGGAACCCTTCTTCCGGTGAAGCTGATCCACTCTTCAAATTCTTTGAGTAGTTCCTCGATGCTCATCATCCTCATGTGTTTCCCGTTCACCCACTCGAGCTTTGCGGGATCAAAAATGACACCTTTGTTCGATATCGTGGACGGATCGAACTGTTTTATCCTCGCTCTGACATCGAATATCTCTTCTTCTCCAACGCTCCAGCCGAGCAGCACCAGATAGTTCATCAATCCTCTGCTGAGAATGCCTATGCTTCTGAAATGCTCAACGCTCGTGGCACCGTGCCGTTTGCTCAGTGGCGTTCTGTCGAACCCAAGTATTAGCGGTATGTGCATGAATTGCGGGATCTCCCAGTCGAGGGCTTTATAGATCATGATTTGTTTGGGTGTGTTGGAAACGTGGTCTTCGCCACGGAACACGTGTGTGATGCGCATCAAATGATCGTCTATCACGACGGCGTAATTGTACGTCGGAAAGCCGTCAGACTTGATCATCACGAAATCTTCGATCGTCGAGTTGTCGAACTCGAGCTCACCCTTGAGCAGATCGTAGAACTTCGTCTTTCCCTCCAATACCTTGAAACTGATCGTCACATCGTGGCCTTCATCGACGTACTGTTTTGGATACTCGAAGGTTCTGAACAGTTCCTTTTTTCTGTCCACCTTGTCGTAAACAGTGTAGTACGCATGCCCCATTTCAATGAGCTTCTTCGCATATTCCGCATATATACCTGCCTGTGTCCTTTCACTCTGCCTGTACGGACCGTACGGTCCGCCTACATCAGGACCTTCGTCCCAGTCTATGCCGCACCATCTCAATGCATCCATGATCGCCTGCTCGTACTCCCTGGTGGATCGCTGCAGGTCGGTGTCTTCTATTCTCAGTATGAACTTTCCATCCATCTTTCGTGCGTACAACCAGTTGAAGAGTGCCGTGCGTGCACCACCAACGTGCAGATAACCCGTTGGGCTCGGTGCGAATCTCAATCTCACTTCGCTCACATTTCTACCTCCCCATCTTTCTGAGTATCTGGAGTATTTGCTCCACACTCCTCGCTTTCAAGACTTCAACAATCTTCCGGTTGTCGAGATATTTTCCACCTATGAGTAACTCAGCGAATCGGTCCGTCCAGCCACCGGTACCTTCAAACAGAACAACTGGCTTACCTTTAGCGTAGGCGATGAGAACCTCTATGGCGGTTCCGATCTCTCCTCCTATAGAAATCACAACGTCGCTCGTCTGCACCAGGACCAAAGACCTCGTGACGTTGTCGAACGGCGTTTTGATCCTGACCGTCAGGTACGGGTTGCCTTCTTCTCCCACGGGAAGAACGCCTATGACGTTGCCTTCAGCTTTCCTCGCACCTTTTGAGACTAACTCCATCACACCGTCTCGTCCGCCACACACAATCGTGTACCCTTCCCGAGCAAGGGCTTCTCCCAAATTCAAGCACAACTGCGCTATTTCACTGATCGGTGGTTGATCCACGGGTCCAGAATATCCAACAACTCCAACGTTCATGTTCCAAGGTAGACCTCCTTGACTAAGGAATCGTTCAGCACTTTTTCTGGTTCACCTTCTGCTATGATTTTGCCTTTGTGCATTATGTAGAGTCTATCGACCACGGGTACGAGTGCATCCACACTGTGATCGGTAACGATTATACCTATGTTCCGAGCGCTCAAAGAACGAATCATCTGCTGTATGTCTTTGACAGTTTTTGGATCTATCCCAACGAAAGGCTCGTCGAGTAGCAAGAAGAGGGGCTTTAGAGCCATCATCCTGGCCAGCTCAAGTCTCCTCTTCTCGCCTCCTGAAAGGTCCGAAGCGTACTGGTTTCTCAGTTCCCAGATGCCGAATTCCCTCATGAGTTCTTCGACCATCTTCTCACGAACAGATCTTTCTTTCACTCTGAATCGGAGTACAAAGTCGATGTTTTCCCACACCTTTATGCCGGTGAAGACGGAGGTTTCCTGATGCAAGTAAGTTATACCAAGCCTCGCACGCCTGCTGACAGGTAAATTGGTGATGTTTCTATCACCAAGGTAGACTTCACCCTTCGTGGGTGTCACCAGGCCGAGGATCATGTTGAACAGTGTCGTCTTCCCTGCGCCGTTTGGACCAAGCAGTCCAACGACTTCACCCTGGTGCACTCTCACGTCTACATCGTCCACGACCGTCTTTCTTCCGAATTTCTTGACTAAACCGCGACCTACGATTTCCATCACTGACTCTTGAGGTACTTAACGAGCTGCTCTGTCACATCGTACGCATCGTCTGCGTACAACAAAGCTTCTTTCTTTATCACAAAATCGTACCCCATCGTCTTCGCAAAGGATTCTATCTTCTTCGCAAGTTCGTCCAGAACTGCCTGCATCTTTGGCTGATACTCGCTCTGTAAAAGCTGTTCGTATTGCTGCTTTCTGGAGAGTATTTCTGCCTGCTTTTTTTCGATTTCGCTCTGCGGGGCTCCAGCTTTCTGGAGCTTATCTAGTTCGGCCATCATTTCGTTGAGCTTCTGCTGGTAGAACTGTGCGTCTTGAGTGTACTTCTGGTTTAGTTCAATCCACTTTGGGTATTCCTGAACCACCCTGTTCACATCTGCGAAGACAATCCTTGGACTTCCTGAGCTCGAGCCGTAGAGAAAGATGAGAACAACTGCCAGCAACAATCCTACGACCAGAACGCGTTTCACACCTTGCACCTCCTAAAAGGTTATGAGATCTCTGATCTTTTCCAGTGTCTTTGGGCCTATGCCCGGAACGTTCAGCAGATCTTCGGGTTTCGAGAATCGCACCTTTTCCCTCATTTTGATTATCTCTGCTGCCTTCACCTCGCCTATGCCTGGCAGGTTCATCAGTTCTTCCAAGATCGCCGTGTTCACGTTGATCCTGCTCTGATTGTCGTCGTTCCCCGCACTGGAAAGATTCACATAGGGCACCAACCTCTCTACCGTCTTCTTCCCAATGCCGGGCACCCGTTCGAGATCGTTTAAACTCTTGAATGGTCCATTTCTGGTTCGATATTCCACAATCGCCCTTGCCTTTACCTCACCTATGCCTGGGAGCAACTTCAGATCGTCGACGCTGGCAACGTTCACATCGATGGGAAATTCAACGTTTTTACGAGTTTCGACAGGAATCTGTTCATTCTTCTTCGCTCTCAGTTCGACCACAGCCCCACTCAGGAGCAGCACGCCCACGAACAACAGCAAGAGCATCCTCTTCTCAGAGGTAGAGAATCTCAAGGAGAGATCCTCCCGGCATAACCTGGTTTACTTGCGCCAGATATTCTCATTACCTCGTTCCAGTTCAAATTCCTGTTGAATTCTTCCGCCAGCTCGAGCGTCGGAAAAGCTCCCACAACGAGTGTGAACCAGTCTCTGCCGTCTCTTGTAAACTCCATCAGATACGAAGGATAACCAGCACTCCTGAGTGCGAACATCCTTTCCAGCGCGGATTCCTTGTTTGTGCTCGAAAGAACGTAAACACCATACAGCGATTTTTGCTCGGGCTTGTTCTGTAACCTGTGGCCTCCCACAAAAGCGACAATACAGGTATCGTTCGAAACCTGTGTGATCAAAAAAGGCTTTTTTGCTGTCCTGATCACACCAACGGCCTCGTTAGGTTCCAGCGCGTAACAGGAAACCTCAACACCTCTTTCCAGCATCTCCGTGGCTTCCAGTATCAACCTTCTGTAGTCGTAAGTCTCAACCGTGTAAACTCCGGGCAGCTCCAAGGGAGCAGCTGGTTGTTCCTTCGCAGGTTTCTCGATCTGTGGCACCTCGACCCTGGCCGGGGGAATCTCCACGATCTCGACTCTCACGTTCTCCCGATTCTTCATCAAAAAGAACGTTGCAAGGCTGAACCCCGCGAATCCCACACTGAAAATAATTATTAGGATTGCCAGTATGCGCGCCTGCGTATCGGTCAACCTTATCTCCCTACGCGGCATTATCACACTCCTTTCATCGTGTACTGAATCAACAGTTCCACAGCGTTCTCCACGTCGGAGAGACACACCGTCTCACTGGGACTGTGGACATACCTGGTCGGAATCGAAACGGTGGCTGATGGGATGCCTGCCCTCGTTCTCTGCAGTACGGCCGCATTCGTGCCTCCAAACGTGAGAACCTCCATCTGGTAAGGAATGCGGTTGGCCTCGGCGAGTTCGACGAGCTTTTCTACTATCTGCCTGTTGCTCACAGATGCCCTATCTTTGACCTTTATTGCAGGACCCTTTCCAAGCGCCATGGAGTGCCTCTTGAAAGCCTTTGGATAATCCGCAGAGTCGGTCACATCAACCGCCACGCACACGTCTGGTACAACAGTATAGGCTGCAACGGACGCGCCAACGAGGCCAACTTCTTCCTGAACCGAGAAAGAACCTATGATCGTGTTTGGACACGAACCGAGTCTCTTGAACACTTCCACAACGATCGCGCAACCTATCCTGTCGTCCATTGCTTTGCTCACCAGATGATCACCCATCTTGTAGAAATAACTGTCATAGACGCCGAACGAACCGATTGGAACTTTGCTTTTCGCTTCTTCGTAACTCTTCGCACCTATGTCCACAAACATGTTGTCGAGAGTCAAATTCGACCAGTTTTTCTTTCTTTCCTCTTCTGTCTCACCTTCCACGTAAACGATCCCTACAGCGTTTGGAAATCTGACCCGGTGACCAACGAAGGTGTGTGGTACGACACCCCCAACGGCATCGACCCTGAGAAAACCTTTATCGGTGATGTTCGTGACCACCAGCCCTATCTCGTCAACGTGAGCGTCGAAAAGGATCTTTTTACCGCTGCTGCCTTGTTTCCAAACCAAGAGGTTTCCAACGGCGTCAAACTTGTAGCCATCTATGTGGTCGGACAGTTCTTCGAGGATGAGTTTTTGAACCTCAGATTCTCTGCCACTCGGGCCGTACGCCTGTGTCAATTTCTTGATGAGCTCTATCATTTTGCGAATACCTCCCCTTCTTCCAGGATTTTCTCTATCAGCAGAACCGTGTTCGCATAATCCTCAAGATCGATCATGCAAACGGGGCTGTGTATGTAACGCGTTGGAACGGAGATCACACCCGATGCCGTTCCGGGACCAGTTCTCGCAAGCCTGCCCGCGTCGGTCGAACCCGGAGTTCTTCTTCTGAACTGGTGGGGTATGCCATGTTTCTCAGCAACCCACAGGATGGCCTGGAACACCTTCTGGTTGACCACGTAACCGCTGTGCATGAACGTCACCGCGGGCCCTTCTCCCAGGTGGGTTGACCAGCGGTCTTTCTCCAGTCCAGGATCGTCTCCCGCGATCGTTCCCTCGATGACGATGGCCACGTCGGGTTTGACCTGCTCCACCACGACGGCACTGCCACGGAGTCCGACCTCTTCCTGTACCACGAACGCAAAATAAACATCGTTTTCATAACGCTGCTGTTTGTCTATAACGTCCATGAGCACCGAACAACCCACACGATCATCGAACGCCTTACCACAGGCCCTTCGCCCGTTCTGCCTGTACTCAGTCACGAAGTTCACGTAGTCTCCAATGCTGACCATCTTCTGCGCTTCTTCCCTGTTTCTGGCACCTATGTAGATCCTCAGCTCTTCGTACCGGATCGGTTTCAGCAGCTGGTCCTTCTCCTGAAGGTGAATCGGTTTGAAACCGATCGCTCCCATGATCGAATCTTTGATCTTGACCTGTTTGCCCACGACCACTTGGGTTTCGATAGCCCCGACAGGAGCAAAGAGGAGTGTCCCGTCTTCGTCGATGCTCGTCACCATGAATCCAACTTCGTCCATGTGAGCGGCGAACAGAATCTTGCGGTTACCTTTGGTTCCTTTTCTGAAAGCGATCAGATTTCCGAGCCTGTCCTCCCACAGTTCGTCGACCTTGTCCTGGATCGTTCGTTTTATGAAATCACGGACCCTGCTTTCATCACCAGAGGCACCGTTGATCTGTGACAGTTCCTTCAAATACACAGTGACACCTCCTCATTCGGCCGCGATTAATGCCAGAAGCCTTGCAGTTTCTTCGACATCCTTGGGATCGACCGTTTCAACGGGCGTGTGCATGTACATGAGCGGGATGGAGATGAGCAACGTTTTGACCCCAACGTTGGTGATTTGAACCTGATCAGTGTCTGTCCCGGAGCGACCGGGAATCGGTTCGATCTGTGTCTTCACACCATGCTTCTGAGCAATTTGAGTCGCTCGTTTGTAGAATTCGTAGTCCACGGGGATACCGACCCCTATGGCGGGACCTTCGCCGAGCTTTATCACGGGATACACGGAATGTTTGACGTTCGCGTGCGTCACATCCACAATTATCGCTTCATCGAGTCCCAGCTCGTAGGCGATCGAAGGTGCGCCGGGACCCGCTATTTCTTCCTGACTCGAAAAGATGAAGTACACGTCGTTCTCGTGTTTCATTTTCTGTAAAAACTCAGCTGCGAGCAACAAAGATGCACAACCTGCCCTGTTGTCCAGAGCTTTTCCAGAAACCTTACCGTTCACCTCGATCGCTTTGACATCGAAAACGCACACGTCTCCAACACGAACCTCGCTCTCGGCTTCATCGAAGGAAACATCGACGAAAATTCTGTCGTAATCGGGGAAACGCGATCTGTGCTCTTCCTTCTGCAAATGCGGTGGTAGCGTGCCCACAATACCGCTCACGATCTTTCTCCTGGTGTAGATCTTCACTCTCTGCGCTAAGAGAACCTTGGGATCTACTCCGCCAACGGTTTCAAGGCGCAAGAAGCCATCTTCCTCAATTTTTGTTACAACGAAACCTATCTCGTCAGCGTGGGCGAAAATGCCGACCTTCTTTTTGCCCGAACCCTTCTTTTCACCCACGAGTGTCCCTAAATCGCTCCTCCACGTTCTATCACAGAACTTCTGCAGCATGGGTTCTATCACATCGAGCGCAAGTGTTTCGAAACCTGACGGTCCGTCAACGTTTGACAGCTGTACGAGTAATTCTTTCGTGTTCAACAGGCACCACTCCCTCGTCTCAGAACTTTATATCCTTAGCTTTCTCCACAACGATCTTACCATTTTTCACGTGCACAACGACTGGTTCCTCGTAACTGGAAACTTCCCTCAGTGTGTAACCGGCGATCTGAAGCAAGGTCGGTTGCATGCTCAAAGCGGCAATGATTGCATCCTCACCTTCGTTCAAACCCGCGCGTAGAGTTCCCTTGACGTTCCCAAAGACGACGATGGATCCACCCGCGAGCAGTTCGGCACCCGCGTGCACGTTACCTATCACCACGATGTCGCCCGAATGGACAACCGCCTGACCTGATCTCACGTGTTTCTTCACGACTTTTGTTCCAGATTTGGTCTCTCTTTCTTCGAGCAACTTCATTCTGCTCAGGGAACCGAGATCGTTCTGGAAGGAGTCTCCTATCAATATTTGAGCGACGTCTATACCGTGCTGTCTCAAAACTGAAACAATCCTCGGAATGTCGTGAGAGTGCATTTCGTGCTTTTCTATCATGAGCATGATCTTATCGCCCGCCGCGAAGAACCCTTTCATCTGTGAGAGTTTCGAGACGATCTGATCGAGAATCACCTGGATGCTTTCGTAGTGCTTTATCACGAGAATGAGTCCATCTTTTGTCATCTTGAAGTCCACCAGATCCATCGTCACACCTCCAAGGACTATCCCTGAAAATCATTCTATCACTTTGGCTCATCCTTCACACTGAATCGATCAGCGTCGCATTCTCACTCGTTCTTTGTGTTTTATAATAGTTCGGGTGTGAGCATGTTCAGATTCAGGCTGGCGAGACTCCTTTCCATGAAAATCGCGCAGGAAGAGCAACTCAAAATTCAACTCAGTGCTTTGAGAAGTGAATTGCGACGGGTGGAAGACGAGGCTAAGAAATACGAAGAACAGTTGAAAGAACTCGGTTTGAGAATACATTTAACATCTTCACGCGGAATAACGGGTTTCGAACTTTCACAACTGCTAGTCTACAGAGATTCCATTCAAGCTCAGCTGCGATCGTTGAAAGAACGGCTGACACAACTCAGGGAGCAGGAAAGCGCATTGAGGGATCAGTATCTGGAAGCAAGGAAAGAGAGAAGAATACTACAGAACCTGAGAGAAAGAAGGTTCAGAACGTATGTCTTCGAACAGGATCGAGCACACAGGCTTTATCTCGATGAACTGGCTGTTAGAAAGTACGCATCCTCCAGACAGGATTGACCCTGCATCCTTGCCCATAGCGACGCTCGCTTACGTTGGTGATGCAGTTCAGTCGTTCTTCGCCAAGATCAAATTCTTGAGCGATTTGAACGTGACACAGATCCACAAGAAAGTTGCCAGGTTGGTTTCAAGAGAATCGCAGGCCAGATGCCTCGAACAGATCCTCTCACAGCTCAGCGAGAGGGAACTCAGTGTGGTGAAACGTGCCCTGAACAGCAAGTGTGCGAAAAGGCACGGTAACGACGCTGATTACCGCAAAAGCACGGCACTCGAAGCGCTCATAGGTTATCTGTATCTGATCGGTGACAGGCAGAAACTGATGGAAATTCTATCAGAGAGCTTGAAAGAGTAGTGAGCGATGTTCGTTTACGGCAAAAATGTTCTGGAAGAGGTTCTCAGGACGCGCTATCCCGTGAAGATGATCTACCTGAGAGAGGACAAAAAGAACAGGCCTTCCGAATTGATCGACAGGCTGAAGAAGGCCAATTATCCTTTCACCTTCGTCTCTGAGAAACGACTCGCCCAGCTGTGTGGCGAAGAAAAGAACCAAGGCATCGTCATCGATCTGGAATTCAACTACGGCAACGAATCGGACGTAGAAGGAGACCTGGTGGTGATCTTAGACCACATAACAGATCCACACAACATGGGTGCAATCTGCCGGACGGCCGTGGCTGCAGGAGCGAGTGCGATAGTGGTACCGAAGGATCGTTCTGTGAAGGTCACGCCCGCCGTGGTGAAGGTATCGGCGGGCACGGTGTTGAGGATTCCGGTGGTCGTGGTCACAAACCTCGTCAGAACTGTGGAGCGATTGAAGGAAAGAGGTTACTGGATCTACGGCGCAGACATGGAAGGAAAAAGTGTGTACGACGAGGAATTCGAGCCGCCCGTTGCCATCGTCTTCGGTAACGAAGGAGAAGGTCTGAGCAGGCTCGTTAGAGAAAACTGCGACCAGTTGATCGCGGTGCCGATGTATTCGGACATCGATTCACTGAATGTGTCCGTCAGCGCCGGGATCATTCTGTTCGAAATCGCGAGGAAGATCAGGAAGGCAGAGAGATGAATATGTTGACGTGCAGAGAAATAGAAGAAGCTTACGAAAAGATCAGAAGGTACGTTCATAAAACATTGATCCTCACATCGAAAACGCTCGATGAAGTCTCGGGGCATCGAGTCTTCATGAAAGCAGAGAACTTTCAAAAGAGTGGTTCATTCAAAATCCGTGGTGCCATGAATTTTCTTTTGTCGTTGAGTGAGCAGGAACGCGCGAAAGGTGTGGTCACGGGTTCTTCGGGGAACCATGGTCAGGCGCTCGCTCTCGCCGGTAAAATGCTGGGAGTGGATGTCAAAGTTGTGGTTCCGCAGGATGCGTCCGCTGCAAAGGTAGCCGCGATACAAAGTTACGGCGCCAAGCTCGAGAGGTTCGGAACTTCGTCGACAGAAAGACTGAACCGCGCGCGGGAAATTTCGAGGCGGGAAGGTCGAATCTTCGTACCACCGTTCGATCACCAGTGGATCATGGCTGGTCAGGGCACGGTGGGACTGGAGATCCTGGAAGAACTCGATGAAATCGACGCGATCCTTGTTCCGTGTGGTGGATGTGGATTGATAGCCGGCATCGCAACATACGTGAAGGAAAAGCGACCGAACGTGAAGATATATGGCGTAGAACCGGAACAGAGTAACAGCACTTACCTGTCTCTGAAGGCCGGGCGGAGGATCGAACTTCACAGCATCCAGACGATCGCCGATGGCTTAAGGACCGCCAGCCCCGGTGAACTGACATTTCCAGTCGTACAGAAATACGTCGATGACGTTCTCCTCGTTTCGGAAAAAGAGATCGCCCAGGCTGTGATTTTCCTGCTTGAACGCTGCAAGATCCTCGTCGAACCTTCAGGCGCGGTCACCGTCGCCGCGGTTATGTTTGGAAAGGTTCCGGCTGACAACAAAAAGCTTGTAACGGTCCTGTCGGGAGGAAACGTTGACAAGCAAAGGCTCGTTGAGATCTTCAAAATGATCGAAGCGTGACTCACTTGGTGTGCCTGTGCGCCACTTTCGTGGCCGCGAAGGCCCAGGGTTTCAAACGGTAGCTGTATCCCATGCCCTTCACATAGCCAATTATGGATGGTATGATCTGCTTGCTCAGACCATCGTAGCCTGCGTCGATGTGTATTTCGGCGCTGTCAAGATTTAAATTCTGCTTCACAAAACTGGCCATCTGTATGCTGAGATATGCCTCTTCGAAGAGCCTCGAGTACATATCGTAGTAGCGTCTCTCGTGTTTGGTGGTGTAGAAATAAATCGCGCCAACACCAGGCTTGTAAACTATGAAAACCGTCGCGAAAGTAACGATGCCGTCTCTCTCATCGCTGTCGGAGCCTATGAAGAGTTTGAACGAACCGTTGTTCAGAAATCTTTCGATGTGATACTTCACCTGGTCGATATCCAGTTCCCCATGGGTTGGGCTTCTGAGTAAGAACCTATCACCTCCGGAAGATCATCAACGGTACGAGCAACTCTTCCTGGGTCAAGCTTCCATGCTTGGACTTCAGACTCTCTTCTTTTCCCGTGTATTTGAAATAGAAAGAGTAATTCTCTCTCGCTATCAGGATGACGTCACCAATTCTTTCAACGCTCGCTCCTGGTACTTCTGCCGTTTCACCAAAAAGCTTCTCGTTCAGCGCCTGCTCTTTGGTCAAAACCAGCGCTCTGTCTCTGTACTTTTTATTCAAATATTCTACCACCGCATCCGGCTGGTTTGTGTAAATGTGCATCATCCTCATCTCGCCCCCGGGTGGCACGGAGAAAAAAGTCGAAACCTCATCTTTCCAGGACCACCAGGTTTCTTTCTCCCACGGTGTGAAGATCTGACCATGATCACCCAGCACGATGAGCAGGGTGTTGTGCGGCAGCACGGGTAGAATTTCTCTCATCAGCATCTTCAACAGCCAGTACAGCTCGCTCTCGAATGCATCCGAATCCACACCCAGCTTGTGACCAATCGAATCGAGCAGTCCCCAGTAAACGAAACCGAAAAACGGACCATTTTCCTGCAGAATCTCTCGGAACTTGGAGAACATGTCTCCGAAACTCTGATAAGATCTGACCGAGGCACCCACATTCACGAGATTCGAAAGGCCGGAACCCCTGATCGTTTTCGAAGTGAGAACGAAACTCTTCACACCCATTTCGAGGAGCCTCTCGAAGATCGTTTTTTCGAACATCAGTTCCCTGTTGCTCAACGTTGAGGTAACTTTGCCCATGATGGGGGAAGAAAGCTCTATCATGTTCAGAAGCGTTCCGAGTTGTCGTATGTAGAGGATGTAGCCAAGAACTCCGTGCTCAACAGGGGTTGCACCTGTCAGCAAAGAAGTTATGGCTGCGGAAGTCGTTGTCGGGAACACAGACGTTGCTTCTATGACGACGTATTCATGGAAAACGCGCTCTCTGTTCATGAGCCTTTCAAGGCTCGACATGCCGAGGGCGTCTATGAGAAAGAAGACGATTTTCTCAACTCCTTCAGATATGCCAGAGATGAAATGTTCAAGTGGGTAAGGTTCATGAATCGGCTGCGCGTTGAAATGTTTCAACACGAAGTTAGCCAGGTTCACCAGGGAAAATCGTTCATAATGTGGTTTGAACAATCCATCGTCAATTTTCTCCAGCAACATCCTGCCCATAAGCCTCCCTGTCAAACTCAGATTCGCTCACACGTGGCGTCGAGCTTCCAGATGTTATTGTACAATCGACTCGAAGAAACAAACGCACTCTGAGTTCTCAAAAAGCATCACTTCAAATGCCCATCCTGGTAAGACATGTTTTTGTAGCGAGCGTTCTCTGGCACGCATGGTTGTTCTGTTCGGCATCGCGGAGTGAGTAGTGTGGACACGGTTCGAAGCTGATATGGTAGAATATTGCAAGACGCTGTGAATCTGTAAATTGGCAGAACATTTGAGGGAGGTTTCATCATGCAGAAGTACAGGTGTATCATCTGTGGTTATGTTTACAATCCTGCGGAGGGTGATCCTGACAGCGATATCGCACCGGGGACGCCATTCGAGGATGTTCCTGAAGATTGGGTATGCCCTGTGTGTGGAGCCCCAAAAGAAGATTTCGAACCCATCGAAGAGTGAACCCCACAAGGGGGTTCACTCTTTCTTCACTGTCAGCTTGGCAAGGAGTGCAGAAACTGCGAATATCTTGAAAAGATCTCCCGGAACGAACGGGAACAGAGACATCGTGAGCAGCTTCCAGACGTCTGGACTCGAGCCCTTGCTGTAGAACCAGAGTGCCAGTTGGATCAATCCAAGACCGTGTATGATCAAGAAGTTCGCCACCAACAACGCTCCAAGTTTCCCTAAGTAAGTCTTTGGTCTGTACTTTGCGAGGAACATCGAGGCGACGATGAACCCTACCAAATAGCCACCCGTCGGTCCCAGCAGAACAGTCATGCCCGCTCTCCAGCCGCTGAACCAGGGAAGTCCAGCAACTCCCAAAAGTATGTAGATCACTTGACTGAACACAGCCCAGGGACCGATGAGAAACGGTGCGAGGAGAACGACGAAAGTTTGCGCAGTAATTGGAACTGGTGTGAAAAAGAGAGGTATTCTGATCTGTGCTGCCAGACCCGTCAAAACAGAAAAGCTGAGAGCGACCAGTACCTTTACGAGTACACCTTTCTGCTGCAAGACTTTCTCGAACATTCCCTCACCTCCACGAGCAATCATAAAGGCAGAAATGAGTAGATCGTTTGAAATCAAGGTTACACGTTGTTAGAAATAGCAGCTGCTTAAGGTTCATGTGGTGATGTAGTTCAAATTTTCGTAACACGATTTCAAAATCCGTCACGTTCACAACTCCCCGGTGCGATGGTAAAATGAAAAGCGGAAAGTGAATACTCCCTTCCACAGGGGAAGGCCCTTGTATAACCCCGGGAATATGGCTCGGGGGTCTCTACCGGACAGCCGTAAACTGTCCTGGCTACAAGGGCTCATTTCTTTTTCCGGTAGAGACCAAGCCTACCGGATTTTTGTTTTTTAGAGGTGAGCAAAGATCGTCCACAAGGATGCGAGGAATTCATCTTTCGAGAACCTGTGAAACTTCAAAAAGAGGAGTGAAACGCGTGGAAAAACTTGATTTGATCTACGAGGGCAAGGCGAAACGCGTTTACAAAACCACGGACGAAGATTTACTCATCATCGAGTTCAAAGACACGGCCACCGCGTTCGACGGCCAGAAGAAAGGGATCATTCCGGGTAAAGGTATCGTGAACAACAAAGTGTCTGCCACCTTTTTCGAGTTGCTCGAGAGACAGGGAATCAGAACCCACTTCGTTCGAACCCTCAGCGACAGAGAAATGCTCGTCAAGCGCGTCAGCATAATCCCCCTCGAAGTCATCGTCAGGAACGTTGCTGCCGGGAGTTTGTGTAAGCGACTCAACTTTCAAGAAGGTACCTTGCTCAAACTTCCCATCGTAGAACTCTGTTACAAGAACGACGAACTTCACGATCCTTTTATCAACCACTACCACGCGCTGGCGCTGGAACTGGCAACGAGGGATGAACTTTCCTTCATCGAGGAAACCGCACTGAAGATCAACGAAATTCTCAAATCTTTTCTGGATGGGAAAAATCTCATCCTCGTTGACTTCAAGCTCGAATTCGGAAGAAGAAACGGAGAAATCCTGCTTGCCGATGAAATTTCCCCGGACACGTGCCGTTTCTGGGACGCAAGCACACTGGAAAAGCTCGACAAAGACAGGTTCAGACGCGACCTCGGTAAAGTGGAAGAAGCCTACTGGGAAATCTGCAAGCGCGTTTGTGGGTGAGAAGAATGTACAGGGTGAGAGTGCAGATACTTCCAAAAGAAGGCGTGTTCGATCCACAGGGTTATACGGTGAGAGGTGCGCTTGAAAAGCTTGGTTTCGACGGCGTGAAAGAAGTTCGACTCGGAAAGCTCATCGAGATCACGATGGAAGCGGAGGACGAGAGCCACGTGAGAACCTTGGTCAGCGCGATGTGTGACAGGTTACTGGCAAATCCCATCGTTGAGACCTATCAGTTGCTCGATGTGGAGGAAGTTCCATGAGGTGTGCGGTTGTTGTTTTTCCCGGTTCGAACTGCGATCGTGACGCGTACCACGTTCTGAAGAATGTCTTCTGCCTCGATTCCCACTACGTTTTTCACGAAGAATCTTTTTCTCCGGATGACTTCGACCTGATAGTCCTTCCGGGGGGTTTCTCCTTCGGAGATTACTTGAGAGCCGGCGCGGTCGCACGCTTTTCACGAGTCATGGAGAGCGTTCGACGTGCGGCGGAACTTGGGAAGTTCGTCCTTGGTATATGCAACGGCTTTCAGATACTCACCGAGAGCGGTCTTTTACCTGGAGCCCTGCTCAGGAACAAGAATTTGAAGTTCATCTGCAGGGATGTCCACGTGAAAGTCACCAACAACCGTACAGCCTTCACATACTCACTTCAACTCGGTGAAGTGCTGCGCCTACCCATCGCGCACGGTGAAGGCCGCTATTTCGCTCCATGGGATCAACTGAAGGTTGAACAGATCGTTTTCCAGTACTGTGACGAGCTTGGTAACGTGACCGATGAAGCCAATCCAAACGGATCGATGCTGAACATCGCCGGAATAATCAACGAACGTGGGAACGTTCTCGGCATGATGCCCCATCCTGAGAGGTGCTGTGAGGAAATTCTTGGAAACACTGATGGAAGAAAGATCTTCGAATCGCTGATCGCTTATTTTTCCTGGAGGAAAGAGCATGCTGCGGATTGAAAACACCGGTTTAACTCAGCAAGAGTATCGGTGCATCCTGGAAAGATTATCACGTGAACCCAACGATGTGGAGCTCGCCATGATATCCGTGATGTGGTCGGAGCACTGCAGTTATAAACACTCCAAAAACTCCCTGCGCCGACTACCAACCAAAGGGTCGAAGGTGATCCAGGGTCCTGGAGAAAATGCAGGTGTTGTGGACATAGGTGATGGACTGGCCGTTGTCTTCAAGATGGAAAGCCACAACCATCCATCGGCGATCGAACCGTTCCACGGGGCCGCGACTGGCGTTGGTGGCATCGTGAGAGACGTACTCGCCATGGGCGCTCGTCCCATCGCTTTGCTTGACTCCCTGAGGTTCGGCAGTTTGAGTAAGCCTCGGGTGAAGTACCTTTTCAACGGTGTCGTCTCCGGCATCTCTTTTTACGGTAACTGCATAGGTGTGCCAACTGTTGCTGGAGAAGTCTATTTTCATCCCTGCTACGAACAGAATCCTCTGGTGAATGTGATGTGTGTTGGTTTGGCAGAGCGAAGACATTTGAAGTTTTCGAAGTCCGTCAGATCTGGTGCGTCCGTATTACTGGCTGGTTCGCTCACCGGTCGTGATGGCATAGGTGGTGCGAGCTTCGCATCGGAAACGATATCGAAGGACAGTGAAAACAAAAGACCCTGCGTCCAAATAGCTGATCCTTTCATGGAAAAACTGTTGATAGAAGCTTGCGTTGAAGCTGCGAAACTCGATGCTGTACTGGCCATACAGGATCTCGGGGCGGCTGGTTTGACTTCTGCCTGTTCGGAGATCGCATCGAAATCAGGCAATGGAATCTTCATAGACCTTTCCCGGGTACCAGTGAGGGAGAGGGGAATGTCCGCGGCCGAAATACTGCTCTCTGAGTCCCAGGAAAGAATGCTTCTGATTGTCGAGAAAGGGAAAGAAGACGGTGTCGAAAAGATCTTCAAAAAGTGGGGCTTGAGGATTTCCAGGATAGGCGAAATAACTGACGATGGCTATTTCACAGCTGTCCACGATGGGGTTGTCGTTGCCAGAATGCCAGCGAGGCTGCTCACAGAAGCACCCACGATTCCACTCGAACCTGCCACAATCAGACCAGAATGCCGAACTCAGCCCGATCTGCCAGTGCCAGGCGATGTTGAACGAATATTTCTCGAACTACTCGCGAGTCCAAACATCTGCAGCAAACGTTACGTATTCGAACAGTACGATCATACAGTTGGGACGGACACCGTGATGAAGCCTGGACACGACGCAGCTGTGCTGAGAATAAAGGACAGCAGCAAAGCCCTCGCTGTTACCACAGACTGCAATCCGTTCTACTGTTTCGCAGATCCTCACATCGGTGCCGAAATCGCTGTGTGTGAGGCCGCAAGAAACCTGGTCGTTACAGGTGCCGAACCTCTGGGTCTGACGGACTGCCTCAACTTCGGTGATCCCGAAAAACCAGAGGTTGCATACCAGTTCGAAGCCACGATCGATGGCATACGTGACGCCTCACTGTCGCTGAACATACCTGTGGTGAGTGGAAATGTGAGTTTCTACAATGAAACGGAAAGCGGCAGGGTTCACCCCACACCCGTGATCGGAATGGTGGGTCTCATCGAGGATGTGTCGAAGATATGTTCGGCGAGCTTCAAAAAACCAAGTGATGTCATCGTGCTCCTTGGACCGATCGAAGCGGGCGTCCACCTGTGTGAGTACACCAGATCGATCCACAAACTCGAGGACCTTCCGGCACCGACGATCGATCTTGATCTCGAAAAAAGAGTTCAGCGCTGCTGCCTGACTGCCATAAAGAAAGGCCTGCTCAGTTCGGCGCACGATGTTTCTGAGGGTGGTTTGGCGATCGCTCTAGCCGAATCCTGTATCCTGGGAAACATAGGTGCTGAGTGTGAAATTCGAACGTCGACCCGCATAGATTTTCTGCTCTTTGGTGAGGAACAATCGCGCATACTTGTCAGCCTTCCACGGGCAAACCTCGAAAAACTTGCAGAACTTGCCAAAACGGAAAACGTTCCCTTCACAGTCCTTGGGAAAGTGGGAGGAAAAGAACTCGTAATCAAGGTGAACGGAAGAAAGATCATCGATCAGCCAGTGGGAAAGGTGAGGGAAATTTACGAAGGTTCACTGGAAAGGTTGCTGAGCCTATGAGAGAAGCGTGTGGTCTGTTTGGAATATTTTCGCCGAGGCCCAATCCAGCCATCGGCAAAACTGTTTACTACGGTCTGGTAGCACTCCAGCACAGAGGCCAGGAAAGCGCGGGTATAGCTGTCAGCGATGGTAAGCGGATCAAATACCACAGGGGCTTGGGACTCGTGAACGATGTGTTCGACGAAGAGGTACTGAGTGAGCTCAACGGTTGCATAGCGATCGGCCACGTGAGGTACTCCACAACGGGCTCGAACACGCTGAACAACGCTCAGCCCGTGGTGGTCACCGATGAAGATCGGACGTTGGCCGTTGCACACAACGGCAACATCGTCAATTCAAAGGAACTCAGGAAAAATCTCGAAGAGAAAAGTTTTTCCTTCCGTTCAACCACGGACAGCGAGATCGTCGCACAACTTCTGTTGAAAAATGGTTCGGACCTCATTCAAACATGCTGCAGCTTGATGGAAGTTCTCAAAGGGGCTTTCTGCCTACTCATCATGGACAGAACGAAGCTCATCGCCATAAGGGATCCTCTTGGTTTTCGCCCACTCTCCATAGGGAAACTCGACGACTGCGTAATTATCACTTCCGAAACGGTCGCGCTTGATGCGATAGGAGCTGAATACGTCAGGGACGTGAAACCTGGAGAAGTTCTCATCGTGAGCGAGCACGGTGTGGAAAGTTTTACGATGAACTCAGAAAAGAATGCTTTCTGCGTCTTCGAGTTTGTCTATTTCGCAAGGCCGGACAGCACTCTGGAAGGCGTCAGCGTTTACAAAGCTCGCGAGAGAGCTGGCAGGATTCTGGCGATCGAACACGCCGTGGATGCAGATGTGGTCGTGGGTGTACCCGATTCTGGAACGGTCGCCGCGATAGGTTACTCGAACCAATCGGGAATACCTTATGGTATGGGATTGATCAAGAACAAATACATCGGCAGGACCTTCATAGAACCTTCGCAGAAGCTGAGAAATCTCGGAGTCAGGTTGAAGCTGAACGCGTTAAAAGAACTCGTCAAAGATAAACACGTGGTACTCGTGGACGACTCTATCGTGAGAGGCACAACGATGGGACAGATCGTGGGAATGCTGAGATTCGCGGGGGCAAGATCGGTTCACGTGCGTGTTGCATCGCCCCCAATAAGGTTTGGTTGCTACTTCGGCGTGGATACGTCTGACCGGAGAGAACTGATTGCCGCCTTCCTTGGAGAGAAACAGATCGAAAAATTGATCGGCGCGGATTCCTTGGGATATCTCAGCCTGGAAGGTTTACTGAAGGCCGTTGAGATTCCCGCTGAACAGCTCTGCCTTGCGTGTTTCAACGGAGATTACCCTGTGGAGGTTCCGAGTTATTGCACGAAATATCTATTCGAAAAGGGGTGAAAAACTGTGAGATCGTACAAAGAAGCCGGCGTGGACTTGGAAGCAGCTGACAAAAGTGTTGAGAAAATAAAGCGTCTGGCCAAACTCACGTACACACCTAACGTTCTGAGCGAAATAGGCCTGTTCGCAGGATTCTTCGAAATTCCATCGAGCTATTCCAGACCTGTGCTCGTCTCGGGTGCCGACGGTGTGGGAACCAAGTTGAAGATCGCGTTCATGATGGACAAACACGATACGGTTGGAATAGATTGTGTGGCGATGTGCGTCAACGATCTTCTGGTGCACGGTGCAAGACCTCTCTTCTTTCTCGACTATCTGGCGGTGGGTAAACTGGATCCCGAGCGCGTGGAGCAGATCATCAGCGGGATCGTGAAAGGTTGTTTGGAAGCAGGTTGCGCACTCATCGGTGGTGAAACGGCGCAGATGCCAGACTTTTACGCGGAAAGCGAGTACGATCTGGCTGGTTTCGCCGTGGGCATAGTCGACAGAGACCAGCTTGTGGATGGTTCAAAGGTCAAAGAGGGTGATGTCATAATCGGACTCGCATCCACTGGCCTGCACAGCAACGGTTTTTCTCTGGCTCGAAAGATTCTGCTCAAACATTACACAGTAGATGCGTACGTGGACGAGCTCGGCAAAACTCTCGGTGAAGAGATGCTCACTCCAACGAGAATTTACGTGAAAAGTGTGCTGAAAATTCTTGATGATTCGATCCATGCTATGGCACACATCACCGGCGGAGGTCTTCTTGGAAACCTCCCGAGGGTACTGCCTGAAGGTCTGGAAGCTCGTATCGATAGGAACGCCTGGCAGGTTCCTTCGATATTCAAATTGATCCAGAGACTTGGAAACATCGACGATGAAGAGATGTTTCGCACCTTCAACATGGGGATCGGTTTCGTGCTGGTCGTGTCGAAAGACGCGGTGGACAGAATCGTGACCAATCTGACCAGCAACGGCGAAAAGGCTTGGATCCTGGGTGAGATCAGGAAAGGTGAGGGGAGGATCGTCCTTTGAAGAAGGCCGCGCTGGGTATTTTGGTCTCCGGTACAGGCACGAACATGGCTTCGATCGTTGAGAAGTGTTTGAATGGAACGTTGCCCGCTTCCGTTTCAGTCGTGATAAGCAGCAGGGAAAAGGCGCCAGCCGTGGACAAAGCGAAGGCTTATGGAATACCCACCTACGTCGTCAGGAGAAAAGATTATGGAAACCAGATCGAGTACGAGGACAAGATGATCGAGATTCTCAAAGCCCACGGGGTCGATCTCGTGGTCCTCGCTGGCTTTTTGAACATCCTGTCACCCCATTTTATCAGTGCCTTCAGGTGGAGAATCATAAACATCCATCCTTCTTTGATTCCTTCTTTTTGCGGACCCGGCTACTACGGGATGAAGGTTCACGAATCCGTCCTTCGCTACGGTGTCAAGGTCACCGGAGTCACAGTTCACTTCGTCGATGAGAGCGTCGATGGGGGACCGATCATACTGCAGAAAGCGATCGAGGTCAGAGACGATGACACTCCCGAAACACTCGCAGAGAGAGTCAGGATTATTGAACACGAGCTGTTGGCCGAAGCGATCAAATTGATCATCGAAGATAGGTTGCAGATAGTCGGCAGGAGAGTGATCATCAGGAGGGAAGATCATGCCTAAGGCGCTGATCTCCGTGTGGGACAAGGCCGGTATCGTGGATCTCGCTCGCGAACTTTCAAAAGCAGGCTACACGTTGATGAGCACAGGGGGAACTGCCGAATTCCTTTCCAGAAACGGTGTGGAAGTTGTACCCACATCGACGGTAACATCCTTCGATCGGTTGCTGGGTGGCAGGGTGAAGAGCCTGCACCCGTACATCCACGCGGCGATCCTCGTGAACCGCGATGATCCAATGCAAATGAGGGAACTTGCAGAACTCGGTATCGAGCCGATCGATATGGTGATTGTGAACTTTTATCCCTTCGCGAATGCAATCCGCAGCAAGAAAGATATCGATGAACTCGTCGAATTCATCGACATCGGCGGTCCAGCCATGCTACGTGCGGCGGCGAAGAATTTCAAGCACGTCGTCGCACTCTGTGACGTGTCTGATTACGAATGGGTCTTTCAGAAAATCAAAACGCACTGTCTGTCGATCGAGGACAGGATGAGGCTCGCGGCGAAGGCGTTTCAGTACAGCGCCTGGTACGACGCGATGATCGCTCAGTACTTTTCACAAAGTGTCGGCGAACTTTTCCCGAAGTACTTTGCCCTTTCCTACGAAAAGGTCTGTGAACTGCGTTACGGTGAGAACCCCCACCAGCAAGCTGCACTCTACAGAGAATTGATCCCACGAGGCATAGTCGAAGCGAGGCAGTTGCACGGTAAAGAACTTTCCTTCAACAATTACCTCGACGCAGAGGCGACCCTTTCGATCCTGAAAGACTTCGAAGAACCCTGCTGTGTCGTGGTGAAGCACACCAACCCATGTGCGGTTGTCTGTGCACAATCGGTTGCTGAAGCGTTCGAAAGAGCTCGCGACGCCGATCCAATCTCCATCTTCGGGGGCATCGTTGGATTCAACCGTCTGGTTGACGGCCAGACTGCTCGAAGGCTGTCTGAAATATTCCTTGAAGTTATCCTGGCACCGGCGTTCAGCGACGAGGCGCTGGAAATATTGAGAAAAAAGAAGAACTTACGCTTGCTACAGATCGATCTGGATCGAACAGCAGGATCGTGGGACCTGAGAAAAATCTCCGGTGGTCTGCTCGTCCAAACGCCTGATGTCATCGAATTTGAGGAGCTGAAAGTCGTGAGTGACCGTCAACCCAGCGAAGCGGAACTGAAAGATCTGATCTTCGCCTGGAAAGTGGTGAAGCATGTCAAATCCAACGCGATCGTACTGGCAAAAGATTCTGCGACACTCGCCATCGGGGCAGGTCAGCCCAACAGGTTGTGGCCAACGGAGCATTGCATCAAACAAGCTGGCGAGAAAGTGAAAGGTGCGGTGTTAGCTTCCGATGCTTTCTTTCCATTTCCTGATGCTGTCGAGCTTGCGGGCAAAGCTGGCGTGACCGCGATAATCCAGCCTGGGGGATCCGTAAGAGACCAGGAAGTGATCGAGACCGCGAACAGATACAACATGGCCATGGTCTTCACAGGTATCCGCCACTTCAAACATTGAGGTGATCAGAATGAGAGCGCTGGTAGTCGGTTCTGGTGGCCGTGAACACGCCCTGGTGTGGAAGCTCAAGCAGGAGGGGATTGAAGTTTACTGTGTTCCAGGCAACGGTGGCATAAGCGAAGATGCCATGTGCTACGACGCTCACACGATCGATGAACTGGTCGAATTCGCGTCGGAGCGAAGAATCGATCTGACCATCGTCGGGCCTGAAGCGTACCTGGCTCAGGGAATCGTCGATGCGTTCGAGGCTCAGGGCCTGAAGATCTTCGGACCGAACACAAAGGCGGCGCGACTGGAGAGCAGCAAGGTTTTTGCCAAAATGCTCATGGACAGGTACAACATACCCACAGCACGGTTCAGATGGTTCGACGATCCTAATCAGGCGGAGAGATACCTCGAACGCTGTGAATTTCCAATAGTGATAAAAGCGGATGGCCTCGCCCAGGGTAAGGGTAGCTACGTTGTTAAGGACCGCGAAGACGGCTTTGCAGTCATCGATCTTCTAATGAGGAAGAAGATCTTTGACCAGTCGGGCGAAAAGATCGTTATCGAAGAATTTCTCGAGGGCAAGGAAATGAGTTTGATGGTTTTCAGCGATGGTCGAACGTTTGTTCCTTTGTTGAGCGCCATGGACTACAAAAAAGCCCACGATGGTGATAGGGGACCGAACACGGGTGGAATGGGATCGATCGCTCCGGCACCACACTACAGTGAAGAGCTGTGGCGGATCGTTAAGAGAGAGATGCTGGACAAACTTCTTGTGGCCTTCGAAAAGGAGAAAATTGTTTACAAAGGCGTTCTCTATCTGGGACTGATGATCACGAAAGACGGTCCAAAAGTGCTTGAGTTCAACTGCAGATTTGGCGATCCAGAAACTCAGGCAGTTCTGCCTCTGATGCGAACCAGCCTCACTGAAGTATGCTTCACCGTCATCGAGGGAAGCCTATCGAAACTGTCTCTTTCATGGCGCCAAGAGAGAAGCGTCTGCGTAGTACTCGCGAGCGGTGGTTATCCTGGCGAATACAGAGTCGGTTTTGCCATAGACGGTCTGGATTCAGCAGAAGGTGTGCTGATCTTCCACGCGGGAACGAAGAAACAGGATGGCAAGTTCGTCACCAGCGGAGGTAGGGTTCTCAACGTCTGTGCGACGGGCAAAACGTATGAAGAGGCAAGAAAAAAGGTTTATTCACAGATCGAGAAGATCCACTTCAATGGCATGCACTTTCGAAAGGACATTGGGCTGGTTTAGGTCTTTAAACCTGTCAGTGTGATGCCCTTTATCAGATACCTCTGCCCGATCAGGAACGCCACGACGGACGGTAGAACTCCCATGACGGCAGCCGCCATGAGCAGGTTCCATGTCGTGCCGTACATGCCTTGAAAGCTCGCAAGACCTATCGTTATTGTCTTCATGGAGTCTTTGCTCACGACTATCAGAGGCCAGAGCAAATTGTTCCACTGAAAAACGAACGTGAATATCGCCAGTGTGGACAGTGCAGGAACAGAGAGCGGCAGGATTATCCTCGAATAAATGTAGAACCTTGAAGCTCCATCGATTCGTGCGGCATCCTCGTAATCCTTGGGTATCGTCATGAAGAACTGCCTCAAGAGAAAAACTCCAAACGCACTGAACACGTTCGGAACTATCAGACCAGTGTAGGTATCCGTCAGGCGGAGAAGTTCTATCAAGATGAAGTTCGGGATCATCGTAACCTGTCCTGGTACCATGAGAGTTGCCAGATATAAAAGGAACAGCCTATCCCTGCCAGGAAAATTGAGCCTAGCAAAGGCATAGGCACTCAGCGAAGCAACCAGCAGGTGAAGAAATGTTATTGAACCAGACACGATGAGACTGTTCAAAAGGTATCTTCCGAACGGTACCGCAGACCAGACCCGGACGTAATTTTCCCAGTGCGGCTGGCTCGGTATCCACTTAGGTGGATATTCGAACACTTCTCCTAAGTTCTTGAGTGATGTGGAGAACATCCAGAAAAATGGCACGAGCATGACGAACGCTACCAACATCATGACTACAAACAGTGACCAGTTCAATATTCTCTCCTTGGTTTTCGCTCTCACTCGTAATACACCCACTTTCTCTGGTACTTGAACTGTACGAAGGTTGCGGCAAATATCACACCGAATAACACCCATGCGATTGCCGCAGCGTAACCCATTCGGAACCACTGGAACGCATTGTTGTAGATGTAATAAACAATCGTGTTCGTCGCGTTCCCCGGCCCTCCGCCCGTAAGCACGTAAGCCTGATCGAAAACTTGGAACGAAGAGATCACGTTTATAACGATCACAAAGAAAGTCGTCGGTGAAAGTAAAGGTAACGTTATGTGAACGAACATCTTCCAGCTGTTCGCCCCATCGAGTTTCGCCGCTTCGTACACCACCGCAGGAATACCCTGCAAACCTGCCATGAATATGACAGTTGAGAATCCCACATCTTTCCAAACACTGAGTATTATGATTGCTACGAGAGCCCATTTTGGATCCGAGAGCCACCTTGGTAAATTTGACACTCCAATTCGATAAAGAAAATCGTTCAGGAGCCCAAAATCAGCGTTAAAAATCCATCGCCACACCATAGCTGCTGCTACAGTGGGGATTATCACCGGTAAGAAAACAACCGCCCTTAAAAAAGTCCGGCCCGGAATGTTTCTGATCAGGATTAGAGCGAACGCTAATCCTAGGATCACACGCGTCGGCACCGTACCAAGAACGAACCAGAGTGTGTTTTTGAAAACCAGATGGAAAGTTTTGTCTTCAAAAAGCAGTCTCGTGAAGTTTCTAAAACCAACAAAGACTGGCTTCGTGAGCATATCCCACTCGAAGAAACTCAGTCCAAGGGAAAAAGCCACGGCCCCGAAGACGAAGATCGTGAACCCTGCAAAACCTGGGAGCAAAAAGAACCAAGCAGTCAAAGCTTCCCTCTTTCTCAACGTCATTTCTCTTTCATTCCTCCACCCCGAAAATTCCGGCTGCGTTCTTGTACATGATCATATCGATCTCTTCATGCGTCAGACCCATTCCCCTCAGGGCATCGTACCAGCAGATGATTTCGTTCGGCATCTTTTCTATGTTACTGTCAGTGCCGAAGAGCACTTTTTTGACGGAGATTTCCCTTTTTATGTATTTACCTTCCACGATGTGCCTTCTGACGACCTCACCACCGGAGATATCGAAGTATACGTTGCGACGCCACCTTGCAACAGCGCAGGAAACCAGATACTCCGGCCAGCCAAGGTGAGCACCTATGATTCTCAATTTTGGAAAGGCGTTGGCGATGGTATCCAAAAACAGCGATCTCATCCTCGCGGATGATTTACCCTTCAGAATCAGCATCGCAGTTTCTTCATCTTCTGGCATCGCACTGTGCTCCTCAAGTAAATAATCAATAGGACCACCTATCACACCGGTATGAAACAGGACCACCATGTTGTTCTGCTCGGCCCTCTCGTAAAATGGGAAATAGTCTGGATCGTCATAGTCCTTTTTTGTGAGAATCACTTTGATGCCTGCAAAACCTCTCTTTTTGTATTCATCAACTACCTTAGGGTCGTCGTTGTCAAGATCTACTCTCGCAAAGCCCACAAATCGCTCAGGGTACTCTCTGAACGCTCTTTCCACCAAGTGATTTGCGCCAGAACTCCCAATCAACGCTATTTTCCTTACGTTGAACCTTTCAGCATAACTCAAGAGTTGTTCCAGCCTAGAACTGTAAAGCTTCTCATCACCGACGAAATGCACGTGCATGTCGAAGACTCTTGACAGCACAAAACCATCTCCTTGTAAAGCGCGGCGCATCTACGCCGCGCAAAGATCACCAGGTTCCGAACTTCTTTATCATCTTGTTAACTTCCTCGGTGACATATTCCAAAACTTCAACTGCAGATTTCTGTCCGGTCCATACGTAGTCGAGTTCGCGTGTTACGTATTCGAAGATCTCCCACCAGCCCGGTATCTGGGGGAACTTCACACCGAAGCCAGTTTCGGTGAAGAATATCAACCTCTCCTGCTCGCTCGGTGGATTGTTGATGAAAGCTTTGACCGTTTCTGGAGTCCTCATGGCCGGCACCGCATCGCCGCTCTTTGCAAATATGGCCTGGCCTCTTGGTCCGCAGAGGAACTGCATGAATTTCCAAGCCACATCTTTGTTTTTTGACTTCGAGTACATCACGAAGCCCGCACCACCCAGTGTGTTCGACCTGGTCACCTTGTAGGGCAACGGCGCAATACCAAATTTCAAATTCTTATTCGTGAGGAACATGTTGATCTGCGCCGCGTTGGTCAGCACCATCGCCACACGCCCGGTTGTGAATAGTTCCGCAGCAGATCCGAGCCGTGCAAGTTCTGCGATCGATGGAGCCAATTTGTAGTCCAGGATCATGTCTGCTATGAACTGGATCGCCTCTACGGCCGCCCTTTCGTTGAGAGTACATCTCGTTGGGCTGTCGTAGTTGTCAACAATTCTTCCCCCGTTCATGTGGATCCAAAGGTGCCACTTGTTTCTCTCCAGCACAACACCCCACTGAACAACTCTGCCACGTGCGTCCCTCTTTGTGAGCTTCCTGGCTGCGTCGAGGAATTTCTGCCAATCCCACGAGTAGTCTGGGTACGGAACTCCAGCTTCGTCGAAAAGATCTTTGTTGTAGAAGAGAACTGTTGTGTCGTTGTCTCTCGGAAATCCGTAAATGCGACCCTTGTACATGAATGTGCTCAACAGTTCCTGGTTGTACGCGTCCACTGGAAAGTTCGATTTCTCAATGTAGGGTGTCAGATCTTCCAGCACACCCTTGGCTGCCCAGCTTGGGATCGTGTGGAGGAACATCACATCCGGCGCATCCTCTGCCGCCATCATTGCTTGAATTTTGTCGAAGTACGTCGACCATGGGTAGTTGATGATCTCAACTTTGATATCTGGATTCTCTGCCTCAAACTGCTTCACAATTTCCTGGTACGGTGGCAGTTCTGCCGGTGAGCCCCAGAAAGAAAAGCGTATCTTGGTCACAGAGAACATCGTGACAGTCAAGACACAGAGCAATGCAACCACCAATTTTCTCATGCTACACACCCCCTTAAGAATTGTTAATCGTTTTTAATCTACCATAACGATTGGCCTTATGTCAAGATCTGACATAAGTGCTATTTGTTATAATGAAAGAACGGTGGTGCACTGCTTGACACGAATACAGAACGTGGTTTTGCTCAAATCCAATAACTTGCGACACCTGTTGAGAGAACTCATCAAGCATCAACCCATATCGAAGGTGGCTCTGGCCAAAAAATTGCACGTTGGCCATTCCACGATCACCCAGATATTGAAACCGCTCATAGAGAGAAACATTGTCTTTGAAGCAGCGGTTGGTCATTCTACGGGTGGTAGACCACCAAAATTGCTCCGTGTCAACCCCGATGCCGCTTATGGAATTGTCGCGGACATGTCTGGGCATAGGATGAGGGTTTGTCTTATCAATTGTGCGTTCGATGTTGTCGGTGCTCAAGGAATAGCTGCTCAAAAAGACATCTACGAAACTCTGGAATTGGTCGTCAAAGTCTGCCATGATTTGTTAACACGCGTCAATGGTGGCAAAGTTCTTGGCATCTGTGTGGCTATTTCCGGCGTGATGGATCCTGCAACGGGTCGGATCAGCAGCAGTTTGATTGAAGGGTTACGAGATGTCAAGCTTCGGGACTTTCTAAAAACAAGGCTGGGCATACCCGTCATAGTGGAAAACGATGCCAATCTTTCCGCACTCGGTGAGTTCATGAAGATGGAGAAGGACGCGAACAACATGTTCTACATCCACATGGGAGAGGGCTTAGGTGGAGGATTGATAGTCAATCGTGACATTTTTCGCGGAGATCGAGGTTACGCTGGCGAAATTGGGAGAATGGTATACAATGCGGATAATTTCAGAACTGTGGGTGACGTTTATACCCAGCTCGTGAAGTTTAGCCGAGTTGAGGAAGATGATCTCGTGAAGTTGTTGACCGCCGTGGTTCTCAACGCAGTTTCACTGCTGGATGTTGTGAATTTCGTTGTTGGTGGGACAGCTTTTCAAATCGACGAAAGAGTACTTTTGAAAGTTGAGAACAAAGTAAAAGAACTTTTCTACGGGTTCAACGTCGAGATCAGAAAGTCTACGAGCCAACCCGACCCGATACTCGTAGGCGCGATGGAATACCTCATCGAGAACGTACTGACCAGGTCGGCCATATGATCGGATCATTCCACGTCGAAGAACTTTCTGAAAACTTCCACGACTTCGTTGACTTTGTCCTCGTTCAGCCACCTGGTCCAGTTGTATTTGCGGTATATTTCTTCCACGAACCAGGGATAATTCATCCTGTCGAAGGAGATTTTATCGACGAACTTCGTTAGTTTGCTGGCCAGCTTTTCCGGGTTCATCGGCAAGATGGGTCCGACGAAGACGGAGACATCAACACCGGCCTCCTTCAGCTTCTTCACGGTCTCGATCCTTTCCTCTATCGACGAAGCACCCGGTTCGAGAACCTTTCTCACACGATCGTCGTCCGTCGTTATCGTGACCGTGACAGTAACAGCCTTGTTCTTGAGAATGTCAAGGTCTCTCAAAACGAGGCTGGATTTGGTCAGAATGTGGACAGTTCTGTAATGGTTCAGCGCGATCTCGAGCAACCTTCGCGTGAGCTGGTACTTTCTTTCGACAGGCTGGTACGGATCGCACACGCTCGAGAAGAGTATCTTTCCTTTGGCTCTGTAAAGCTCTTTTTCAAACACTTCGGTCGCGTTGAGTTTCACGTAAACGTCCCTTCCCCAGATTCCCTTCATGCTCTTGAACGGACCTATGAACTGCGCGTAGCAGTACTTGCAACCGTGCCCACAGCCTATGTACGGGTTGACAACGTACCTTGCTATGGGAATTTTCGTCTGGCTTATCAATTTTCGTATCAGAATTTCGTGCACCATACCAGGTACAATTAAACTACAGAAAGGAGGAATTGAAACCGAAGAGACCCCAGGAGGGATGAAGATCATGATCGCAGTCGTTGGAAGCAACAATGTCGATCTTGTGCTTTTGGTCGATCACTTCACACGCCCCGGGGAAACTCAAAAGTGCCTCTCTTACGAACGTTTCCCGGGAGGAAAGGGAGCAAACCAGGCCGTCGCGTGCAAAAAACTCGGGGCCGAGGTGTACTTTCTCACCTGCATTGGCAATGACGGCAACGGTGAATTTTCGCATCTGAGCCTGACGAAGGCTGGATTGAGAGATGGCCTTGTGCGTGTTGAAGAACCGAACGGTTTTGCCATGATCGAGGTCACCCGTGACGGTCAAAACAGAATCATCATCTTTCCGGGTGCTAACGGAACGATGAGAGTTGAACTGGTAAAACGTCACCTAGATGAGCTGTTGAAGGCAGATATAGTCTTGCTCCAGAACGAAATACCGTTTGAAGTCAATTTCGAAGTGGCGAAGCGGTTCAAGGAGGCCGGAAAATTCGTCATCTTCGATCCCGCACCGGCCACGGGTGTTGAAGAGAGGATCTATCCTTATGTTGATATCATCACACCAAACGAGGAAGAAGCTCACCAGCTCACCGGAGCATACGGCGAAACGGCCGTTCAGAAACTGATGGAGAAAGGCTGTGCCAACGTGTTGCTCAAACGTGGCGAAAAGGGCTGTCTCTTCGCCGGAAAGCTTGGCAGGTTCGAATTGGATGCTTTCAGAGTCAACGCGGTCGATAGTACCGCTGCCGGCGATGTTTTCAACGCGGCCTTCGCTGTCTGGTTTGAAAGGAGCAAAGACGTACATAAATCTTTGATTTTTGCCAGCGCCGCGGCGGCGATAAGCGTCACCAGAATGGGTGCACAGAGTTCCATCCCATCGCTCGAGGAAGTTCTGAACTTTCTTGAGGAAAGACAAATCGAGGGATTCTGCATATGAGGTATGAAATGGTCTACTTCGATCTTGACGGTACGTTGCTGGATTTCGCGAAGACTGAGAGGGAAGCTTTGAGTTCTGTTTTTGCAGAATATGGTGTGATCCTGAACGATCAACAGATACAAGCTTACATTGAAATCAACAAAAAGTGGTGGCGATTCTTTTCAGAAGGAAAAGCACCAAAAGAAAGGATCGTGATCGCTAGATTCGAAGAGTTTTTATCACACCTGGGCCGTACAGGGATCGAAGCGAACGAAATCGCAGAACGTTACCTGGAGCAACTGTCCGAGCGTGCCTACTTCATACCCGGTGCAGAACAGTTTCTGGAAAGGTTGAAGGCAACCGGCACGAAGATGGCCGTGCTCACCAATGGTGTTCAGATGGTGCAGGAAAGAAGGGCGAGCATTCTGAAACTGGATCGATTCATCGAGTTCATGATAACCTCTGAATCCTGTGGCAAACCAAAACCCGATCCGGCGATGTTTCACCTGGCCATAATCAGGAGTGGCGTGGCCTTGAACAAGTCTGTGTACGTGGGTGACGATCCCGTGGTCGATTACCTCGCGGCGAAGAACGCCGGAACGGATTTCATATTGATCGATCTGAGTTCAACTCATCAGAATTTTCAGGGCAAAAGGGCGACTTCTTACGAAGAGCTTTTCAATCTGTTGATCTGTCCTTCCACAAACTCGTAGAGCCACCTCGCAGTGGATTCGACGACTCTTTCTTCGAAGGGTGAACCAAGACCCACACCTTTCAGCAACGACTGAAACGACAGACTTCCTCCAAGGTCGCAGAGCTTGATGTAACTTTGCAGAGCTTTGTTTCGATCCTCAAGACTTTTCTGTAAGAACTGGATCGCACAGAACTGGGCGATGACGTAATCTATGTAGTAGAATGGGCTTTCGTACACGTGCATCTGCTGCTGCCAGAAACCACCGTTCTCCAAATACGCGTTCCCATCGTAGTCGATCTCCGGCATGTATTTTCTTTCTATCTGCCTCCAGATTTTTCTCCTCTCTTCAGCGCTGAGTTCCGGATGCTCGTAGATCACGTGCTGGAATTCGTCAACGCTCACACCGTACGCTATGAAGTTCAGAGCGGACCAGGCGTGGACCAGTTTCGCACGTTCAGATTCATCTCTGTAGAAAAGTTCCAGCCATGGCCAGGCGAGGAACTCCATACCCATGGAATGGATTTCGCAAGCTTCCGCGGTTGGCCAGTAGTATTCCGGCACCTCGAAGTTCCGACTCCTGTACACCTGGAAGGCGTGGCCAGCTTCGTGTGTGAGCACCTCCACATCGTGGGAAGTTCCATTGAAGTTTGCGAAGATGAAAGGCGATCTGTGATCGGGTATGAAATCACAGAAGCCTCCAGGATATTTCCCTTCCCTGCTGTCCAGATCCATCAGCTCGTTTTCTAGCATGAAGTTGAAGAACTCCTCTGTCTCGTTTGACATCTGCTGGTACATCGTTCTCGCCGCGTCGACCAGTTCTTTTCGATCTCCCTTGGGGCGAGGGTTACCTTCTTTCAGGAGTATCGGTCTGTCGTAGTATTTGAGCCTGTCTACTGTGAGCATCGTCCTCTGCTTTTCCCTGAGTTTCTGGATCAACGGCACGACCTTCGTCTGCACGGCCTTTCTCAATTGTTCCACATCTTCGGGTGTGTAATCCGATCTCTTCATCCTCAGGTAAGCCACCGGCACGAAAGATCGAAAACCGAGTTTCCTCGCGATCTCGTGTCTGACCTTCACAAGCTGGTCGTACAGCTCATCGAGTTCCTTTTGATGCTGTGCAAAAAACTGATACCTGGCCTCACTGGCGCGTTTTCTGGTATTCCTGTCCGGTGAGAGTTCGTAGGCCCTCAGCTGCGAGAGTGTCAATTTTTGACCATCAAAGTCGATCTGTGCCGAGGAGACCAAGCTTGCGTAACTTGTGGACAGCTTGTTTTCCTGTTCCAGATCTTCCAAAATCTCGGGCTTGAACGTCTTCAATGTCATCTTGGCGATTCTGAAGAGCTGTTCGCCGAAGACTTTTACCAGATCGTCTTTGAATCTCGATCCAAACAATGCCTCGTAGAAACGAACCTGCAACGCCTCAACGTGTGGCAATACCGAATCATAGAAACTTCTTTCCTGTGCGTAGAACTCGTCTTGTGTGTTCATGCAGTAACGAATGTACGCGATGGACATAGCTGTGTGAAAACAGTTTCGCAGGCTGTTTATTTCTTTTATTGCCTCAACTGCCTGCAGTACATTCTCAGCGTCTTTCAGTGACGCAAGTGATTGTTCAAACTGGTTCTTCAAACTTTCCACATTTGGCCTCACATAAGGAAACTGAGAAAATTTCATCTCCACCCCTCCACAGAGACATCTTTTGTCATGTACATCTTCTATGGTAACATTTTGATAGCGATTCTGTGGCACCAATCAGATAAGGGGTGAAAAAATTGAGAGTCATCCTTGACTGCGATCCCGGACACGACGATGCGTTCGCGATATTGCTCGCGGCAGCTTCGAAGCAGATTGAACTGCTCGGAGTCACGACAGTTGTTGGGAACTCGTACCTCGAAAATACGACGATCAACGCCAGGAAGGTGCTGGACCTTTTCGATCTGGACATACCCGTTTTTCCCGGTTGTGCAAGGCCACTGTTCAGAGACGTTGTCATCGCACCGCAGATACATGGCAAATCTGGCCTCGACGGTGCCACGCTGCCTCCACCAAAGAGGAAAATTGAAAAGATCCACGCGGTCGATTTCATCGCGCAGACACTGCAGAAGTACGAAGACGCCGTGCTGGTTCCAACAGGTCCACTCACCAACATTGCCCTCTTCATGCTGAGATACCCGGAGCTCAGAAACAGGATATCTCTCATCGTATTGATGGGCGGAGGCATCGCGTTCGGGAACGTTACACCCGTAGCGGAGTTCAACATCTTCGCTGATCCTGAAGCCGCAAAGATCGTTTTCAATTCCGGCGTTCCCATAGTAATGGTTCCTCTCGATCTGACCCATCAGGTGGTGGCAACCGAAAAAGAGGCCGATGTGTTGCGAAGCCTCGGAGAAAGGTTTCAGATCATGGCCGATCTTTTGATGTTCTTCAAGTCTACCTACAAAAAGGTGTTCGACATCGATGGTGCGATCCTGCACGACCCATGCACGATCATGTACCTGTTACATCCTGAGATCTTCGAGTCACAGGATTACCACGTGGACGTAGAGACGAAAGGTGAACTCACTTACGGACAAACTGTGGTGGATGTGTGGCGAACGACAGGAAAAGATGCGAACGCAAAAGTGCTGTTGAAGGTTGATAGAGAGAAATTCTTCCAGATCTTTTTCCAGCAACTGCGTTCACTGGAAGGAGGTAGATGAGTGTGGTCGATCCGAGGTACCACATAAGGGTAAGCCCTGAAGATATCGGAGAGTACGTGATAGTCGTGGGAGACAGAGGAAGGGTCGAACGTGTTGCAAAGTACTTTGAAGATCCACGGAAAGTGGGTGAGAACAGAGAATATCTCACTTACACGGGTTATCTGAAGGGCAAAAAAGTGAGCGTGATGTCCACAGGTATGGGTGCACCCGCCATGGCGATAGGAATAGAAGAGCTGGCCACGACCAATGCGAAGGTAGTGATACGCGTCGGCACGACCGGAGCGTTTCAGAAAGATCTCAAGCTCGGTGACAGCATCATCGTCACCGGGGCGGTTCGACTCGACGGGACCACGGCGCAGTACATCATGCCTGAATACCCCGCGATCGCGGACTATCAGGTGATTAACGCTCTGGTTCGAGCGGCCGAACAGGTGAAGAACCGCTACCACGTGGGTATCGTGGCTTCGACCGATTCTTATTACGGCAGGAACTTCGATCCCGAAAGACACTCCCACATGGAAAAGCTTCTGGCAAAAGCCGGAGTCTTGGCAGTTGAGATGGAAATCGGAGCGCTATACGTGGTGGGCAGGATAAAGGGATTGAAGACGGGAGCAGTGCTCACAGTGAGAGAAGAACTGTCGGAAGACGGTTACATCCAGGCCGGTCCGAAGTTCGAAGAAGGCTTAGAGAAATCAATCCAAATCGCTGTGAGAGCGATTGAAATCCTTATAGAAGGAGGTGTTGTTTGATGAAGAGGTTTTTCGTGATCCTTCTGCTGGCAGCCGTTGCACTGAGTTTCGCCAGACCACTGAAGGTTGCGCTCCTCATCAACGGTACACTCGGTGACAAGTCTTTCTTCGACTCTGCGGGTAGAGGTATCCAGATGGCGATCAAAGAACTCGGAATCGATGCAAAGATAATCGAGTGCGGTTATCAACAGGAACGCTGGAGACCGTACTTGGAAGATCTGTCGGATCAGGATTACGACATAATCATCGTCGGTACCTGGCAGATGCAAGAGATCCTGGAAGAAATAGCTCCAATGTACCCTGAGAAAAAGTACTTCATTTTCGACACGAGCGTCGATTACAGCAAGCCAGGACTTGAGAACGTCTACTCCATACTCTACAAGCAGAACGAAGGTTCGTTTCTGGTCGGGGCTCTGGCGGCGCTGATCACTACATCCGGGATGCCGAAAACCAACCCAGAACCGATCATTGGCTTCCTTGGTGGAATGGACATTCCTGTCATCAACGACTTTTTGGTCGGTTACATCGAAGGCGCGAAGTACATCAATCCGAACATCAAGGTTCTCATCTCCTACGTCGGCAGCTTCAACGATCCAGCGAAAGGTAAAGAACTGAGCCTTGCGATGTACAGACAGGGCGCCGACATCATCTTCAACGTGGCGGGTAACACCGGAGTCGGTCTGCTAGAAGCTGCGAAGGAAGCAGACAGATGGGCCATAGGTGTCGATTCTGACCAGGCGCTCATCTACGAAGACATAGACATAGAGATCGCGAAAAGGATTGTCACCTCCATGATGAAAAACGTGGATATATCCATCTTCCGCGGTTTGAAATTGCACTTAGAGGGCAAACTCAAGTACGGTCAAGCTGAAGCGCTCGGAATCGCGGAAGGTGGCGTAGGAGTTGCTGACAACAAATACTACAGAGAGCTGGTCCCCGAACAGATACGTGCGAAGATAAAAGAGATAGAGCAAAAGATCCTCAAGGGTGAGATCAAGGTCAGCACCGTGTTCGGAATGTCACAGGAAGAACTCAACAAACTGAGAGCGAGTGTGAAGCCGTGATCCAGGTGGGAGCCGTCCAGGCTCCCACTTTGTGGAGGTATACAGATGAAGGCAGTTGAGACGATCAACGTGACGAAGGTTTACCCGAACGGCGTGGTTGCGAACAAGAATGTGAACTTCTCCGTTGAAGCTGGAGAAATACATGCGGTCGTTGGCGAGAACGGTGCGGGGAAGACAACTCTCATGAAGATGCTCTTCGGCATGGAGAAACCGACGAGCGGAGAGATCAGGATCTTCGGGAAACCTGTTCAGCTCAACTCCCCGCACGATGCGATCGCGCTCGGCGTTGGTATGGTGCATCAACATTTCATGCTCGTTCCTTCTTTCACGGTCGCGGAAAACATCATGCTTGGGATCGAGCCGAAGAAGAGACTCTTCTCACTCGATTTCAAGCGGATGGAACAGATCATAACTGACTACGCTAAGAGGATGAACTTCGAGCTTCCCATCTGGGAGAAGGTCATGGACCTTCCTGTGGGTGTGAAGCAGAGAGTAGAAATCATGAAAGCGTTGATACGTGGCGCGAAGATACTCATTCTGGACGAGCCATCCTCAGTGCTGACGCCACAGGAAGTGAACGAACTCTTCACCGTGCTGAGAAATCTTTCGAAGCAGGGTATCACGATCATTTTCATCACTCACAAGCTGAACGAGGTCAAACAGATCGCGGACAGAATAACCATCATGCGAGAAGGCCGCGTCGTGGGCACGTTCAAAAATGAAGAACTGACAGGGTCTCAGATAGTCGAGTTGATGATCGGCAGAAAGTTCGAATACGATATCAGTAAATCGGAGCACATGGCAGGAGAACCCCTCCTGGTGGTGAGAAATCTTAATTACTTCAGGGAAGACAGGGCGCACGTGTTGAAAAACGTTTCTTTCGTCCTGAGAGCCGGTGAGATCCTGGCGATCGCAGGGCTCGAAGGGAACGGTCAGAAAGAACTCGTAGAGATCCTGACCGGACTACGTGAAAAAGCTTCAGGTGAAGTACTCGTCGACGGTAAGAACGTACTCGGCCTCAGACCATGGGAACTCAGAAGACTTGGGATCTCACACATCCCGGAGGACCGAATAGAGATAGGGAGCGCGCCGAGCATGAGCGTGGCAGAAAATATGGTGTCAGATAGATACGATCGGCCACCGTTCAGCGGCAGAATCGTTTATAAGAAAAATAATGTCATCGAATTCGCACAGAAGCTCATCGCGGAGTACTCGGTGAAGGTGAGATCTCCCACAACACTCATGAGAATGCTTTCTGGAGGAAACATGCAGAAGGTTGTGGTGGCCAGGGAGTTGACGAACGAACCAAGGATAGTTATAGCCAATCAACCGACGCATGGGATAGACGTCGCTTCGAGCGAGTTCATCAGAAAGAAGCTGTTGCAGATGAGGGACAGTGGAAAAGGTGTTCTTCTGATATCAACGGATCTTCAGGAAGTTCTGCAGATTTCAGACAGAATACTGGTCCTGTACAAGGGCGAGATCGTTGCCCATCTG
This sequence comes from Thermotoga sp. Ku-13t, assembly GCF_011057685.1. Lineage (NCBI taxonomy): Bacteria > Thermotogati > Thermotogota > Thermotogae > Thermotogales > Thermotogaceae > Thermotoga > Thermotoga sp. Ku-13t. The sequence continues at coordinate 372,738 of NZ_LNFY01000001.1, read as the reverse complement.
CGAAACGAGAACCTCAATGAAACCGAGCTGGGATTCTACATGCTCGGAACGAAACGCCAGAGTGATGAAGAACTGAAGGAGTTGTTGAACGTATGAAGAGATCTCTCGCGTTTCTGGAGATATCGAGAATGGTCATCACTATCCTCATCGCCCTTTTGATAGGTTACATCTTCCTCCTTTTTAGCACCAAGGACGTGAACGAGGCGCTCAAATGGTTTCTCTACGGGCCATTGTCCAACCAGAGAAGGTTCGTGGAGTTCCTGAATAATTCGATTCCCATCATGTTGACGGGTCTGGCACTCTCACTCGTTTTCCAGGCCGAGGTCTTCAACATCGGTGCGGAAGGATGTCTGTTCTTCGGTGGTTTTGGCGCGATGCTCGTGGCGTTGAAGTTTCCCCAGATCCCCTGGGTGCATTTGATCGTCACACTCTCCGCAGCGGCACTGTTCGGTGCCGCCTGGGCTTTCGTACCGGCGTTCCTGAAGGTCAGATGGAAGGCGAGCGAACTCGTTTCTTCGTTGATGATGAACTACATCGCCTATTTGCTCGTTCTATTCATGGTCAACAACTATTTCAGGGATAAGGCTGCGGGTGCTCTGGTTTCGTACCGCTTCCCCCAAACTGCATGGCTGGCCACACTGACGCGTTACAGATTGAACAGCGGTTTTTTCATAGCCGTTTCTGCAGTCATTCTGATAGGCTTCCTGCTGTACTTCACCAAGTATGGCTATCAGATACGTGTGGTCGGTGCAAACAAGAAATTCGGTTTCTACAGCGGTATCAACGTGGGTCTTACGGTGTTCTGGGTGCAATTACTCGCAGGCATGCTGGCAGGACTCGCAGGTGGTATAGAGCTCGCCGCCATGTATCGAAGGTTCGTCTGGCAGTCTTTGCCGGGTTACGGTTTCGATGGGATAATCGTGGCCATTCTGGCGAGGAACAATCCTTTTCTGGTCATACCGAGTGCGTTGTTCATTGCGTATCTGAGAGTCGGAGCGAACATCATGAGCAGGATGACGGGACTCGCCCCAGAAGTCGTCATAGTGATACAGAGTGTGATGATCTTGCTCATAACCGCCGAGGCTCTGCTCGACAGATTCAAGAAGAAACTGATCGAGAGAGAGGCGATGAAGAATGAGTAATTTTGCTCTCAACTTCGTCGATCCCGCGTTCTGGTACAGCATTCTAAGGGTTTCAACCCCTTTGCTTTTTGCGGTCATGGCTGCGCTGGTCAGTTCCGTGGCCGGCTCTATAAACATAGGCATCGAAGGCATGATGCTCATGGCAGCCTTCTGGGGCAACGTGATCGGTGCGTTTGCGAAGAATCCCTGGGTGGGTTTACTCGCTGGAATTGCTAGTGCCGTGGCGATGGCGTTGTTGCTTGCTTTCTCTCATCTGAAACTCAGAGTGAATCTGGTGATCGCAGGAGTTGCGTTGAACCTGTTCGCCTCGGGTTTCACTGTGTTCATGCTCTTCGCACTCACAGGTGAGAAGGGTACTTCTGCCTCTCTGGGCAGTCAGCCCATCCCGAAGCTCGACATACCCCTTCTGAGGGCTATACCTTTTCTGGGAAAGGTTCTGAACAATCATAACGCACTTACTTACATCGCTCTGATCTCAATCTTCGTCGTGGACTATCTGATCAGAAAAACCCCTCTGGGTATGCGCATGAGGGCGGTGGGTGAAAATCCCGATGCTGCAACGTCTGTTGGAGTCTCCGTGTTGCGCATAAGATACCTTTCTCTCCTTCTCAGTGGTCTGTTCGCGGGCCTGGCTGGAGTTTTCCTGTCGATGGGTTACGTGTCGTGGTTCGCGAGAGATATGACCAACGGAAGGGGTTTCATAGCCCTCGCGGCTCAGGCTCTGGGGGGTAAATCTGCGATCCTGGGTGCGCTCGGAGCACTGCTTTTCGGAATCGCTGAAGCCACAGGATTCACGCTGCAATCACTCAGGATTCCATCCGAGATCACGAACATGATTCCGTTCATTTTGACTCTGATCGTGCTCGTCATCTACGCCAGAACACGTGTCAGATCCCACTCGAGGATACAGGAGATATGAGCTGGGAGAACAGGACTCCGTTATCACTGTTCACATGTAAAACTCTGATGCTCTTTCCATAGAGCTTTCTGTATTCTCTGTCCAGTTCCTCGAAGTTCAACTGTGAGATGTTCTTCCTCACGAGGGCGAGCACGCTTCCCCCAAAGCCTCCCCCCACGATCCTGGCGCCGAGTACGCCCGTCCTGCCTTTCAAAAAGCCCACGATGAAGTCCACCTCATCGCACGAAACTTCATAAAGGTCTCTCAGGCTCGCATGAGATTCGTAGAGGAAGCATCCCGCAAAGAAGAGGTTGTTTTTCCGCAGCGCTTCCACCATCTTCAGAACTCTCTGGTTCTCGCTGAACACGTGCTTTGCACGCCTCCGCAACGTTGGTTCAAGCACAGAGATTTCCTTCTCAGTTACTTCCCTGAAAGAACGCTTGTTGAGCTTTTTCAGAATCGTTTCACATTCCATCCTTCTTCTGTTGTATTCCGACGATGCGAGTTCGTGTCTCACGTTCGAATCGATGAGGACAAATTCGGAGTTGTTCAAGTTCAACGGCACGTACTCGTAATTCATCGTCATCGTGTCGAGCAGAATCGCATGATCTTTCTTTGCGAACACGGCTGTGAACTGGTCCATGACGCCACAACGAACGCCAACGAATTCCCTCTCGGCCCTGACGCAGATCTGCACCAGTTCTCTTGGATCTATGGGGTGATTCATCAACTTCATTATTGCAACCGCACTGGCGACTTCCAGCGCGGCTGAACTCGAAAGACCTGCTCCCGTAGGTAAGGTTGAGTCTATTGTCATCTCGAACGGTTCAACCTTGTATCCGGCTTCTTCAAGGGCCCACACGACTCCCATAACGTAATCTGACCAGTCTCCACGCTTTTCGTTCTTCTCGACCCTTACGGTTTGTCCAAACAGTTTTGAAGTGAGTGAAAAACCTTTTGAAGCTTTCACTTCAACCTCGACGTATCTGTCGATGGCGAACGGGAGAACGAAACCGTCGTTGTAATCGGTGTGCTCCCCTATGATGTTCACACGTCCCGGCGCCTTCACCCTCACCGTCACAGTTCGCTCACCTCTGTCCGTCTGAGCATTTCCGCGGCTTGCTCCGGGATCATGGGATTTATGAACGCCCATGTACCGGTCTCCACGCTGGCCATCCACTTGATCTTGTCCTTATCCCTCTTGGGCGGATTGAACTCCACGTGCAGATGGAACAGTTCCGCATCGAGCCTTTTCAAAGGTGCCTGGAAGAACATCATCATGTAAGGAAATTCTTGCTGATACAAAGCATCGTACTTCGCGGTGATGATTTTAAGATGCTTCGCCAGCTCCTTTCTTTCTTCAGCGGTCAGTTCAGGCAAACTCGTAACGTGCCTCTTCGGATAGATATGCACCTCGAAGGGAAATCGCGCATAAAACGGCACCAGCGATACGAAACTGTCAGTCTCGAACACAACACGCTCTTTGAGTTCTATTTCGTGTTTAACGACATCGCAGATGGGGCACGAACCTCTTTCGCTGTGCCATTTTGAGAACGCTTCGATCTTGGCTTTAATCCTCTTCGGCAAGAACGGGAACGCGTAGATCTGTCCGTGTGGATGAGACAAACTCGCTCCGACTTCCTTCCCCCTGTTCTCGAATATGAACACATACTCCACGAAGTCGTGAGAAAACAGCTCGATCGTCCTATCCACCCACATCTCTATCAGCTTCTCTATTTGTTTCAAGGGCATTCCTGGAAGGGCAATATCGTGGCTGGAAGTGTAAACGACCACCTCACAAACACCGAATGATGACTTCTTCTGAAAAATTTCAGATTCCGCGAAAACCTCGGGCGGATTCCTTTTCAACGCAGGGAATCTGTTTTCAAAGGTCACGAGATCGTACTCTTCTGGCAGTTCAACACCACCGACGCATATGGGACAGCTTTGCTGTGAAGGCTGCACTGGTCTTTTCTGTGTCTCGGCAGAAACGATGATCCATTCATCTGTGAGCGGGTTGTACCTGAGCTCGAGCATCAAGATCCACCTTCCGTGTAGAAATGAAAGTATCTGCCATCCTCTCTTTTCAACGTTTTCTTTTCCAGGCGTGTCTCCTTCGAACTGTCAAACCAGTCGATAGCACCGGTAATGGTGTCAATCCGTACACGAGCGGGTTCGTTGAATTCGTTCACGTAACGTACTTCGTACACACCCTCCTGCTCTTGCCGGATCGTCGTGAGGACAAAGTTCGTCTTCCTCCGCCAGCCAACCGCGCCGAATCCCAGCACGTCGAGCAGCTTCGAATCCTCTCCAGCGGTGTACAAGGTCAGCAGACGGTTTGTCAAACTTGCGAGCACGATCTCTTCGAGTGAAAGTGGCCCGATGTTCATCATCAAACCGTCAACCCTTCCCAGCGCCGTGGCCAGACTGCCCTCTTCCAGTATGAAACAGGCATGTGGATAACGCTGGCGGTGTTCATCTCTGAAGTCTTTCAGAACAAAGCATCGAACCCCGATTCTGTAGAGGTGTTCTAAATCGTGTTCATCTTCAACCTTCACCGCCACACGAATTTCCTTCTTCAGAAGACGTCTGAGTGTGTTTTCACCCGGATCTTTCAGCAACACGAACGTCTGTTGATCGGTTTTCTGGTCGAGCTCTTCTTCGTTTATCAAAGACTTCGGGATTCTGAAGCGAAAACCGGCATGAACGTTCAACGATCTGTAGAAATCTCTGAGCAGACCGAACCTGTTCGAACCGCGGAGCACAACGATAAGCGATTCTCGAGATGGTTTTGCCGACACCACGAGCCGTTTTTCCACCCTGAATTTGACATCCTCGAATCCGGCCAGACCAACCAGCGTGTCGTTTTCCACAAAAACGTTCCTCAGAGGTTCGTACGTGAAGGACCACACGGAAGCTGGATCGTATTTTAGCAACTCAACGTGTCCTTCCACATGAGAGGCGCTCAGCCTCAGAATGAAACCGTTTCTCAAATTGATCTTATCGACCGTTACGTCTGAATGCGAAACTTTTTGACAAAATTCCGACACTTTTCGGCCGAGCAGTTCCATGTCTCAACGCACCTCAAATTCTGTTTCGAAACGTTTCTCCATGTTCCTATCCATCAGAACACATTCTACGATGTAAGTTCCCGCTTCAAATTGTTCCTGCAGCTCGATCAGGACCGATGGATAAGTGATGGCCTGCGTCACCATTGAACTAGGCTCGGGGGATTCAACATGCGCCCTGACGAATATTCTCTTGCCTGCCAGTCGAACCTCGTCCACTCTGACTGAGTAGCCACCTGTGTTTTTCTGACCCGCATCGACCCTGATAAGAATTTTCTGCCCTGCTTCGAAGACGCTGACCTGTCTCAGTGATTCGTCAACGGTGTACACCCCAGCTTCAACTCCGCCGCGAGGAACGTGCCTGGTTGAAAAGTTCACGCGTCTTGGAATCTCAACAATGAAACCATCCAGCTTCAAACACCTCGTGTTCGATGGTAAAACAAACAAATGCTGCGGCATGTAGATGTATACGCCACTCCGCTTTCCTTTCACGTTGAATTCGTGCCTGAATTCATCGCCTTCAGCAACGATACTGAAGACACGTTCCTCCTGTCCACCGAGAGAAATTGGTGAAAAGATCCAACCCTTCACCAGCACAACCAGATCCGGTCCGTACGAGAGAATCAGGTACTGAAAGTTCGCAGACTTCGTTCCGATCCACTGGTAAAGGTCCTCGGGAAGCGTTTTTTCAACCGGAGTAGAATAAATCATTGAAAACACCAGACTCGCAGTTAACAACGAGAAGACCACGATCGCACGCACCAGGGACCATCTCACAGTTCAAGCTCATCACCGGGCTTCATGATGACGCACTTCACGTTCAGTTTCTCGACTTCTTCCTTGAATTTCTCAGGATTTGATTTGATCACTGGCCACGTATCGTAATGCATAGGAACAACGATCTTCGGCTGTATCATCTTCACCGCTTCCACTGCGTCCCACAGATCCATGACGAAGTTTCCACCTATCGGAAGGAAAGCCAGGTCTATGTTTTCTTTTCTCAAAAGCTCCATATCCTTCGTAAGTCCGGTATCTCCAGCGTGGTACATTTTCTTTCCTTCGATTTCGATCAGAAAACCACAGGGATTTCCAGCATACACTGGCAGGTCTGCCTCAACGATACTCGAACCATGGATCGCGGGTGTCAGTTTGACGCTACCGAAGTCGAAAACGTACTTTCCTCCTATGTGCATCGGGTGTGTGCTCACGCCGTGCCTTGAAATGTAACTGCACAGTTCAAAGTTCGCGATCACAGTGGAACCATCACGTTTCGCGAGTGCCACGGTATCGCCAAGATGATCGGCATGTCCGTGCGTGACGAGTATGTAATCGATCTTGGGGATGTCCTGCAACCTGACGGGTGCTTGTGGATTGTTAGTTATGAACGGATCGATGACGATTCTTTTATCCATATGTATCAACAGAACCGCTGCGTGTCCCAGATACCTGACTTTCATTCGAATCACCTCCGTCATAAATTTTATCATTCATTTCAACTGATCTTTGCCCTTGATAATGATATGATTTATCTGGTGATTCAATGTGAAAAGGATCAGGTTGACTCTGGCTCAGTTGAACCCGACACTCGGTGACTTTGAAGGTAACGTGCGTAAAGCGAAGGATGCACTGGATCATGCTGAGAACATGCGCAGCGATCTTCTATTGATTCCAGAGCTCTTTATCCCTGGTTATCCACCGGAAGATTTGGCGTTCAGGTTGTCCTTCCTGCGCGCTAACCGCCAGGCCCTGAATGATTTTGCAGCCTACACCACTGGCAAGAATGTGGTGTGCGTGATAGGATTCATGGATTTCGACGAGGATGTGTACAATGCAGCTGCTGTTGTGCACAACGGAAAGATCGTGGCTGTTTACAGGAAGATCTTCCTCCCCAACTACAGTGTTTTCGACGAGAAGAGGTATTTCCGTCCAGGAGAGAAACTTCTCATGCTCCAGTTTGGTTCGGCCAAGGTTGGCCTGACCATATGTGAGGATATCTGGAGCCCTGTGGAACCTCTCGCAACATTGGTCACCGGCAACGGTGCACAGTTGATTGTGAACATCTCCGCCTCCCCTTACTGTGTGGGCAAAGCAAAACTAAGGGAATCTTACATATCGATGAAGGCATACGAGTACCACGTGGCTGTGGCGTACTGCAATATGGTCGGGGGCCAGGACGAGCTCGTCTTTGATGGTGCAAGTTTCGTCTGTGATGCTAGCGGTGAGTTGCTGGCACGTGCCAAATCTTTCGAAGAAGAGTTGCTAAGTGTGGATGTCGATCTCGATGAAAACCTCAGGGTTAACCTCAGCGAGCCGAGGCGTCGTTACACGCATATAGAAAACCTGTCCGTGCAGACGGTTCAGTTCGACGAACCGGAACAGAAACAGGACAGGTTGAGCCCTTGTGTGGCGGAGCTTTACCAGAGAGAGCAAGAGATCTTCATGGGCTTAGTCACGGGACTCAGAGATTACGTGAGGAAGAATGGCTTCGAAAAGGTTGTTATTGGTCTGAGTGGGGGAATGGATTCTTCGCTCACGGCTGTAATTGCTGTGGAGGCGCTCGGTCGTGAGAATGTCAAGGGCGTTCTGATGCCATCCATGTACACGTCGAAGGAAAGCATGGAGGATGCTTCTATTTTGGCGAAAAATCTGGGTATCGAGACATTGGTACTGCCCATCAATGATGTGTACGACGCCTATATGAAGGTTCTGGGCAGCGTGTTTTGCGGAAGAGAAAGAGACATAACAGAGGAGAACATCCAGGCGCGCATCAGGGGAAACTACCTGATGGCGCTTTCGAACAAGTTTGGCTGGCTTGTGCTGACAACCGGGAACAAGAGCGAGATCGCAACTGGTTACTGCACTCTCTACGGAGACACGGCGGGCGGATTTGCCGTCATAAAGGATGTCTACAAGACCGATGTGTACAGAATAGGACGCTGGTACAATCGGTGGAAAGCCAGGGAAATAATACCTGAAAGGGTTTTCGTGAAAGCTCCGTCCGCCGAACTGAGGCCCGGACAGACCGATCAGGAGAAGTTACCACCTTATGAGGTGCTGGACGAAATATTGCGACTGTACGTCGAGGAAGGATTAGATGTCGAAGAAATCGTTGAGAAGGGTCACGATCCGGAGATTGTAGAAAGAGTGCTGAAAATGCTGCACTCAAGTGAGTACAAGAGAAAACAGGCCCCGATGGGAACAAAGATATCAATGCGCGCGTTCGGGAAAGACTGGCGCATGCCAACGACCAACAAGTTCAGAGAATCGGTTCAACGCTGAGGGGTTTCTTCACTCAAGGATACGATGTTCTGTTTCATCCAGTTCCTTTTTTTGAGTGATCTTTCAACGAACACCTCCTCGCCCGTGAGCGGATCTATCCCGCTGTAGTACATTGCCGTACTCAGTGTGCCTGGCGTGGGAGTGAAGATCTGAACCTGCTGAGGTCTGTAACCGAGTTTTGTGCGTATGAATTTCTTGAGATACTCATTTTCTCTCTCAGATTCTCCAGGATGCGCCACGATGAAGTATCCCACGACGTACCTTTCTTTTCCCTGGATCCTCGAAAATGTCTCGAATTTCTCCTTGAATGCAAGAAAGAGCTCCACAGGAGGCTTTCTCATCAACCTCAGAACGTTCGGGTGCGCATGCTCCGGGGCAAGCTTCAACTGTCCCGGAGTGAAGTGGACGAGTTGCTTTATGAATTCTTCGCCGAAAGGATCGGCAAGGACAAGATCGTGCCTGATCCCCGAAGCGACGAAAACGTGCCTCACCTTTGGGACCGATCTGATCTTCTGGAGAAGGTTCAGATAGACCTCATGATTCGGCACCGCATTTCTGCACGGCTCTGGAAAGGCGCAAAATCGAGCACATTGACCATGGGCTTCCCTCGTTTCACACCGTGAACCGTACAGGTTCGCCGTTGGTCCTCCGACGTCGCTGATGACTCCCTTGAAATCTGGATGCCTGGTGAGCAATTTCACCTCTTCGATTATTGATTCCTGGCTTCTCGAAACTACGTGCGTCGTTTGATGGTGCGTCAACGCACAGAATGAACAGCTCCCGTAACATCCCCTCACCACGGTGATCGAAAACTGCACGATATCGATCGCCTTCACATGCCCCATCGATTCGTAGAACGGATGCACCTTCCTTTCGAAGGGCAAAAGATAAAGCTCGTCGAGTTCTTTCTGCTCAATCGGAAAACTCGGTGGGTTCTGAACAACGTACCTGCTGTCCTGTCTCTGACAGAGTCTGACCGATTTGAAAGGGTCTGTGAACAGTAGTTGCATTTTGATGGCTTCAGCATACTTCTTTTTGTCCGCACAGATCTCTTCGAAGTCTGGAAGCTCGATCGCATCTTCTGGTTTTTTCGATGTCCAGTACACCACTCCTCTGAGACTCTTACAGTTTTCTATGCTACCTGTTGCTTCGAGGACTCTCGCTATCTCGAGCACGGTCCTTTCAGCCATTCCGTAGACCAGAAGGTCCGCCTTTGCGTCCACCAACACAGACTTTCTGACTCTGTCTTGCCACCAGTCGTAGTGGGCGAACCTTCGCAAGCTGGCCTCCAGTCCTCCGAGGACGATGGGAACGTTTGGAAAGTACCTTCTTATCAGGTTCGCATACACTATCGTGGCCCGGTCTGGCCGCCTTCCCGACTCATCACCAGGGGAGTAATCGTCGTTCTTTCTTTTCTTCATCGAAGCTGTGTAGTTGGCCACCATGGAATCGACGTTCCCTGCGGTCACGCCGAAGAACAGACGTGGCCTTCCAAGTCTTTTTATGTCCCTGTCCGAATGCCAGTCAGGCTGTGCGATTATCCCAACTCTGTAACCCTTTGAGGCTAGATAATGCCCGATGAGGGCAACACCGAAGGATGGATGATCGACGTACGCATCCCCGGTGACGAGTATCACATCGAGTTCTTTCCAGCCGAGTTTTTCCATCTCCTCTCTCGTCGTTGGCAGAAACATTGCGATCGCCCTTCTGGTTAGATTAGCACACGATGGGAGTGAAGAAAAGGGGCAGCAAGCTGCCCCGAGATAGCTTTGAACACGGTTTCACTTCACTTTGAAAATCACAACGATATTTCCATCCTCTCGGAAGAGTTTCTCCAGAGACAGTTCTTCAACCAGTTCCCCTCCCACATCTTCGTCGCTCATCAACTTCAGTGTGACTGTCCCCGTTTCTGAATCGATCTCATAACTGATCATATCCATCACGGAGAATGGAAGCCATGTGTAGCCTGTCAGTACATCTTCAATGTTCTGCGGTAACTCGTCAAAATCCGCAACGTAACTTTTGAAAGCCCCAACCAGGTCCCTTATGATTTTGTCAGCGGAAGGTACTTCGAGTTTTTCGTATTTCATGATCACCGAAACGGTTAGATTCTCTCTATCGATCTTTACAGAATCCACGCTGTAGCCAATGAAGTCTCGAACCTCATTTTCACTGATACTCAGTGCGAGTGGTGTTCTGATCCCCACCTCGATCAGTAAAGTCCCGTTCTCCTCCCTGCGGGAATAGAAAATTTCTTCCGGTACCTCTACAAATCTCTCACCGAGCAGGACTCGCAAAGCCTGCAAATCCTCCGGTGGGTTTCTGTTTTCGTAATAATACGCATCATCGATGGTTTCGAGAATTCTCTGAAGCATCTTCAGTTCATCCGGAGTCGGCATGAACTCTGAAACAATCTGAGACAGAAATTCTTTCAACAACGGAGTGGAAACTTTCGCTTTCAAGACCGGGGAGCAACCCTCTCTGAAAAACGCAACGTCCACGATCGAACCGTCCAGCAAGAGCATGAATTTCGCCATCGTGCCGGGTTCCACGTCAAGCATTTCTTGGTCGCTCACGTTTGAGTACAGCAGTGCTACGCCACCCTCCAGCGGCAACTTCAGAGTGATTTCATCGAGTTGAATGACCGCATACTGCTCTTCCTGACGAATTTCTGAAGCTTCCTCTTTGAACATTCCCAGAATTTCCTGTACTTCGTCCTTTTCCAGATCGAACGAGACCAGCAACTTTCGCTCTGCTTGCGAAACATTGAACGTGAGGAACGTTGCCTTGCTCAGTATCACATCCACTCCTTCCATAGAGCTGAGTCCCAGTTCTTCCATGATTTCCTCAGGAAGCTGTTTCAGCAAGAACACAGGGACAAGAATCCCCACTTCGGCTCTGGGGAGCATCTTCAACCCTTGCGGAATTGTCTTGTTTGCAAGTTGAGCCAGTTCCCAGTCCGACTTACACGTTTTTCTGCATCTGATAAGTATATTCACTGACTCATCGCCTACATTCAATGCAAATTCGTCCTCCAGCGGAGTTCCTTCGCTGAAACCAAGCAGGTGAAACACGATGCCCAGCACAGGGATCGAACGAATCCTGCCGTAGATCGTTGCATCGGTATTGAGTTCCATACTAGCTAGTTCTCCTTCGATCATTGCCTTCACATCTTCCATCATCGATGGGCCCACAAAGTAGTAAAGTTCGTTCTTTTCCAGCATTTCATGATTCTGAACGACTTGCGACAGATATGTCTTTACCCAGGTGGCATCGTTACTGACCACAGCAAATTCGGCAACGTTTTTCAACGCCCCGACATCTTCCGATTCAACAACTTCGAACAATGAAAATACGTTCAGCGTCAACTTGCCAAAGAAACACAAAAAACCACTCGGAATCTCGCGGATCATCATATTCTCGGGAAGCAATTCGTTCAGTTTGGAAAAATCGTTGACAAGAAGAGCGAAATCTGCCGTTATCGGTACCATTGCGAGAACTGTGAAGGCAAACAGGACCAGAACAAACACGATGAGCCGCTTCATAGTTAGCCCCCCTTGGTTATCCAGCAAATACCTGTGAACCTATTATACACCTTTTTCCTGAAGATACCGTTTGTAGCCCATCTGTTCCAACCTTCCTGCTTTCTGCAGCACTTCATCGCGCATCCGTTTCTTGTAGGCTTTCAATTTCTCCGCTATGTCAGGATATTTTATCCCCAGGATCGCCACCGCGAGTATCGCCGCGTTCTTGGCGTTGTCTATAGCAACCGTCGCGACGGGAACCCCTGCGGGCATCTGCACGATGGACAAAAGAGAATCCAGTCCATTCAGTGCTGTCGTCTTTATGGGAACTCCTATGACTGGCAGATGCGTTATGCTCGCCACCATCCCTGGCAGGTGTGCGGCACCTCCTGCACCTGCGATGATGACCTCCACGCCCCGCTCGTGAGCGGTTTTTGCGTACTCAACCATGCGTTCCACAGTTCTGTGCGCTGAAACTATCGTGAGTTCGTATTCTATCTCGAACTCTTCGAGCACTTCGGCAGCCAACTTCATCACAGAAAGATCCGAATCGCTTCCCATGATTATGCCTACCTTTGGCATGTCAGAACCTCCTCAGAAATTATTTTGAGGATCTCCTTCGCTTTCAAGGCTTTTTGAAATGCTCTTTCCACATCTTCATCAAGAACTGTGATGTGACCCATTTTCCTGTAAGGTCTGGTTTCCTTCTTACCGTAGAAATGGAACGAGAGACCTTCTATGGCGAGTGCCTCCTCCAGGCCTTTCACCACTGGCTTTCCTCTGTGGTTCTCTTCACCGAGAATGTTCACCATGACCGCGGGACTGAGAAGCTTCGTTGAGCCCAACGGCAGGTTCATTATGGCCCGTATATGCTGTTCGAACTGGTCTGTGACGCACGCTTCTATCGTGTAATGACCAGAATTGTGTGGCCTCGGGGCCACTTCGTTCACAAACAGCTCGTCCGCTTCATCAAGAAACATCTCTATGCCAAAGATCCCGACACCTTCGAAAGCCTCAACCACACTGACGGCAATATCTTGTGCAAGCTTTGAAAGCCTCTCGTTGATCCTGGCAGGAGCAATGACAGTCTGACAGATGTTCTGTTTCTCATCGAAATACATTTCGACCACAGGATAGCAAGCTATGTCACCCTTTTTGTTCCTCGCCACCATCACAGCCAGTTCTTTTTTGATCCTGACGAACTTTTCAAGATAGGTCTCGCCTTTCAACGCCTTTTCCAGGTCTTTTTCAGATTTCAGAACAAACACTCCCCTTCCGTCGTAACCGCCCCACCGCAGTTTTTGAACCACCGGAAAGCCAAAACTCTTTACGTCTTCTCGAAGATCCAGCACGGGTTTGTAGTCGGCGACAGGTATGTTTTTGGACCTTAGGAATTCTTTCTGAAAGAACTTGTCTCGAATGATTTCCAGAACGAACGGGGAAGGGTGAACCTCGTAGCCTTCCAGACAGAGTTTTTTCAAAGTCTCCACATCGACGTTTTCGAGATCAACAGTGGTCACGTCCACTTTCCTGACTAGTTCCTCTATCTTGCTCGAATCGAAGAAACCTGCGACGATCTCTTCGTCCGCGATCTGGCCGGCGGGACTCTTCGGTGTGGGGTCCAGCACCACGACGTGAAATCCCATTCTCTTTGCCTCGAGGCACATCATCCTGGCGAGCTGACCTCCACCGACGATGCCTATCTTCTTCACGTGCTACCACCCTCCAGCGGAAATCTCATCTTCCGACAAAGACCACAGAGCTATGCGGCTGAACCGTGTAAACGTATCCAGCATGCTGAGGTTCGTCAAGGAAATCGTCGGGACAATCTTTTGAAGTATCAACCACTCTGTACCAGCTCTTTCCATGCAGATAAGGAAGTACGAATCTGAGCGGTTCTCTCCATTGATTCAAAATGACGTAGATATCGTCGTCTTGCTCGCCGTTTCCAACATCACCGCTGATCATGAACGCGATCGAACGCGAATGATATGAAAAATCCGGTTCGAATGGTCTGATTCCATGCCACGTGAGATCGGGAATGCCTCTGCTCGTGGGTTGACCTGAAAAGAAATGTTCTCTCCTCAGCGCGGGATGAGATTTTCTGAACTCGATCATCTTCTTCATGAACCTGAAGATGTCCTTGTACTTTTCCTTCAAGGTCCAGTCAAGCCAGGTCGTCTCATCGTCGTGACAGTAGGCGTTGTTATTGCCTTTCTGTGTCCTGTACATCTCATCACCCATCAAAACCATCGGAGTACCGTGTGAAACCATCAAGATCGTAATGAAGTTTTTCACCTGCTGTTTTCTGATTCTGTTGATCACCGGATCGTCCGTTTCGCCCTCCACACCGTAGTTGCAGCTGAAATTCTCATCCGCGCCGTCTCTGTTACCCTCCCCATTTGCCTCGTTGTGTTTGTAACGGTACGTCACCAGATCTCTCAGCGTGAAACCATCGTGGCAGGTAACAAAATTTATGCTCGCGTGCGGTGATCTACCCGCGTACAGATCCGCACTTCCCGCAATCCGCGTGGCGAGCTCCGCGACGACACCCTCATCACCCCTGACGAAGCGTCGCACGGTATCTCTGTACTTCCCGTTCCATTCTGCCCAGCCCTCAGGAAATTGCCCGAGAAAGTATCCTCCCGCCGCATCCCAGCCTTCTGCGATGAGCTTCAAATCGTGCAAGATTGCATCTTCAGAGATGTCTTTGAGCAGCGAGAAGTCACCGATCCATCTTCCATCCGGTGTTCTACCCAAGATGGCGGCCAGATCGAATCTGAAGCCATCCACGTGCATCTCTGTGGCCCAGTACCTCAGACTGTCTATGATCATCTCCTTGACGACCGGATGATTACAGTTCATGGTGTTACCACACCCGGAATAGTTCAAATAGTACCTTTTGTTCTTTGTATCGAGCATGTAGTAGATCTCGTTGTCGATACCCCTGAAAGAGAGTGTTGGACCCAGCTCGTTTCCTTCTCCTGTGTGGTTGTAAACAACGTCCAGTATCACTTCGAAACCGTGCCTGTGCAGTTCCTTGACCAAGTCTTTGAATTCGAACACCTGCTCTCCTAACTTCACACCGGTAGAATAGTTGCCAGTCACTGCGAAGAAACCGAGAGGATTGTATCCCCACATGTCTTTCAGACGTTTGCCGGTGAACGGATTAATGTTAGTGTTCGAGTTCACCGAGAACTCGAAGACTGGCATCAATTCTATGGTCGTCACTCCAAGTTCCTTGAGATGATCCAGTTTCTCCATCAATCCTCTGTACGTACCGAGATGTTTCACCCTGGAAGTGGGACTGATGGTGAAAAAGCGAACGTGCATTTCGTAAATAATAGTATCTTTCCACGGAATCTTAGGCCTTTTATCGTTCCCCCAATCGTACTTCGAATCGTCTATGACGATGGATTTTGCAGGACTCTGAGCGGAATCCAGCATCGAGAAAGAGAGATCCTTTTCGGGAGAGTTTCTGTCATAACCGTAGATGTAATCTTCTTCCCAGTCGATCGAAGACGATATGGCCTTCGCGTAGGGATCGATGAGAAGCTTGTTGACGTTGAACCTTTTACCGTTTGCTGGATCGTATTCTCCATCGATGCGCCATCCATAGTACTGACCGTGCCCAACACCGTAGACATAGATGTGCCAGATGTCTCCCGTTCTGTTTCTGATGGGGTCCAGCACGAACCTGTGCGATGGCCTATCGTCGTAGTAGTTCTGATACAGTTCCAGTATCACTCTTCTGCCATGCCTGCTGAAGATGGCGAAGTTCACACCGGTTTCATCCGGCGTCGCACCCAGCTTTGGATAACCCCTTTTGGTTTGCAGATGTACGTTACTCTCAGGATTGATGCTGATCGAGCCGACCTCCCGTGCTACGCCGAAATGCGCTTACGAGTCAAGATCACCCAGAATAGCCCTAACTTTCCACGCCCCAGCTACTCCACAAACGTTACAAGCTCCAAAATCACAGTTTGAAATGACCAGTGTGCTGACGCAATACCTGGGCAAGTTCGACAAGCCTTAGGCTTGCTTCGTTGATCTGGCTGCTGATGTTCAGCTGATCAAGCACAGATCGACCCATTTTCCGGACCTTCTCCAGAATGGATGTCATCGATCGCTCAAAAGACTTGACTGCGGCGTTCATCTGTTCTGATGCTGCGCTCTGTTCCTGTGCACTTGCAGCAAGGTTGTCAGACATCGACGCTATCTCGATGATATGCTTTGCCATCTGATCGAGTGATGCCATAATGTTGCCAGACTCTTGACTCATCTGCTGAATGGATACCACCATGTCCCTAGTTGCGTTTGCAGCTTTTTCAGCTTCAAGCCTTATACCACTGAGTATTTCGTTTATTCTTTGAGTCGATAGCTTACTCTGTTCAGCGAGCTTCCGAATTTCATCGGCTACAACAGCGAATCCCCTACCAGCCTCACCCGCTCTGGCCGCCTCTATCGCGGCATTCAATGCGAGAAGGTTCGTTTGTTCTGCGATAGAGTTGATAGTGTTGACGATTTCTTCTATCCGCTGCGCCCGGATGGACAACTCTTCGACCACTTCAGCTGTGAGGCCCGATTTGTCTCGCGAGGCGTTGATGAGGCCAATTATCGATTCGAGGGCCTTATGGCCTTCTTGTGTGATTTTCCTTGCTTGTTCCAATTTCTCAGCCAGCTCCTGGGAAGCTTTAGCAACATTTTGCGCATTGCTGGAAACTTCGTTGACCCCCTCCACGAACTGTCTGAGAAGATGAGAAGCTTCACTCAACGAGTGTGAGATCTCATTCATTTGATTGCTCAGCTCTTGACACGAGTTCTCGAGCCCAACAGAGTCTTGCTGAAAATCTTTAGATAGCTTGTCTATATCATCGGAAACCTGAAGAATCTTTTGAACTGTGTTTTTCAGAGTAGACGCCATCTGCTGCAGTGCGTGAGCTATTTGGAAAGTTTCATCCTTGCTTTCCACCTTGAAAGTCACTGAGAGATTTCCTTTTCCGAACTCGTCCACCTGTCCCGCGAGTTTCTTGATAGGTTTTGTAACAGAATTGGAAACCATGTAAACAACAAAAGAAATAACTCCCACGAGTACAGCAAAAAATATCACGACCAGTGTGCTCATGCTTCGAGCATCCTTCAGTACCTCATCCACTGGAACGACGATCCCAAGCGACCATCCTGGAGAACTCTTGATGGGGGTGAAGAAGATGTAATGTTCACGGCCTTTGTCATCGGTGAAAGTTCCAAAGCCACTTTCAAGTTTTGTCATTCTTTCACCAATCTCACTTAATCCCCTGTATCCTAACTGTTCGTTCGCTCTCGACAGGTTGAGCCTCATCACCTGTGAGCGGTCCGGATGAACCATCACTGCTCCCGAAGAAGACACAACGACTGGGAAACTCTGTTGACTGAGCTTGATTTCATCGACCAATTTTCCTAACGTTTCAAGTGATACCACTGCACCGTACAAACCAAGCGTTTTCCCCTGATAATCCTTAAAGGCTGCGGCAACGACGAAGGAAGGAGATGAAGTAAAAGGTGAAAGATCCGGCTGACTGATTATCAAATCTTTACCTGAGAAGATTTCTCTGAAGTAAGTCTTCTCCGATATGTCAGCTGTTTGTGTCTTCGTTGACCTGGCTATTCCATCATCGTAGCTGATGAAGAGATCTTCCGCGCCTTCGATTGTTATCTGAGCGATTACTTTCTTCTCTGCCAGAATCTTGACTCGATCGGCGATCCTGTTCAACCATTCCGTAACAGTCCTGCTGCCGAGCAATACCAGTTTCTGTGCAGCTACTTCAACCATCGTGACTGCAGACAGAGACACGTTCCTGTAAACCAGATACGCGATGAAGATCGAAAACGTTACGAATGGTACCAGCAGCCATACGAGCATTCGCGAGCGGATACTCTTCAATTCGATTCATCCCGCTGACGATTTTAGCACGGGTGAAGGAACGCAAGAACTCTGCAAGGTTTCGAAAGAAATAACGAGAAAAATTACGTTTTCAATCACTACCAGGTGCTGATAGTCTGTGAAGCAGAATATCTAGTAAAAATTTCGGAAAATCATGCTTGACGTTTGGATAGAAAGTTATAACATTATAATAGAACAACTTTCAGAGGGGGTGCGTGTATGAAGAGGTTGCTTCTCGTGCCTGTTGTTCTTGCCGTGTTCACAGTTAGCGTCTTGGGAGCCTACAACATCGCTTTCATTGTGAAGGCCACTGACTCTGAGTTCTGGCAGTACACGATCGTTGGTGCGAAGAATGCGGAACGTGACCTGCAGGGTTTGATCAAAGTAACAGTGTATGGTCCTCCGTCCGAAGCAGACATCGATAAGCAAGTTGCGATTCTCGAGGACGTTATCAGGACCAAACCCGATGCAATCGTAATCGCTTCGACGAGTTCTCATGCAACGGCACCTGCTTTGAACAAGGCTTACCAGCAGGGGATCAAGATCATTCTCATCGACAATTTTGTGCACGACACGGGATATCACTCATTCCTCGCAACGAACAACAGACTTGGCGGCGCGCTGGCCGCTGAGAAGATCGTCGAGCTTCTGAAAAAGGCAGGAAAACCACTGAAAGGTAAGGTCGGATTGATAAGCTCTATGGCAGGTGTTCAGGTCCTCATTGACAGGGATGAAGGGTTCAAGACGAGGCTTAAAGAGCTCGCACCAGATCTTGAAATCCTCCCAACCAGGTATGTTGACAACGACATAGCAAAAGCTGCAGCAGCAATGGAGGACCTCGTCACGGCTTATGGTGATCAACTTGTTGCCGTTTTCGCCGACAACAACCACACAGGAGATGGCGTTGCGAGAGTGATAGAAGAAAGGAAGTTGCACGATAAGATAATTGCTGTGGCCTACGACTCAGATCCGCAGGAAGTCGAGGCACTGAGAAATGGTAGCTTGAAAGCTTTAATTGTGCAGGATCCTCACGGTATGGGTTACAAGGGCGTTATGTTCGCATTCATGGCTATCCATGGCGAACCATTGCCCCAGTATTTCGACACAGGAGTGTACGTTGTAACAAAAGAAAATATGGATGAGCTTAAATGGGTTCTTGATCCATATCTCAGAAAGAGATACTGATCTAAATTGACTCACTTGCGATCACAGGCAGGAGGGGGCATGTCCCCCTCCTTCCACAAGAAAGGTTGGTCAATTTTGAACAAGATCAGCAAGCTGTTCGATAGCACATTACTGTCACCAGATGTGGATAAAAAAGAAGTTATCGACTTCATCAACAAATCAGTACAGAAAAACGTAAGAGCTGTGTCTGTTCCATGGTGTTACATACCGCTTGCGATAGAGTTAACAAGTAACAGCGATGTAGGAATTGTCGTTGGTGTGGACTTTCCCCTCGGCTACAGCCCTACAGAAGTTAAACTTGCTCAGATTGACTATTATTCAAGCCTGAGCCCAAAGATCACCGATTTCGACGTGGTTTTGAATCTCTGTGCTGTTAAATCCAATGATTGGGATTACGTCCACGACGAGATCGTTGCAGTTTCTCGCTTGACAAAAGCAATGGGCAGAGTATGTAAGATCATAGTTGAAGTCAGCAGGTTGAACGAACATGAGTTGAGATATCTATGCGAAATTCTTCATGACATCGAAGAAGTTGATTATGTGAAGACGGGTACTGGATTCGGGCCAAGGCCTACGACGTACGAAGACGTAGTCATAATGAAAAGTGTGCTTGGGGATAAAAAGCCAATCAAAGTCTCGGGTGGTATCAGAACAGCAGACCAAGTCAAGCACTTCTTGCAGTTGGGCGCAAGTTTATTCGGCAGCAGTCATGCCGTGGACATCATAAGCCAGTTTGAAAGCGAGGGAAAGTAATGACGGAATTGCTCAAAATAGAAGGGGTGAGTAAATCATTTCCTGGTGTGAAGGCGCTGGACAACGTGAGCTTGACTCTCAGTCCTGGCGAAGTGCGAGGTTTAGTTGGAGAGAATGGCGCTGGTAAATCCACACTGATAAAAATAATTACCGGTGCTTACGAAAAGGACAGCGGTAATATCTATTTTCTTGGGCGAGAACTGAGAAGAATCGATCCTATCCTTTCGAGAAAATTGGGCATTTTTGCTGTGTATCAAGATGTGATGATAGCACCTGACATGAGTGTTGCGGAGAATTTCTTTCTCGGTACCCAGCCAACACGTTTTGGTTTCGTGAGATGGAAAAAGATGAAGCTTGACGCACAACGATTCCTCAGGGAAGTTGGTTTGGACATTGATGTCACTAAACCAATAAAGAATTTGAGCTTGGCTGAAAAGGAAATGGTAACTATAGCTAAGGTGTTACTCATGAATCCTAAGTTAGTCATCTTTGACGAACCAACAGCAGTGTTGACCAGCAGGGAGAAACAACTACTTTTCAGCATGATCAAAGCGTTGAAACGTCAGAATGTTGGAGTCATATACATATCCCATAACCTCGAGGAAGTTTTCGAGATCTGTGACACCGTTACAGTACTAAAAGATGGAAAAGTTGTTGGCACATACAAAGTTTCTGAGCTTAAATCAGTGGAGGAACTGGTACCCTTAATGGTTGGCAGAAAGATCGAGGAAATGTACTACAAGCAGCAAATCCCAATTGGTGAGGAACTTCTGCGGGTCGAAAACCTTACCGGCAAAAAATTCAAGGACATTTCTTTCTCGCTCCGGTCCGGTGAAATACTTGGCATGTATGGTTTAGTTGGTGCTGGGCGTACCGAGATAGCCAGGGCGCTTTACGGTCTGGATCCCATCGAGTCCGGCTCGATTTATGTGCAGGGTAGAAAAGTTGAAATAAGATCTCCCAGAAATGCTATACAGCATGGAATTGGTTATCTTCCCGAAGACAGACGAACGCAAGGAATCTTTTCAATTCAAAATGTCGAATTCAACATAAATTCTGTTAATTATTCAGACATCTTGGCCCGACTGAAGCTCTTCGTGGATCATCGGAGAGCGAGAGAATTAGCCCTTAATCAGGTACGCAAATTTTCCATTAAAACTCCAAGCATATTTCATCCAGTTCAGAAATTGAGTGGCGGAAACCAGCAGAAGGTTGTTCTGGCGAGATGGCTGGGCAGACTGGCGAACATCCTCATACTTGATGAGCCAACGAACGGAATAGACGTTGGGGCAAAAGCCGAAATTTATCGACTCATCAATGAAGTCGCGAGTCAAGGTAAAGCTGTCATATTCATTTCTTCGTACCTTCCTGAGCTGATTGGTATTTCTGACAGGATCATAGTCATTTCCAACGGAATGATCGCAGGTCAAGTTGAACGCAACGATTTCTCAGAAGAAAAGCTTTTAACGTTAGCCATGAGTAACTACGTTGCTAAAAAATAGGAGGGTATTATACTCATGGAAAAGCGAAGCGCATCTTCCAAGGCATTCAGTGCTTTTAATGAGAGAAATTTGCTCCTGATATTCGTTGTCCTTGTTGTCTTCCTGGCGACCGTCACCAAAGGCAAATTCCTCTCCTTTGGAAACATTACGAACTTGCTGAGGCAAACATCAATAAACGGGGTTGTTGCATTGGCGATGCTGTTCGTTATCATAACTGGTGGCATAGATCTATCGGTCGGGGCACTTGTGGGACTCTCTGGAATGGTTTTTGCGATGCTTACATCAAACAGATTGAGTTATCAACTCCCAAGCTTACAAGCAATTTTAATTGCGCTCATTGTTTCCACCCTTTTTGGGTTAGCAAACGGCTTCGCGGTGTACGATATGAGGATACCCCCATTCATCGCCACGCTGGGCGTGATGACGTTCGTTAGAGGGTTGGTGATGTACATCTCGGGTGGGAGGATGATAACCGGCCTTCCGAGAAATTTCGTTGACTTCGCGTCTGACGTTATCCTCGATGTACCAACGCTCGTTTGGCTGTGGCTGATGATTGCTCTGATTTCAGGACTCGTTTTGAAGTACACAAGGTTTGGACGTAACCTTTACGCGATTGGAAGCAATCGAGAAGCCGCCAGACTTTCCGGAATAAATTTGAGGCTTAATTATCTGCTCGCTTACGCTGTTTCTGGTTTTCTTAGCGGAATCGCTGGCTTAATGTTGGCCTCAAGGCTCGCGGCGGGCGTGCCCACAGGTGGTCAGGGTTACGAGCTCGACGCAATCGCGTCCGTCGTCATCGGTGGGGCAAGTCTCAGTGGTGGGGTTGGGACAGCCCTTGGCACTGTCATAGGTGCGGTGTTGATCCAAACACTGAGGAATGGAGGGAATCTTCTCGGAATAGACCCGTTCGTTATGCAAATGATGATAGGTTTGATTATAATTGCTGCTGTTTTCCTTGATCAGTACGTAAAAACAAGAAGGGGATGAAGTCATGCAATTCTACATTGACGGTTGTAGCGAAAGGGCCATTCTGTTGGCAGAAACGTTTGGTTTGGGAATAACAACAAACCCTTCGATCATGTTGAGAGATAGGGAAAGCGAAGGATTGAAGACTGTCATCGCAAGACTGAGAAATACAAATATTTCTGAAATTTTCATCCACATGGAAACGTTCGATAAACACCTGACAGACGAGCTTGACAACAGGTTTGTCGTCAAAGTTCCATGGGTAACTGGAAAATACGAGGTAGCTGTTTCTTTCAAAAAAGCTGGTTTCCGCGTCTGTGCCACAGCTGTTTACACAATCGAGCAATTCCTTTCATCAATTGCCCTTGGAGTTGACTATGTTGCTTTCTATTTCGATAGATCAAAAAGAAAAGGGTTGAATCCTTCTGAATTACTTTCCCGCTTCGTAGCATTATCACGCAACTTTTCCACGCACCCCACGCTCATAGTGGCGAGCTTGAAAGACTTAGACCAGCTTATCGAGGCCATCGATTGCGGGGTTTCTCATTTCACGCTACCGGTCCAACTATTCGAGAAGCTACTTCGAACGAGTGAGATAGCAGCTGAGGACGCTGCTGAATTCAGTCGTGATTTTGCGAAGCTGAGCAAAGAGGTGAACTGAATGGAATACGTGATTGCTTATGATCTTGGTACGACTGGAAACAAGGCTACGCTGTTCAGAATAGATGGAAAACTGATAGCCAGCTCATTCTATCCATACGACACGTTCTATCCGGTAGTAAACTGGGTCGAACAGGATCCCCAGCAATGGTGGATTTCGATCAAACAAACAACGGCTAAGTTGCTGTCAGAAACAAAAGTCGATCCGGAAAGAATAAAATGTGTCAGCTTCAGCGGGCAGATGATGGGAGTAGTAGCTGTCGATAAAGATGGGAATGTTCTCAGAAGAGCAATAATCTGGGCTGACCAGAGAAGCGTCGAACAGGCAGAAAAGCTGAATTGGCGTGTGGGCAACGAAAGGGTCTACAGGATCACTGGTTCAAGGATTACACCAACTTACTTTGGCCCCAAGATTGCGTGGTTAAAGGAAAATGAACCTGACATCTACCGAAGAAGCCACAAATTCTTGTTTGCAAAAGATTTCATCGTCTACAAGCTCACCGGGATCTTCGGAACGGATTTTTCGGATGCCTCCATGAGCAACATTTTCGACATAAACAACAAACGCTGGTCAGAGGAATTAGTCGAGGCTCTTGACTTAGATCTTGAGAAGTTACCGCAGGCCACAGAATCAACAGCTGTTGTCGGGACCATCAAACCTAAAGTCGCAGAAGAACTCGGTCTATCACCGAAAACTCTTGTCATAAGAGGAGCCGGTGATGGACCATCTGCAACACTGGGAGCAGGTGTCTTCGATTCAACAGAAGCCTATCTTTACCTGGGATCTTCCAGCTGGATCAGTACGTGCTCCGATAGACCTTTCTTTGATCCTTTCGCGAGGACCTTCAATTTCTTCTACCCTCTGCATGGTTTGTTCTGCCCGACTGGTACGATGCAAGCCGGCGGAGCTTCCTACCAGTGGATAAAGAATATAGTTTGTGAGCCAGAAGTCAAAGCAGCCAACGAATTGCATCTCGACGTCTACGCTATCTTAGATGACGTATTGGATAATACCCAGCCAGGTGCAAAAGGCTTGATCTTCCTGCCATATCTACTTGGTGAAAGAAGTCCCCGTTGGAACGTGAACGCAAGGGGAGCGTTCATAGGTCTCTCCGTTGTGCACAACAAGGCCGATATGCTAAGAGCTGTCTTGGAAGGAGTCACGATGAATTTGAAAATAATACTTGACATATTTGAAAATGTGGGTGGTTTCAGGTTCGACAGGATAAGGTTGATCGGAGGAGGAGCGAAAGGCCGGAACTGGCGGCAGATAATCGCGGATATTTTTGGAAAAGTGGTTACCGTACCAGAATACCCTGCGGAAGCCACATCGGTGGGCGCAGCCGTAACCGGTGCCATAGGAGCAGGTTTGATCACAGTTGATGAAGCTAGAGGTTTCATCAAAGACGTGATCGTTGTGGAACCAAGAACGAGCTATCGTGAGATCTACAATAAACTTCACGATTTATTTGAGAAAAGTTACCAAGCATTGGTTCCTGTGTTTGATGAATTAGCAACCTTGCAGCGAAACTGGAGGGAGGGATAGCTATGAAGTACAGGAGCACTGGGAGATTCCCTGTCTTGGTTTCGGTTATCGGCCTTGGCTGCTGGGGCTTATCTGGGCCTAAGGTGTGGAAAAACTCCAGCGATGAACAATCCATCAAAGTAGTGCATAAAGCGTTAGAACTCGGGGTGAATTTCTTCGATGTTGCACCGGTTTATGGGTTTGGGCACGCGGAGGAAATTCTGGGAAAAGCTATCAAAGGATTTCCGCGGGACAAGATCATCATAGCAACAAAATGTGGACTTATCTGGGATCAGCAAGGAAGGATCAAGAGGTGCCTGACAAAGGAGAGCATTATGAAGGAAATAGACGCCAGCTTGATGAGGCTCAAAACTGATTATGTCGATCTTTACCAGCTGCACTGGCCAGATCCGAACATGCCCATTGAAGAAACAATGGAGGCCATGCTGAAGTTGAAAGACCAGGGCAAGATAAGATTCATAGGCCTATCGAACTTTTCTATCGACACTGCGGCGCGTCTCCTGCCACACATAAGCAGTATGCAGGGTTTGTATAATCTGTTCGAGAGGAATGCTAGAAGTTATCACAACATAGCACTCGAATACCGTACTGAAAGCGAGGTTTTGCCGTTTTGCCAGATAAATGGCTTGGCATTTTTCCCGTACAGTCCGTTGATGCAAGGGGTTTTGACCGGAAAACTGTCGCAAAACGAGGTCTTCACTGACGTTCGTGCAGCCAATCCAAAGCTGGTCGGCGAAAATTACAGAAAGTACATCGATGCCGTAGACAAGTTGAAAGGCATAGCTACGAAACTCCAGAAACCTTTGAGCCAGTTGAGTCTTAACTGGTTACTCAGACACGAATCTGTAACCTCTATAATCGCCGGCGCAACCAGCCCGGAAGAAGTAGAGGAGAACGTCAAAACAGTGGAATGGGAGATGAGCGATGATGTTTACAATGAAATCGAAAGAATCGTTCATGACACGAATGTAATTGATTGAACCTTATGAAACGTGATGCCATAAAGCTTAGGAGGCGAGGCTGTGGGATTTCAACCCCCTGAGCAAGTCAATAAAGACTCTCCAGTGCCTTTGTATTACCAAATCGAGAATATACTCCTGAAATGGATATCTCAAAATCTCAAAGCAGGGGACCTGCTGCCAACAGAGAAAGAACTGTGCGAAGCTTTTGGCGTGAGTCGTATCGTTGTTCGGCAAGCACTTACTGGGCTCGCCAACCGGGGTATCATAAGGAGAAAACGCGGTGTCGGAACGGTTGTGATAAAACCGAAGATCAACGAATATCTCGTATCAAGGCTGACAGGTTTCTACGCGGATATGAAGTCCCAGGGTCTAGAACCAGTAACCAAGGTCCTTTCTAAGAAATTGATAAGCGCAGACGAATTACTTGCCTACTATCTGGATTTAAGAACAGGCGAGAAAGTTTTCGAACTCCAAAGGTTGAGATTCGTTAGGGGTGAACCGATACTGATAGTGATTAACTATATACCGGAAAGATTTTGCCCAAACTTGCTGGATGAAGACCTCGAGACACAATCCTTGTACGATATCCTTGAAAACAAGTACGGGGTAGAGCTTGTTTGGGGCGAGCGAACCATAGAAGCACTATCGGCAAGCCCTGAAGACAGCAAACTTTTAGGAGTGGAACGCGGAGCCCCGCTGATATTCTTGAGAAGTATCACGTATACCCACAACAACGTCCCTGTAGAATATTACGAAGCGAAACACCGTGCGGATCGAACGAGGTTTGTAACACGTTTGTTCAAGACAACACATCTTGAGGCTAACGAGCTGGAAAAGATACTCAACAAAGAATCCAAGTTGACGAAGGTTTTCAATCGAACCTTTGACGCTCGGTGACTCAAACAAAGGAGGTCGGAAACGATGATCTCGAAGTGTATCATCGCCGGAGAAATGGTTGAATCGCTAACGAAGAGAACTATCCTGGTTCGTAACCCGGCAAACACTGATCAAGTGGTCGGTGAAGTACCATCGCTGACATCTGAGGAAACAGAAAAGGCTATAGTATCGGCTTATGAGGCCTTCAAAACCTGGAGCACAGTGGCTCCAATCAAAAGAGTTGAACTGCTGAGACAGGGGACCAAGTTGGCTAGGCAAAGACAGGAAGAGATAGCAAAGCTGTTGACGCTGGAGCAAGGTAAGCCACTGAGTGAAGCAAAGGAGGAAGTGAAAGCCAGCTTAGATTCAATAGACTATTTTTGCGACAATGTCCTGAGTGTCCTTGGGGAGACTTATCAGTCGAACAAGGAAAATAGGATCAGTTTTGTCTTGAAACAACCGGTTGGAGTCGTCGCCGCGATAGTACCCTGGAATTATCCGTTACTCCTCTTATCTTGGAAAATTGGCCCCGCACTCGCGGTGGGATGTACGGTTGTTGCGAAGCCATCTTCCTATACACCGTTGGCAACTCTTGAACTGGCAAAATGCTTCCTGGAGGCTGGCCTACCTGCCGGCGTGCTGAACGTTGTTACGGGTACGAACAATGAGGTCGGAGAGACGCTTATAGAACACCCGCTTGTATCCAAGATAGCTTTCACAGGAAGCACTGACGTCGGTAAGCACATAATGAATGTTGCTTCAAAGACTGTCAAGAAGCTAACTTTGGAATTGGGCGGTAATTGCCCCATGATAGTCTTTGACGATGCCGATATAGCTGCGGCCGCGAAAGACGCCGCAAGGAGATCTTTCAGGAATGCGGGACAAATATGCAATGCGATCAACAGGATCTACGTCCATAAGTCAATATTCAGCGATTTTGTCGAAGCATTTTTGCAAGAGACGAAGAAGATCAAAATTGGCAATGGTTTGGAAGAAGGCGTAACGATGGGACCTTTAACAACACTTGAAGGCTGGAAAAGGGTGAGTTCGGCTGTGGAAGAAGCCGTATCTAAAGGTGCGCAGGTTTTGTACGGAGGGAAGAAACCCGCAGGCGAAAAATTTGAGAAAGGATATTTTTACGAACCTACGATCTTGATCAAAATTGATCACTCAATGCGCGTTGCAAGAGAAGAGATGTTTGGACCAACAGCCCCGATCATGACTTTTGATACGTTCGACGAAGCCATTTCGTTGGCGAACGACACGGAGTATGGTTTGGTGGCGTACGTTTACACGAGGGATCTTTCAAAAGCCCTTAGAGCGTCTACATTGCTGGAGTGCGGCACTGTTGGTATAAACAACGTCACAGGCGGAGAATTCGCTTACCCGTACGGTGGTTGGAAGCAGAGTGGGCTGGGTGTCGAAAATTCTCACCACGCGTATGAACAGTACCTCTTACTAAAGCATGTTAGGATCGATTACTAAGAGGATGGTACGGATGATACCGTTCTCCGTGTCCTTTGACCTGAGTGATTTGAGCAACTTTCCAGGTCATCACATCGTGAGACGCTATCGAGATGTTAAGAACGTCTTTCTGAAGCAAGATCCATTGTTAGAAAAGGAAAACCCCATTGTATATGAAGTTTTCGAAGTTGCAAGATCGGACAGGGAGGGAGACCTGATCTTCTTGATCACGATCATCCATCCTGGGATGGTTCAGGGCGAATACTTTATGACCAAAGGGCACTTCCACGAAAAGGAGCCAACTGCCGAGGTTTACTATGGTCTGAGCGGCAAGGGATTGATCCTGTGTCAAAATAAATCTGGCGATTTCGAAGCTGTTCCTATAGAAAAGGACAAAGTTGTCTACATTCCACCATTCTGGGCGCACCGTTCGGTGAACATCTCCAGCGAACCACTGGTTTTCTTTGCTGTCTATCCGGCACATGCTGGCCACGATTACGAAACAATCGAAAAATGTGGCTTCAAAAAGAGAGTCTTCGCTCAGGACGGCAAGTTCATTTTGATATGAGTCGAAAGCCCCATCGAGGATGGGGCTTTCGTTTTCACAATGCTTCTCTAAACCTTCCGATCCCCAGGATCTTTCCGATGTTCGCGTCTGGATCGATAACCGGCTCAAGTATCGGTTTTGGAGAGGTCATGAAGATCGTCACACCCGGACCGTGGCCGGCATACTTGCAGTCGCTGTGTATGACAACTCCCACACTCGCGGCACCTTTTCTGTAGCATCGGCCGTAACTGTTGTCGTGGTCCTTTATGTAAACGATGTCGCCAAAGCGAAGGTTCAAAAGTCCGTGCTCCTTCAATGCCTCCAGATCCGCCGTCATGATGTCGTAATCGCCTGTGCCCATGCTGGTCGAACCTATGCCAGAACCCATCAAATACGCTGGCACGATTGCGACGACAGGTACGAACAGTTTGCCGTTCTTTTCCACGATCCCCAGCTTTTCAAACAGGTTCGGATCGATGTTGTACACGTGCACGTCGGGATAATCCAGCAATTCCAATCCCTGACCAAAGGCTTTTATGAGGATCTTGTCATCGAGTGTGAGTTTTTCCAGCACCTCGTCTGGAAAGTCTATCAGTACGTGCTCCGCTCCCCCATGGTGGCCTGTCACAATTCCTCTGGCACCCTTCGCATCACCCGTGACGACACGGGCTTCGTTCCCGATGCATGCGTAGAAGTTGTAGCCCCTGTTCGGCCCGGAATCTCGTTTGTCCTGATCGAGAATCGTCGAAACACCAGGTTCCACGTGGTCAGCAGCCCAGCCGAAAACGGGATCTCCCACCTTCACGTTGTAGGTGATGCCCCCGGTTCCTGGAAGCATGAACGGTTTTCCATCGTACGAGACCGCATGTCTTCCTGTGTGCTCCGGCTTAACGATTGTCCCCTGGATCGAGATCATGACGAGCCTATCTCTGTTGGTTCTCATTCGATCACCTCCATCTTTATGATAACATTCAAAAGCTGGGAGGAACCTGACTTGAGCGTTCTCAGGGAAATCTATCGAAGGTTGCTTGACACCTATGGCCCACAGGGTTGGTGGCCAGCCGAAACCTGGTTCGAAGTCGTCGTTGGAGCCGTGCTCACGCAGAACACGGCGTGGAAGAATGTGGAAAGAGCAATCGAGAATTTGAAGAAGGCAAACATGCTCGATCCAAAGAAAATGTTCGAAGCCGATAACGAGCTGATCGAAAGACTGATAAAACCTGCTGGTTTCTGGAAGCTGAAAGCAAGGAGATTGAAGAATCTCCTCAGAGAGTTCGCTAGGTACGATTTCGATTTCTACCAATTGAGAGAACACCTCACGAGAGAGGAACTACTCTCTGTGAACGGTATAGGTCCCGAGACAGCAGATTCCATCATGCTCTATGCCTTCGAAAAACCTGTGTTCGTGATAGACAGCTACACGAAACGTATGCTGGGCAGAATCGGTCTCATAAACGGCAGAGAGACCTATTCACAGCTTCAATCGATGTTTCACCAGCAAATCAAGGACGTAGAAACGATGAAAGAGTACCATGCCCTGCTCGTAGAACATGCCAAAAGAGTGTGCAAAAAGAACAAGCCCAGGTGTGGTTCATGTGTTCTGCAGGATCTCTGCGCCGCGTCAAGAAAGTTCCACCCGGACACGGGCTGAAAAAAACCCCGTCCAGACGGACGGGGTCTTCATAGCACTTCATAACATTTGCATGAGATCCTTTGTTTTTTCGTAGAGCTGAAGATAGATCTGATAATACCTATCGTAGATTTTCTTGTTCTCGGGATTCGGCTTTACGGGTTCTTTGTACTTCACCCATTCTTTGATGCGCTCGGGTTTGTCTATCACACCAGTTCCGAGGCCAGCGAGGAAAGCATCCCCAAAAGGTGCCTCAACCAGACTCGCGACCTGCCTCATCTTGAATCCTGTGACGTCCGCAAATATCTGCACCCAGACGGAGGATCTGGCAACTCCTCCGACGATCCAGCATTCGTCGTTGAGTTTCAAACCCGCGTTCAACCCAGCCTCTATGTTGTGTCTCAAAGCGTACGCACCCGCCTCCATGAACGCCTTGTAGATGTGAGCCCTTTTGTGGTAGAGCGTCACACCGAAGATGACACCCCGCGCGCTCGGATCCCAGATCGGAGATCTTTCACCCATGAAGTACGGCAGAACGATGATGCCGTCGCTTCCGGCGGGCACGTTCTTCACTTCCTGATCGAACAGCTGGTACGGTGAAATGCCGGTTCTTTCTCCAACGATCGTTTCTGATTCTCCAAATTCTTCCTTGAACCACCTTGCCAGCGCTCCCGTCGTGGCGGACCCACCGAACGTGTAGATTCGCTCGGTATCGTAGACCACGTAAGGATAACTCACCAGCCCAAAGGCAAGTTTGCTCCCATCGTGCACAGTTCCCCAGCAGGTGGAAGTTCCCACCATGGCGACATGCTCGCCTTCTTCTAGCGCACCCGCAGAAAGCTGTGCCACTGGTGCGTCGATCCCACCCGCAACAACAGGAGTACCTTCCAGCAGTCCGCAGAGCTCAGCTGCTTGCTTT
Source organism: Thermotoga sp. Ku-13t (assembly GCF_011057685.1). Taxonomy (NCBI): domain Bacteria; kingdom Thermotogati; phylum Thermotogota; class Thermotogae; order Thermotogales; family Thermotogaceae; genus Thermotoga; species Thermotoga sp. Ku-13t. The sequence continues at coordinate 341,894 of NZ_LNFY01000001.1, read as the reverse complement.
TTGACCTTACCTACGATGTCAGAAGACTTCACGATCCTCTCTGGTAAGTATTCGATGGGAATCTGCAGGATATCGCACATCTCTTTGGACCAGGTGAGCTTTCTGATGTCGAAGACTCCACCTAGATTTCCAGCAGAAGAATAGTCTATGACGAGTTCTCCTGTCATTTCGTATATAACGTAATCCTTTGGCGTGACGAACTTGTAGATCTTCTTCCATATGTCCGGTTCGTTGTTCCTGATCCACATCATCTTTGTGAAACCGAAATACGAGTCAACGTAATTGCCGGTTATGGAGAAGATCTTCTCCTTCGGAACGTTCTGTTTGACCCATTCCGTCTCTTTCACGGCCCGCCTGTCCATCCATATCAGGCAGGGTCTGAGAGGTTTCATATCTTTGTCCACGGGTATGCCGGAACCACCATATAGACCACTTATCGCGATACCTGCGATTTTGTTTTTTGGAACGTTGGACTTTTCAACGACCTCTTTCACAGTTTCGAAAACCGCCCTGACCCAGACGTCGGGCCACTGCTCGGCCCAGTTGGGTTTCGGCGTGATCACGTCGTACTCTCTCGAAGCCTCCGCCAGAACGTTCCCCTTCTCGTCCACGAGTACCGTCTTGGTCCCCTGCGTTCCGATGTCTGTACCGAGCAGGTACATACTTCATGCCTCCCTGTGACATTCACAACCATCCACGGTGAAAATTTCCCAACCGAGATAATTGTCCAGAGCTTCTACAACAGCCTCCTTCACCCGGCTCCTGTTCGCCGCGACGTGGTGTTCGAAACCGTACTTCGTGATCAATCTCAGCAGAGACCTGAGATTTTCTATCTTCACCACACCGTATCCGCCGAACGTTTCGATGGGATCGTCCGTGAATTCTCCCTCTGCGACGAAGCCTGCTATGGTACCTTCGTTATCGAAGCTCGAAAGCCTCAGGAAGGTCACCGGACCAGGAGAGATCCTTCCGACGCACGTTCCGTACGCGTTCTCTTTTCCGACAGTACCCGCAATGATTTCTTGGTAAGACATCTCACAACTCTTGAAGAACGACACAGGCAGGTTACTGCAGTGGAACATCACCGCCTTTTCCGGATCGTCACCGTAGTTGTTGTTCCAGTCCAGCAGGGCGGATGGTCTTTCAGAAGCAAGCTGCAGTATGTACATCGATAGCGCACCCATGACGTCAGTCTCGCAGGCACTGGGCGAAAGCGATTCTGAAAGCAGGCTCATCACAGCGCACGGTACAACACCGTAGAGTACTTCCAGAGCCGTCCAGCATTGCAACGCCGTCGCCTGTACCCTGTTCTCTTCGATCCATTCGTTGATTGCGGCACCCAGACGCGCCATCCTTTCGAGAGCTTCGGATGGAACTTTCTTCACGTTGAACGTTTTTGTGAGCTTGTCGAGCTCGTGAACGACCCTATCGGACTTTGAATCGAAGCTCCTGGCGCGCGCGATGATCTCTGAAAGGTCCACCGTCACCACGCTGATGCCGTATTTTTCCAGTATCTTTTCGCTGAAACGCACGGTATTGAACGCAGCGGGTCTGGCGCCTATCAAACCTATTCTCAGATTCTTCAATCCCTTCACGATGCGGCATACGGCGAGGAATTTTTCAAGATCCTTCCTGAATTCTTCACTTTCCGGAGACTCCACATGCAACGTCGTGTCAGTGAAGGCGATTCCAAACTGCACAAGGTTGTTGCACAAAGAAATTTTTCCGCAAAACGAATCGCGCCTGTGTTTGATATCCATTTTTCCAGGTTCATCCGGGAAGGCGTGTACCAGAACTGGAACTTTCAAACCGGACAACCGGATTGCCATGGCTGCGGAACCTTCATCACCAAAATTGGGCAACGTGACGATGATTCCATCGATTTCCTCTGCATGCTGTTTGAAAAGTTTGGCACATTTTTCAGCATCCTGCATGCTCTCAACTGCCCCGTATTTTGTGTCCTCCGTTGAGAGCGTCACCACGTTCACATTCATCTCGTTCAGCACCTTGAGCACTCTTTTCCTGCCCTCTTCAACGAGCCAGTCGGGGAAGAAACCCCTGTTAGCCACGATCAGACCCAACGTCATTTTTTCGCTCATCCTTCACACCTCCATTTGCTTGTCACTGTTACTCTAATTTTACCCTCACCTTTGCCCGTATTTTGTGTGGTATTGCAGATAAAGCTTTTCGACCTCATCCCTGGCGAGGGGGGTGGGCGTGGTCATCAAATGTGCAAAATAAGCGATCCTGGCTACTTCCTCCAGAAAAATCGCCTTTTTGATCGCATCGTCCAGACTGTTACCGACCACCATGACGCCGTGTTTTCGAAGAAGCACCGCACCTGACCTTCCGATCACCTTCAACACTGCCTTACCGATTGCTTCAGAGCCGACCGGTGCGTATTCTGTCAGGGGAATCTCCTCACCAAAAACATCCGCATGGGCAGTGCAGAGAACCGGTATGGGTTTTTCCACAACGGCCCAGACTGTGGAGAAAGTCGAATGCGTGTGTATGATCGATCTGGCCCAATCTATGTTCCTGTAAAGGTACAGGTGCGTTGCGGTGTCGATGGACGGTTTCTTGTTTCCCTCAACTACTTCGCCTTCCAGATTCACAACCACGTAATCTTCAGGCTTCAGGCTTGAGTAAGGTACTCCTGAAGGCTTTATGATCACATGTTCGTTCACTCTCACGCTCACGTTTCCACTCGTGTAAGCCACCAAGCCATACTTTTCCAGAGTCATGTGGGCTTCGTGAAGTTCTTTCTTTATCTCCTCGTACACCACTACTCACCTCTTCCTCAGTCCCGATCGATTTCGATCACGGTACAGGAGAAAGGTTTGAACAAACAGCTGAACTCTGAACCGACCCTGATCTGCTCGACGGTGATATCCACAACGTTGGGTCGTTCGATCGTATTCTTTGCGTTCACGTCAGGACCTGTGAGTACGTAGGCCTGCGCCGTTTTTTCCGCCATGCCTTTGATGGTGATAGAAACCTTCACAGCGTCCTCTTTCCTATAGTTCAACACGGCCAGATACAGCTTCTTACCGTCCGCAGAAATCGTTGTCGATGCATCAATGTAGGGTACGTTATCGATCTGGAATGGTATCTTCGTGAAGAACATCTTGCCTTCTATAGCGTAAGTCTTGGTCTCAACGTACGTTCCAACGAGATTATCACCAGAATGGTTCGCGAGCAACTCGAATGCCTTGTACACCGGAGTCAGGTAGAGTCCGTTTTTCTCGGTATGGATCGCACCGAGCGCGTTCGCCAGTTGTGCCAGATTCGCGATGGGTACTGTGTCGCTCATCTTCTGAAGTGTGATCAAAACCCCGCACGCGAACAAACCATCTTTGAGTTCGTAGGACTCTTCAAGTCCATCGCTCGTGGCTCTGTACCAGACGTTCCACTCATCCAGCGCAATCTTTATCTCTTTGTCTTTTGGCTTTTGCGACATATCGATCAGCTTCTTCAAACCTATCAGCCTTTCTTTGAGCAAGTAGACCGTTGAGACAGTTTCGTAATAATCTTCACTGCCTGTGTAGAAGTGATAAGAGATGTAATCTATGTACGGTCCTGCCACGTTCAAAACCTTCAAATCCCACTCTGGATCGTCGCATCCCACCGCTACGGTCTTTATGGAAGGATCCATGACCTTCATCCATTTCGCGTATTCTTTTGCGATCTTTGCGTACTCTTCAGCCGTCATGTGGCCCACTTGCCATTCACCGTACATCTCGTTGCCGATACCCCAGAATTTAACGTTGTAGGGTTCTGGATGACCGTACTTTCTTCTGAGTTGAGCGTAGCAGGTATTACCCTTTTCATTGCAGTACTCGAGCCAGTGGAGAGCTTCGTCGAGTGTTCCAGTTCCCATGTTTATACAGATGTAGGGTTCTGCTCCTATCTCACGACAGTACTCAATGAACTCGTCCGTTCCAAACCTGTTCGTTTCTTCCTGCTGCCAGGCGAGATCGAACCTGACAGGCCTCTGATCTTTAGGACCTATTCCATCCTCCCAGTGGTAGTTCGATGCGAAGTTCCCACCTGGCCACCGTAAGAGCGAAACTTTCAATCTTTTTACAGCGTCCAAAACGTCCTTCCGAAACCCTCGATGATCGGACAAGGGGGAACCTTCCTCGTATACGCCACCGTAAATACACCTTCCAAGGTGTTCTATGAAATGACCGTAGATGTACCTGCTTACAGGTTTAACGATTTTGCCTGGATCCACCTTCACACTGTACACAGTCACCTTGCCTCCTTCACATCACTCATCCTTTTACAGCTCCAAATGTCAAGCCCCTTATCAAGTAACGCTGTGCGATGATCGCGAATACTACCACAGGCAGCATCGTCACGATGCCCGCAGCCGAGAGCGGTCCCCACGCGACACGCCAACCGGTGATGTACCTGCCGAGGAATATAGGCAGCGTTTGAGCTCGCGCGTCATTGGTCAGCACCAGTGCAAGAAGGAACTCTCCCCAACTCTGTATCAACGACAGCACAGCCACCGCCGCAAGTCCAGGAGCGCTCAGTGGGAAAATCACGTAGAAGAATGTCTGAAAGACACTCGCTCCATCCACGTAAGCAGCTTCGTCGATTTCTCTTGGAATCTCTCTAAAGAAACTTATCAGCAACCATACACCCAGTGGCACCACAACAACGAGGTGCGAGAGTATGAGGGCCCACCAGGTGTTGATAAGTCTCAAGCGTGAGAAGATAACGTAGAGAGGAACGGCTGAAACGATGGGTGGAAGCATCCTTATGGATATGATCCATTCCGCCAGAAAAGCCCCTCCAACTTTGTACCTCGCAATCGCGTACGCTGCCAGAGCACTGATCATTGTCGCGATCAACGAGACCGAAACACCAACCACGATGCTGTTCCTGAGATACGGAAAGATGTTTTCTATGGAACCAGTGGTGCCACCGAAAACCTCAGTCTCTTTCGCACCGAAGAAGTTCGAGAAAGTAAACTGAGTCGGCCAAAATGTGGGAGGCCAGGTGAACCATTCTTTCGCCGGTTTGAATGCCGTTATCACCAACCAGTAAACAGGAAAAAGGAAGAATACAAGACAGATGACGATCAAAATATATCTGAGAACTCTCAGAATTGTTCTCATTCACCTTCACCTCCGAAACCGAGCTGTTGCCTCATCCTCACCAACCTGAAGACGATGTTCACGAGCAACATGCTCACGAGCAAAAGCAGCACGCTCAACGCGGAAGCATAGCCGATGTTCCAGCCGAACGATACTCCGACTTTGTATATGTAGAAACTGTAGGTGTGTGTCGCGGCGCCCGGTCCTCCCCACGTGGTCATGAACACAATATCGAAGGTTTTGAGACAGTCTATGATCCTCAAAACCAAAGCTACGAGGATCAGAGGTTTCAACAATGGGAACTCCACGTGAAGAAAGACTCTTCCCCAGTCAGCGCCGTCAACCCTTGCGGCGTCGATTAGGTCCTGCGGTATGGACTGTAAACCTGCATAGATCATGAGGAAAACGAACGGTGTCCACTGCCACACATCAATGAGGATGATCCCCAGTTGCGCGTAGGTCATGTCACCCAACCAGGAAATTCTGGGGATGCCAAAGAGCGAAAGGAACCAGTTCACAGGACCGAAAGCGTAGTTGTAAAGCATTTTCCAGGCAACGCCGGACACAGCCGCCGGTACCATCATGGGTATCAACAGAGAAGATCTTATGATTTTTTCACCGCGAACACCCCTGATCAAAAAAGCAACACCTATTCCGAGCAACAGCTCCACCGGGACTGCAATGGCCAGAAGCTTCGCGGTGAATTTGAAAGATTCAATGGCGGTGGTGTCAGAGAATATCTGGAGGTAGTTGGAAAGACCTATGAATCGCGTCTCTGCACCTTTAGACAGGTCGTACTGTCTGAAAGAAGACCAGATCATGAAGACAAAAGGATAAATCGTCATAGAAAGAAAGAGTGCCAGCACGGGTAGAACCATCAACCAGGGGATCAACCTGTTCTTCATTATGAATGAGGGGGCTCGGCGCCCCCTCTTCACCCCCTCACTTTCCGAGTATTTCCTGCCACTTCTTGGCCAGATCGTTCAGAGTGTCCATAGACAGCGGCAAGGTTCCTACAAGTATCTTTGAGAACGTTTCGACCGTTATGTCTTCCAGGCGCGGTTCTTCAGGAATCCTGGGCCTGTGAGTCTGGGTAACATAAGTGACTTCGAGTGCGGGCACTCTGGGGTCTGCGGCCCTAACCTCTGGATCTTTCAGAGTCGACATTCTCGCAGGCGCGACGGCGAACCTGAGGAATTTGTTCTTGTCGGCCCATTTGGTCGTAGCGAAGGTTATGAACTTGAACGCGGCGACCTTCTTTTCTTCAGGTATGAACTTGTTTATTGCGAGTGCCCACTGACCGCTCACAGATCTTCCGGGCATGGGGATGACGCCAACCTTGTCAGCTCCAACAGTTGATTTGAAGATGAGATACGGTCCTGTCCACTGAGGTACCATGGCAACCAGGCCCTGGTTGAAGTATTCGATCGTTTCACCGTAATCCGATCCGAGTGGGTCCGGGCTGTAAGGCATGAGCTTCTTCATCATTTCAAGGGCTTTCAGGCCTTCTTCGCTGTTGAAAGCGGGTTTGCGATCAGCTGTGAAGTATTCGCCGTACTCGAGATCTGCGGTTCCGTGCCTCATGATTCCGAGTGGCGCGTTTCTGTACTGACCGAAGAACAGCAGGTACATGTAGAACAGAGTGTGTGTCCTCGGGAACATCAACGCGATACCGTATTCAGTCGGCGAATTCTTGTTGAACTTCTTCGTGAAGAATTCAGCTATCTCTTTGACTTCTTCCCAGGTTGTCGGCAGGGTAAGTTCCCTACCATACTTTTCCTTGAACGCCTGTTTCAATTTTGGATCTTCGAACAAATCCCTGCGGTAGTAGAACAGCATCGTGTTGTTGTAGAACGGTAAACCTATCAACTTACCCTGCCACATGCCCGATTCTTCAAGAACCTCGGGGATGAAGTCGTCCAGATCATAATCCGGCGGCAGCAGCTCTGGATATTTCTTCATGAACGCTCCAAGGTCTTCCAGACCAAAGGAAACAGCCCCAGTCGTCATGACGTCGTAAGTGAAGGCTTCGAACGAACCAGCTTGTGAGCGAAGATCCTGCAACAGCTTAGGATAGAGGACCTCCCACGACAGAGGTACGATCTCCACCTGGATGTCCGGATTCTGTTTCATGAACTCGCCTGCGAGCCACTTGAGCGCGTCCGCGTTGTCCGGAGAGCAGAGCACAGAAATCTTGACCGCAGAGAACGCCATGACAACGAGTGCGGCGGACACCAGCACCAGCAACCTTCTCACAGTAAACCCCTCCCTTCTTTAGAGTTGAAGCCCCTCCACGGCTTTCACCTGTTTATAGGTACGGTCAATTATTTACAAGCTCATCGCTATTATAATATATAATAGCATTACCGTACAACGCCAAGAATCGTTGAGCATTAAGTGTTGACTGGACTTCTTGCGATGCGGTGAAAAACCATGTTTTGTGGCGAATTTCGTACGCAGCTGTTGCTAAATCTCAGATCTCGGTTTTGCCACAGAGCTCCTTTCAACAAACTCTGGCTGCAGCACGCATTTTTCTGGTTCGCCACCCTGGAGCATCTTCAACAGAATGTCGGCTGCCTTCCTTCCGACTTCTTCCTTTGGATGTGCGAACGTGCTAAGAACATCTCTGAAATCGCCTATCGGTGCATCGTCAAAACCGATCACTGACAGGTCCTCTGGAATGCTCATGCCCAACCTCTTCGCCACCAGCTGTAACTGTAAAGCCGTTGCGTCGTTGTAGCAGAAAACGGCGGTGGGGCGTATTTGCCTGGGCATCGTGAGCAGTTCGTACGCCAGTTGCATCGGTACTCCCGTGAATTCAGACACGTTGAAGGATTTCTCGTAGATCTTTTCGAAGCCGAGCTCCCGGGCTCGCTGAATGAAACTCATTGCTCTGATGAAGCTCGGTAAGTGTATCGATTTGTAAAGAACTGCCACTCTCTTGTGGCCGTACTGATGGAATATCTCAGCCGCCTTTGTTCCACCGTACGCGTCATCCAGCACCACACAACCGGCGCCTTTTATGTTCCAATCCGTGTGCACGATGACAACTCTAATACCCTGTTTCACCAGCGATTTGATGTAATCTCTGTTTGAGCGCCTCGTCGCACTGTAGACGGGATCCACTATGAGCCCCGTGACTCCGGACTCCACCCATTCCTGGATGATCTGCCTCTCACGTGAGGGGTCTTCCGAGGCATTCCCAAGGAGCATTTTATATCCGTTGCTGAACAAATGTTCTTCTGCACCAAAGACGATGTAAGGGAATATGTAACTGGTTATCTGCTGAACGATGATACCCACGACGCTGCTGCCAACGCTGGAATTGACGAAAGAGCCAACGCCAGGCTTTCTGACTATTATTCCTCGCACCACGAGTCGGTCCAGAGCCTTACGAACAGTTTCTCTGCTTGCGCCAAACTTCTCCATCAGCTCCAGTTCTGTGGGTAACTTCGCTCCGGGTTTGTATATTCCGGATTTTATCTGTGAAAGCAAGAACTGTTCGATGACTCTGTACTTCGGAGTTATGGCACGATCCCTCCTTTATGTACGTACGTTTGGTTCTGCTTTTATTGTACGCCTCGCTTTCTCTCCGGTCAAGCAGGTATAGAGATGACAGGCGTTGCACGCAGTTTTGTTAACGGGCGTGTGAGTAGTAGTTCACAAGCACAGGCTTATAATTCAGTTCTGTGAGTAGATCAAGACGCATTCTCTACACGTTTACATTCCTGAGTGGTTTCGCGGGACAAGCGTACGGGATAATCTTCAATTTGCACATGCGTAGACGACACTTCACCAACACGCAGATCAGTGCCATTGTCTCGGCTAATCTATGGGGGAGCGCCATCTTTGGTTTGATCCTCGCACTGATTTTGAGCAAGTATGACAGGAAGAAGTTACTTTTCTTTTCCAGCATGACGGTCGGAGCTCTCATGGTCTTGAGGGCCATTGTTTACAACTTTCCTACACAGATTTTTCTTGCCTTCGTTTCAGGTGCCATTTCGAGTTTCTCGGGTATGGTCTTTACAACGGTACTGTTCGGTGGAACAGGGGTCAAGGAAAGATACACCGTCTTCGGCTCACAGTTTTCACTTTCCATGCTCGCGAACGTTCTGGGAAACGTGCTGGGTGGGGCAATGGCGGACCGGGCTGGTTATTACTTCACATTGTTGTTGGCTGCTGGTTTGCAGCTTGTTGCTGCCTCACTGGTCGGCAAAATTCAACGTGTAGCTGGTGACTCTCAATTTCTGAGAAAGTTTTCCCTCGATCCAGTTCAAAAGCGAGTTTTTTCGTACTACGTTTTTTCAAACGTTCTGGTGGGATTCGGAGCAGGATTGTTCCTCAACTTCAGCAATTTGATGTTTCACGATCTTTTTGGTTTCTCACTAACTTACGTCGGTTTGATCATGGCCCTTGCACAGTTGATGACGGCCGCAGGGAGCTTGAGTAGTGGTTTTTTGCAGAAAAGGTTCGGAGCACTCAAGATGCTGTTGATCTGTTACACCTCAGTCGTTCCATTGATGCTGTCGATATCGTTCATCAGAGATCCTGTCGCTTTCTCTATACTCTACGTCGTCAGGTTCATGCTGATGAACATGGTGAACCCTTCTTTCACTGTACTGGTTTTCAACAATCTTCCCGAAAGCATGATCATGTCGGCGAACGGCCTTGGAAATCTCCTCAACAACTCCTCCAGAGCTTTTGCTGCTTATCTATACGGCTGGATCGTCCAAGGATCCGCAGACTACACCAGGTTGCTTTTGATCAGTACCCTCTTTTATGCTCTCAACGCGCTACTCACCTGGTGGTTCAAGAAACGTCTTGAAAAGCTGGTATCATAAATTTTGAGGTGCTGTTGAATGAGGAAAGTCCTGTTCGTCGGCTTGCTCATCATCTCGAGTTTGATGTACGGTGCGACTCTTTACGTCGTCAAAGATGAGTCCATAGAGCTCTACGATGTCTCTGCCCCTCTGCTCCCTGTGAAGATCGCCAGCGTGAACACACCTGGGGTGCTCAAGGTGTTGCCTGGTTCCAAGTATTTGTACGTTTTACGGCCCACGAGCCTCGAGATCCTTGACGAAAACTTACGTTCCGTGAAGACCATGGAGCTGAACCGTAAGGCCGTCGACGCCGTCCTGATGCGTGATCTTTACGTTGTGCACGATTACTCGATCACGGTCTTCGACGAGAGTTTAAACCCGAAAGCTTCCTACACCTTGAACGAGAAGATCTCGACAGTCGCTGTCTACTCTGACTTGCTCATCACGTTGGCTGGCGGTAAGATCGTGGCTTTCGATGCGAATTTCAAAAGGATCTGGGAAATAGCGGCACCGGATCCCGTAAACAACTTTCAGATAGTTGGCAGCAGCTTGATGTTCTCCACGAAGAAGGAATTCTACATCATGAACATCTCTGAAAAGGTTCCGGTACTCGAATCAAAGCACAAATTCACTCTGGATTTCAAACAGATCTTTCTCGCGCGGAACAATCTCGTTGTCCTATCGACTAATGGATCGCTGCTCCTGCTCTCGAGGGCAGACATGTCGCTGCTCGACAGGCTGAACGTATCGGCAGTCTCCGTCGCCAATCACGGAGATTATCTCTACATTATCACAAGCAAAGGTGGACTCACCGTGGCAAACGTGCTACCCAGTTCTATCAAACTGCTCCAGACTGTTACGAACAACGTGAAATATGCAACTGTACTTGGCATCGATCTGATGAAACTTACAAGTTCGACGCAGGCTCAGCAACAAGCTGCTCCACCCGCGAGCACAACTCAGGAAAAGACCAGAACAAGGCTTCTGAATTTCCTTGGGGAAGTGAAATTCCCGCAGAAGATCAGCACGAGCCCTGCGATCGGTAAAGAACTGTATCTGTCAAGCCTCGATGGCAGTTTGCTCAAAGTGGATCCCGGCAGCCTAAAGGTGCAATCAAGCAAGGTGGCGTTCATACTCACGGCAGATCCGGTGCTTCTGGATGATGGTTCGATCGTTCTGGGATCCTGGGACAAGAGCATCTACGTGCTCTCTGACAGGACAAAAAAGATCCCAGTTGAATCGAACGTCTCCATCGCCGCGGCGAGAACCCCTCAAGCGTTCGTCGCCGTTGACGACAATGGAACGATGTACATATTCGAATCAACGACGGATGATATTGTGAAAAAGGTTCGTCTGACAGGTTGGCTCGTGTGTCCGCCGGCGGTGCATGAAGATTATGGAATACTCGTACTCGACTGGCTTGGGATGCTACACCTTGTGGATTTCTCTGGCAAAGAGGTCTGGTCGGTCGTGACGGAAGCGTGCAAATCGGCTGAAATTGTTCTCACGGATGAACTTGTTTTCGTGATCGGTGAGAAAACCGTGTGGTGTGTTCGGATCAAAGATGGTAAGATCGCATGGTCGAAAACGTTTGGTGCCAGTTTGGTTCAAGGGGTGAGCGATGGTAAGACGCTCTACGTGTGTAACGATTCTGGCAACGTCTACGCGCTGGATCTTTCCGGTAACGTTTTGTGGGCGAGAGAGAATCTGTCTGCGAGGACGATTTTGCTGACACAGAGCGGTTTGCTTGCTGCCGGTAACGTTCTGTATCTGCTCTCTACCAGGGATGGTTCGAAGATCCTCGAGGAACCACTTCCTGCTCGGGTGTCTGGCAAGATGAAGATGTCCGACTCTGGTTTGCTTGTACTGAAAACTGACAACAGTTTGCTGCTGTACGAAGTCGACAGTTCACCTTCGCAAGGATGGCCTATGTATCTGAAGGACTGGAGAAATTCAAGCCTGCTTAGCAAATGACCTGAACGCGTCCGAAAGGATCTTTGCCAGTGCGTACACGATGACGAGGAATTCGAGCCTTCCCATGAACATTCCGACGCTCAACGTCCACATCGCGCCGAGTGGCATATTTGGCGATGTGACTCCACACGAAAGCCCTACCCCCGCGAGAGCCGATGCGAACTCAAACATTGCTTGTCCCAAACTGTAACCGTAGAACGTCAACATCAATACTCCCAGGACATAGGACAAGATGTACGCGGCGCTCGTGACGAAAGCTTCTCTGATGAGCTGAGGATCGAGATACCTTTTGGCGGATCCTTTCCATATCTCTACGTATACAACAGAAGTCTTTGGAAGCAGGAATTTTCTGAGTGACATTTTGAACGTTTTGAAGAGCACAGTGAGCCTGTACTGTTTTATACCACCTGAGGTTGAATCCATACAACCTCCGAGCAGCATGAGAACCACAAGCACGAAGAGACCTGTTGGAAAACCGAGCCACGACTTTAGATCTACTGTGGAAAAACCTGTCCCGGTGAGGGCAGAGACAACTTGGAAAATGCTGTGACGCAAGCTGTCTGAAAATGTTGGAAACACTTTGCCAACACCCGCCAGAGAAACACACACAGTACCTAACAGGATCAACACAATCATCTGCTTGGGTTCACTGTTCTCTCTGAGCGCATGCCAGTCTCTACTCCAGAATGCATGGTGAATACCGAAACCGATAGACCCGAGAAACATGAGAAACATCAGAATCAACTCTGTTGATAGGTTATCGAAAGCTGCGACGCTGTTGTTCTTCGTCGAAAATCCACCTGTGGCGAGTGCTGTAAAAGAATGGTTCAGCGCATCGAAGAGATTGAGCCCGCTGATCATCAACGCGATCGTTCCGGCGACCGCGTACAGAAGATAGTAGGTGACGATCAATCTTGTTGAATGCCTTATGTTTGGTGCGATGTTGTCAACACGCCCTTCTGCCCGGTAAAAACCAAGGCCCGTAGGACCTATGATCGTACTCATCACTATGACAGCGAAGCCTGCGCCCCCCAGATATTGGGTTAAGCTCCTCCAGAAGAGCACCGGCTTGGGAAGAGCCTCAACCACAGGAAACATCGTTAAGCCCGTCGTTGTCCAGCCGCTCGTAGCTTCAAAAATGGCTTGCGAGAAATTGAGCAACCCACAAAGCATGTAAGGCAAAGCGGAGAGGACTATGACCGTCGTCCAGGAGAAGAGCACGATCACTGCTCCTTCTTTGACGGTTATGACTTCAAACTCCGTAGTGTGTGAGAAACGTTGCAAGACAAAACCGAAGATGAACGCGACAGCGGAAGGTATCGAAAATGACAGAATGCACTGGAAGAAACTGGGTTCAGAAAAGATCCACACCAGAGGAAGAAGAAGTATCAGAGAGAAAAACCTCAAAAGTTTACTCAGTGTACTGAAAACAACGCGGTATTCCTGCAGCGTCAATCTCATAATCACTCACCGACAAGTAAATGTATCACTTGAGATTGAACGCTTGGCTCGCACAGGACCATCACTCTATCTTCGGGAAGAAGTTCGACTTCTCCACGGGGTATGACCACTGTGTTGTTCCTGATGATGGCACCGATCACACAGCTGTTTGGAAGAGGGATCTCCTTCAACTTTTTGTGAGCGGATGGAGAAGTTTCAGGTATCTCGAGTCGAAGGAAAACGAGCCTTCCTTCCTCAACCATGGAGAACTCTTCGATTTCGTCGACGAGCAATAGACCCTGGATTGTCTGGAGCAAGATGTTAGTTGGACTCACGGCCGCTTTCACACCCAGCCGGTGAAAGATCTCTATATCTTCGGGATCATTCACGAGCGTGACTATTCGTTCCACCCCATAGTAATGGCGAACCATCTGCGAGATTATGAGGTTGTCACGGTCGGTGTTCGTCAGTATGACCACAAGATCTTTGCTGCTGAGCCTGAGCTGCTCGAGCACATTCTTCTTGCTCCCATCACCGAGGATCACAACTGCAGAAAGACTCTTCGCGAGCTGCTCGCAAGCACGGGGATCTTTGTTCACTATGTAGACGTGGTAACCCTTTGATATCATCATCCGAGCGAGATAGTACGCGATCTTGTGGCCACCTATGATGACTACCTTCAAGTTTCGTGCACCCCTAATTCGGACAAGACTTTCATCGCTGCAAGCCGCGTTGGCGATACGATCTCGATATCGAATTCTTTGAAGATGTCTTCGTTCGCCGGTTCGTTCACACGCGCGATGACCCTCTTCACGCCGAAAAACCTCTTGGCAACGCTCGCGACCATGAAGTTTGTGTTATCGTCCCCTGTGAGCGCCAGGAGTACGTCCGCCTTGTCGAGCTTTGCGTCTCTCAGCACCGAGATCTCAGTCACGTCTCCGATGAGCTTGAATCCCGTGAACTCCTCAGGCAAGCTCTCAAGGGCCGTTTCGTCCGAATCTATGACGACCACGTTGCTGCCGGAGACCGAGAGCTTCGTTGCGACGATCGAACCGATACGTCCACAACCCACGATCACAATGTAGAGTGACTCAGCTTTCCTCATATTTCGCGATCTCCTTCAGCACCCTCCTGTGCTCTGGATCGAGCGCCAGCGCAGCCTTGAGGTGTTTGTAGGCAAGTTCCTTGTTGCCCAGTCTTTCCATCACGGTCGCGTAAATGAAATGAGCTTCCGCATCGGGTCTTATCATGAACAGTTCACGCGCGAGTTTTTCAGCCACGACGAGTTTACCCTGTTCGAGCTTTTCTTCGATCAAACGAGCGAGCCTTTCGAAGCTGAGCTGTTCCGCACTCAGAAGTTCTCCGACTTTTCTCAGAAGGTCCTGCGCCGAGAAGGGTTTTGAAAGATAATCGCTGGCGCCTTGTTTCATCGCTTCAACTACGGGAGCCGCGGTGGTGATGGCGGAAACTATCAGTGTCGGCAACTCTATACCTTCCTGTCTCATTCGTCTCAGCAGTTCAGTACCGGACATGCCGGGGAGCTTTAAATCAAGGATGAGCAGATCGAACTTTGATCTTCGTAGCTCCACGAGTGCTTCCTCGCCCGTGGCGATCGTGGTGACAGTGTGCTCGTTCTCTTCAAGAATTTTCCTGATGATGTTTCTCACATTCCTCTCGTCATCTACTACCAGTATGTTCGCCATATTCGTCCACAACGTAATAGTTTAGCACTTTTTACACCTGAAGATACCTTCTGATTTCCCAATCCGTCACAGCGATGCTGAAATCTCTCCATTCCCTCTTCTTAAGATCCAGAAACTTTTTGAATATGTGCTCTCCCAGAACCTCCCTGACCAGAGAGGATTCTTTCATTTCCTCCAGAGCGTCTCTCAGCGATCCTGGTAAAGATTCTATCCTACTTTGTGCTTTCCTCTCTTCACTCATGGCATAGATGTTTTCTTCAATCGGCGTAGGAGGTTCTATTTTCTTTTCTATACCATCCAGTCCAGCAGCAACTATGACTGCGAACGCGAGATATGCGTTACAGCTCGGATCCGGTGCCCTGTACTCGATCCTAGTGGATTTACCCCTTGCGGCTGGAACCCTAATGAGCGCACTCCTGTTCGATTTCGACCACGCTATGTTCACTGGTGCTTCGTAACCCGGCACCAGCCTCTTGTAACTGTTCACTGTTGGATTCGTGACTGCTGTGATCTCCTTTGCATGCTTGAGCAACCCACCCACAAAATAATACAGAGTCCTTGATAGACCGTCCGGGGCGTTTGGATCGTAAAACGCATTTTCGCCATTTCTGAACAAACTCAGGTGTGTATGCATACCGGAACCGTTGATTCCAAAGAAAGGTTTTGGCATGAACGTCACATGCAGGTTGTACTTTATAGCGATCGTTTTTAAAACCAGCTTC